>NZ_JBFBBS010000051.1:0-37163 GCF_040682835.1 Streptomyces sp. NPDC051104 | reverse complement strand
CGGCCATGTAGACGGGCCGGTTGGCGACCTGCCCCTCCCTGATCTTCACGTTCACACAGTCGATGAAGACGACCGGGTAAACCGGGCGGTTTCCACTGATCGTTGCGAATCAGCGGCAGGCGAGTTCGATGCGCGGATCGGTCGGAGACGAGTGAGGCGATCGCGAGATGGGTCTCGGCGTAGGTCTCGCGGCGTCCGGTAAATCGCCGCAGGGTTGCCCACTGGCGGAGTTCGGCGTTGGTGTGCTCGACACAGATCCGCGCCGAGGACTGGCGCCGCCGCACTTCCCGCCAGGCGTGCTTGTCACCGTCGCACGCCTCGTCCCTGGGCTTCTTCGGCGGGGCGCTGACCTGGCCGGGGAACTCCTTGGCCAGCCCGAGGTAGCCGGAATCGACCTTCGCCTTCACGCCGGGATGGGTACGGAACTGCTCGGCGATGCCCTCGGTGCGCACGGCGGTCTGGTCGTGCATCCGGCCCGGGCGGACCAGGCCGGACAGCAGCAGGCGGCCCTGGTGGTCGCTGAACGTGGTGGTCTTGATGGTGTTCTGCTTGCGTTTGCCGGAGACGAACGCCCGGCGCCCGGGGCGGCCGGCCTGCGGGCGGCGGACCTGGGTCTCAGCCCCATCCAGCCGCAGCTCAACGCCCTCCGCCTCGGCATAGGCGAAAACGTCCTCCAGCGTCTTCAGCCGCAGGCCGGGCCGGTCGGGCACGGCGAAACCACGGGCTGCCAGCAGCGGGCGGACCTGACGGATGGCCGCGGAGACGGTGGAGCGATCCACCTCGAAGAGCTCGGCGAGCACCACGTGCGGCAACTGATGGCGCAGATGGACCAGGGTGACCAGCAGCCGATCGAGGAAGACCAGCTTGGGCTTTCGGCCGGCACCCTCCGCCCGCCGACGCTCCCCGCCCCGGGCCTCGCGGAGCGCGGACTGCCGTGCGGCCTCCCACGCACTGGCGAGCTCGGCCAACAACTCACCGAAATGCGCGCGTGAGACACCGGACAGGGCAGGATGGGAACAGGCCGCACGGGCCCAGGTCAGCTTCACAATCACCCAACCCGTGGGGCCCTTTTCATGTCACGGGCCGACCGGGTCACCCGCCATGTCCGCCGAGGCCGTACGCCGCTTGGCCTGGATCGCGTCTGCCGGGACCTCGAAGACGATCGCGAGCCCGTCGCGCTCGTTCCCCTGCTCGCCGACGCGCGTGAAACCGAAGCCCGCGATGGTGGCCAGGGAGGCGGTGTTGTCGGAGCCGATCCTGGCCCGCACGGTCCTGACACCGGGTTCGGCGGCGGCCCTGACGAGCAGCGCCCTCAGCATGGCGCGGGCATAGCCCTGGCGGCGATATCCGGGCACGACGGTGTAGCCGACCTCGACCATGCCGGCCTCGTCCGGTGGCCCGTGGAACCCGGCGTCGCCGACAACGGCCCCGTCCGGCTCGGACACCGCTGCCCGCGTGATCCAGGGCGCGGCAGACGGGTCCTTGGCGAGCTGGTCAGCGCGACAGCCGAAGATCCAGCGGGCCCGGTCGCAGACGAAGTATTCGTCAAGGGCGACCCCGGCCTCGGCGCTGCCGCCGGCGAGGTCACCGTCGGCAAGCGCCCGCAGAGCCTTCGCGCTGAGCTCGACGAAACGGACGCGTTTGGAGATGGAGAGAGGTTCGTGATTCATCGCGAAGATGTTCGCCCCAGCACCGCAGGGCTGTCCATCGCTTTACGGCCTCGGCGGACGTGATGATCACCCGGTCGGTCCGTGACGTGAGCAGGGCCGCACGAATGCCGTGCCCGAACTCGTCCTCATCCGCGACACCGCTCACCAATCCCCCACCAGCCGAGCCGGCAGATCAGCACGACTGAAACTCAAATTCCCCCGAGACCGTTAGTGGCCGGACCCCATCAGTGTCCCTATGTCCCATTGCATTGCATCGCATTCCATGGCTAGTGAATGAAATGAGATGCAATGCAATGGGACACGGGAGCGGGGCCGGGCGGCCGATGGAAAATCACCCGCGCCTGAGCGTCCGGCTGTCGGCGGTTGCGCTCAGAAACGGCGCAGTTCCTCAGTCCAAGACCAAGTACTCGTCGTAGGCGCCTCCGATGCAGACGTACGTGTCGAGGCCGTACCAGGTGTACGTCTCGTACTTGGGGACGCCGCCGGCTTCACGGCACTCTTGGGCGGAGATGTACCCCTTGGGGGGCAACGGTTCGGGGTTGGGAGTGGCGGCGACAGCAGTGCCGCTGAACGCGACGAGGGCGAAGGAGCAGGCCGCCAGCGGGGCGAGGATTCGGTGTGTGCGCATGATGCCCTCCACTCGAACAGGCGTCAGGCTAACGAGTGTGCGTACTGTCGTCGGCCTTGGCTTCCGCTGCTAGTCCGACCGGGTGACAGCTCGACGGAGTGAGGGTCCGGTGTTTGAATCGAACATGTGACCGAGTTGCCGCCTGATGCGCCCCGCCTTCGGGCAGGCCCTTGGTTCGCGTCGGGTACCGTGCTGAGCGCTCGGATCTCGCAGTGGCGACGCAGGGGGTCGGCGTGCGTGGGCTAGCTATGGCGGGGCGAGCACTCTGGGTGCTCGGCGAGGTGCTCCTATGCGTATTCGTGATCATCATGATGCTGTTCGATGCTCTTACGTTCGCGATCAGCTACGGTTCGCCACTGGGCACCTACACGGGCCAAGAGGACGAGAGAGTGGTCGCGGTTCGGACGCTTCTGGTCCTGGTCATCCCCGGCGCCTTGCTGACTTGTGTCCTGCTTTGGGTGGAGATGCGCAGAAGGCGCAGGCGGCGGACATCCGCCGGTGGTCGCTTCCCAGTCGGGGCCGTCGCTGGGCCGTCCGACGCGGACCGGCGTTGACAGACGATGACAACTGACGAACACGTCGGCGCACGCCAGAGGGATGCCGCCTCAAGGGGCCCGAGGTGAGAGCCTGGCTGCACCACTTTCCAGAAGAACTGAGCCCTAACGGTGGATGGTCAAATACTTGTCCGGCGTAGCCACCAGGGCCACTCGATGGGTGCGAAGGGGTCTTGGATCGACTGGGCGTATCGGGTGGCGTCAGGTTGGCGCAGGAGAGTGCGCAGCTTTCGACGGTGCTTGCCGGGGAGGGCCAGGCAGGCCCTCTCGATAAGCCTTCTCCCTGACTCAATCCGGGTGGCCTCTTCGTAGCAGGTCGGCTGATCGCCCCAGCGCGGACCCCGTCGCTTTCCTGTGGCCTTCCACGCTCGGAACGCATAGGCCACAGCGCCGGGTTCGAGACCATACCGACGCTCGAAGTCGCGGATCTTGCGCTGAGTAGAGAGCGGCAACCCGTGGAACGCTGGCGTCGCGCTCCGACTGGCGAGCCAGGGGCGGCGGCGGGGCTGAAATGCTGCTCTTACGGTGGCCGGCGACCGGCGAGGCATGGCGCTTCCAGGAGTGATGTCTGCAGCCAAGTTACTTGCGGTACAGCAGCGAAGTACAGCAACCCCCGTGCCCGCGACCGACCGCCACCAGCCTCGGGCGACCAGCTGACGTGCCCGGCAGACCTCAGCGACCGTCACGCCCATAGTTCGCATCGAGAGGCAACCTCCGGGCGCCCCGCTCGGGCCGTCTCCGGGCCGTGCGGGGGTGCTCAACGACAACCAACGCTGACAACCACGACAGCTAAGTCGCAGGTCGCAGCGTTGATCGATGACACGGCCGCAGGTCAGAGACCCGGCCCCTCACTACTTCGACGTGTGAGCCGGCCGCTGCCGCAGCACTGACACGGAGCCCCGTCCCCGCCCCCGGGTGGAGACGGGGCTCCGTCGTTCCCCCAGGACCTCCCGGAGAGATTTCAAGAGGCACTTTTTGCCTGCCATGGAGCCGTTCGGAACCGGTTCATGGGTCGGGTTGGGCGCACAATGGGGATGGGACGAGTGCCTTACTGCGGGGTACTGCGGGGTGATGCACGATGCGGAGCCGGTTCCAGAGCGATCGGCGGCTGACCGTCCGGATGACGGTCACGCTGTTTCTGCTCGGATTGCTGTACGTGGCGTTCGTCGCCGCGTTGATCGCGTTGCTGAAGTCCTGGGTGCTGGTCGTCGTGATCGCGGCGGCGGCACTGGGCGCGCAGTACTGGTTCTCGGACCGGATCGCGCTGTACGCCATGCACGGGCGGATCGTGGAGCGCGAGGAGTATCCCAAGCTGCACGGTGTGGTGGACCGGCTGTGCGCCGTGGCCGACATGCCGAAGCCGCTCGTCGCCGTCTCCGACCTGGACATGCCGAACGCGTTCGCGACCGGCCGCAACCCCGATCACGCCGTGCTGTGCGTGACCACCGGGCTGCTCAGGCGGCTGGAGCCCGAGGAGCTGGAGGGTGTGCTCGCGCACGAGCTGTCGCACGTGGCGCACAAGGACGTCGCCGTGATCACCGTGGCGTCGTTCCTCGGGGTGATCGCCGGACTGATGGTCCGGTTCGCGTTCTACTCGGAGCTGTTCGGCGGGCGGGGCCGCAAGGACCAGAACACCATCGCCGTCTTCGGCGCCGTCATGGGGATCTCGGCGCTCGTCTACGCGATCAGCTTCCTGCTGATCCGGGCCCTGTCCCGGTACCGGGAGCTGGCCGCGGACCGCGCCGCCGCGCACCTGACCGGGCGGCCCTCGGCACTGGCGTCCGCGCTGACCAAGGTCACCGGGGACATCGCCCGCATCCCCACGCAGGACCTGCGGACGGCCCAGGCGTTCAACGCCTTCTACTTCACCCCCGCCTTCGGTTCCGACCCGGGCATCTCCCGTCTGTTCTCCACGCACCCGACCCTGGAGCAACGGCTCGAGCAGCTCGCCCGTATCTCCGCGGAACTCGGCGAGGCGGCAGCGCCGGGAAAGGCGGGCTGAGCGCCGATGGGGTTCCTGGACATCCTGCTCGGCCGTACGAAGCCGGTGGCACCCGACCTCGACCAGCTGTTCGCCCTGCCGTCGGCGGCGATCACCCTCGAGGCCGCCGCCGGGTTCACCCCGACAGGGACCGGCGCGGTCTGCTTCGCCACGGTGGAGGGTGGCGTCTTCACCCAGGCCAACCAGGAGGTCCAGGCGCTCCTGGACGCCGACACCGACCGCACCGGGCCACCCGTCGAGCTGCAACGGGACGACTACGGCTACTCGTGGCTGGTCTCCCGCCGCACCCCCGACCAGCTGTCCGCCCTGGTCAACGATCTGCACGCGGTGAACAGCGCGATGGAGGTCAACGGCTTCGGCCCCCAGCTGCTGTGCTCGGTGGCCGGCTTCCAGGACACCAGCGGGCGGCGGCTGGGGCTGGTCTATCTGTACAAGCGGGGAACCTACTATCCGTTCGCGCCGCTCGCCAGGCAGGGCGAGCGGCGCGACAACGCGCTGGAACTGCAGATCAAGGCGGCTCTCGCGAACGATCTGCGGATCGAGCAGGACCTCGGCCGGTGGTTCCCCATCTGGGGCGCGCCCGGCCTGTGACGCCTGCTCCTCCTCGCGCTTCCTACTTGCCGCCCTCCTGACGGCGGGCCTCGAAGGGGCGCTCGCGGCGGTAGCGGCGCTCCCACTTGGCCTGCTGGTCACGGCGCGCGCGGTACTCCTGGTAGCTGGCTGCCGAGGCCGGGGCCCCTCCGGTGCCCGCGGAGGACGAGCCGCGACCGTACCGCACGTACAGGACGAACAGTGCTATGGCGGCGAGCCACCAGATGTGGTTGCCGAATCCGAAGAGGACGAGGACGACGGTTCCGGCAAGGATGATGGTGCCCATGACGCCCTCCTTCGCTTGGGTGAGTGGTTGTGCCACGGGGGATTCGATGGGGTGCCGGGGATCTGGGACCCCATCGGATGTGTGTCCAGCGTAAGGAAGCGGTCACTGCGAGTGCATCTGCTTTTCGATCCGAGGGAGACGGCATGGGCGGCGGAGGGCGGCACATCGGGACGGTGGAGCGGCGGGCCCGGCTCGCGGTGCGGCACCGGCTGGGTGCCGGGTCGCGGGCGGTGACGCCCGAGGAGGTCGCCGGGTCGCTGGTCGCGCTGCACGGCACGGATCCGGCCACGGTGTACCTCGCCGTCGGGGCGCGCCTCGCGGACGCGGACAAGACCGTGGCGGAGGTCGAGCGGGGCTGTACGAGGACCGGACGCTGGTGCACGGCATGCGGCACACCGTGTTCGTGTTCCCGGCCGAACTCGCCGCCGTGGTGCACGCGTCGACCGGCCTGGTGAACGCGGCGAAGGCCTGCGCCGCGCTGGTCAAGGACATGGTGTCCGGAAGCGGTGGCCGGCTGACGGCTCAGTGGCTCGCGGAGGTCGAGGCGTCGGCGCCGGCCGCTTGGCCCGGCCCGGTCATGCGACCGTCAGCGAACTCACCCGGGACGAGCCTCGGTTGAAGGAGCAGTTCACCTACGGCGCGGGCAGGAGCTACGAGGCCCCGCACACCGTGTCGTCGCGGCTGATGCGCGTCCTCGGTGTCGAGGGCCGGGTCGTCCGGGGTCGCCCGCTGGGTGTGTGGACGTCGTCGCAGTTCCGTTGGGCCATCGCCCCGCCCCACCCCGAACTCCCGCCCGCGGAGGCCCAGCGGGAGCTGCTGCGACGCTGGCTGGCGGCCTGCGGGCCGGCCACGGAGGGGGACCTGAAGTGGTGGACCGGCTGGAGGGTCACGGAGGTGCGCCGGGCGTTGACGGCGATCGGGGCGGTACCGGTGACGCTGGACGGCGGGGCGACGGGGTATGTGACGCCGGGCGACGAGGAGCCGCCGCCGGCCGCCGAACCGTGGGCGGCCCTGCTCCCGGGCCTGGACCCGACGGCGATGGGCTGGCAGGACCGTGACTGGTAGGCAGCGCCAATGTCGGCCCGACGGTGTGGTGGGACGGCCGGGTGGTCGGGGGGTGGGCTCAGCGGGCGGACGGTGAGGTCGTGTGGCGTGTGCTGGGCGGGGAGGGGCTCGGGCCGGGAGGCGTACGAGGCGATCGAGCTGGAGGCGGCCCGCCTGGGCTCGTGGCTGGCCGGCACCCGGGTGACGCCGCGATTCCGGACACCGCTGGAGAAGGAGCTGTCCGACCGACCCGGTCCGTCCGGCAATTGAGGACGAGGCCGTTCGGGCCGACCGGGGTTCTGGGGCGGAGCCCCCGGGGACGGCTCCCCCGACGCCGGGTGCCCACCAGCAAGAGGGCACCCGGCGCCACGCTCAACGGCTGTATCGCATCAGCGCCCGCACCATGTGGCACGTCGTGTCCGACGGCGGCCGTATCCCGACCCGCTCCGCCGTGCTCCGTATCGTCTCGTTGTGCGCCTGGTTCGGTACGTACACGCCGGAGTCGAGCAGGGCGATGGCGAGGCGCATCGCCTTCAGGCGCCGGTTGTGCGTGACGTACCACTCGCGCGGCCGCCCCGGCGGGAGCGGTCGCTTGGCCGTCGGTGCGTACGGCAGGTCCATCGGGACCGGCCGCCGCGCCGTCGACCGGGTCGTCTTCGGCTGGGTTGCGGCAGCGGGCACAGGCATCCTCCTGTCGCGGTCAGGGAGGTGCCGGACACCCCGGCGCCTCCCTCGAACACTGCTCCTATTTTACTGCCCCCCACTGACAAAAGCCCCTGGCCACAGGGCATTTGAGCCAGGTTGTGACATGGGTGAGAAGGGGTGCGTCGGCTACCGTGTGAGGCATGGAGATCTGGATCAACCCGGCCTGCTCGAAGTGCCGCAGCGCCCTCACCCTGCTCGACGCCGAGGGTGCCGACTACACCGTGCGCCGCTACCTGGAGGACGTGCCGACCGAGGACGAGATCCGCGAGGTCCTCGACCGGCTGAACCTCGAACCCTGGGACATCACGCGCACCCAGGAGGCCGACGCAAAGGAACTGGGCATGAAGGAGTGGCCGAGGGACGCCGCGTCACGCGACCGCTGGGTGCGTGCGCTCGCCGAGCACCCGCGGCTCATCCAGCGGCCGATCATCACCGCCGACGACGGTACGGCCGTGGTCGGGCGCACGGAGGAGGCCGTACGGGACGCCCTGTCCCGCTGACGCCCACTCCCCTGTGACCTACGTTACTTCGCTGACTCCTGTAAACCGCTGAGTAACTCCGTTCGGTATCTCGTACATAGCGGCGTACCTATCGCGTCCGGTCGCCACTGACGGCGGCCGGGGACAGGAGGCGCGCATGTCGCGTAGGAGAACCCTCAGTCCCAAGAAGAAGATCGCGCTGGCGGTCACCGCCGTCGCCGTGGCCGGCAGTGGGGCCTTCGCCCTCGCCGCCACCTCGAACGCGGCGAACGTGCAGAACGCGTCGACCTCGACGGTCTGTCAGGGCCTGGCCACCGCGCTCGGCAACAACGAGTCGTTCATCGCCGCGCAGAAGGCCAACCCGGACGCCCAGTCGGCGGCGCGGATCGCCAACCGCGAGGCGGTGGTCGCCGAGATCAAGCGGAAGCAGGAGGCATCCGGCTGCCAGGTCGGGGAGTCGATCCAGGCGGGTGGATCGGGATCGGCGCAGTCCGGCGGCGCCGCGCAGGCCGGGGGGTCGGCTCAGGACCCCCAGGCCTCGCAGGCCGCCACCACCGCGCCTGCCACGACCGCGCCCGCGAACAACACGGGAGGCGCCGGCACCTCGGCTTCAGGCCAGCAGGTCTGCAAGGGCTCCACGGTGACGCTCTCCGGTGAGGGCGGCGCCCCGGCCGCGTCCAGCAACCAGTTCCCGGCGGGGACGACCCTGAAGGTCACCAACCTGGACAACAACAAGTCCACGACGGTGAAGGTCACCTCCGTCTCCGGCAGTTGTGTCCTCCTCAACAACGCCGCCTTCGAACAGGTCCGCGAACCCGGCAAGTTCCTGATCCGCCGCGCCCTGATCGAGAAGGTGGGGTGAGGCCGGCGCTTCAGTAACTCCAGGAGGCGGCACGTCACGTGGCACGGTCCCGCTGTTCGCGACCACGAGCAGCAGGACCGGCACGCGGGGCGAGCGCGGCGCGGCGGCGCTCGGACGCGGGCCCGTGACCGGTTTCCGGGTCGGGAAGCCGACGGTCGCCTCCTGGAGCCGCGGCCGCTCCGGGTGGAGCGGCCCTGAGGTCGGCCACCGCACGGGGGGCGGTGGCCGACCTCACGTGTGCTGAGCCTCGGCTCAGCGACGAGGTCGATGGCGTGCTCGCCAGGGGTCGATGGTGTACGCGGCAGGGGTTGACGGCGTACTCGCCGGGGGTCGATGGCGTACGCACCGGAAGGGGACGGACCGGTCACCGAGTGACTCCCGGCACGGGAGCCCCCGGTAACACGGGGTTCACATCAGAGCAATGGCCAGGAAATCGCCTGTTGACAAGCTGCCGGGCATCACCCGGCGCCCCGTTGCGGCAGCGCCGCGCACCCGCACGACCTCTGCGACTGCGCTGTCGACCGCGCAGTCGAGACCACCCCCGAAGGATGTGGCCCGTGACCTTCAAGGCTGAGTACATCTGGATCGACGGCACCCGGCCGACCGCCAAGCTCCGCTCCAAGACCAAGATCCTGGCCGACGACGCCAAGGGCGAGGAGCTGCCGATCTGGGGCTTCGACGGGTCCTCCACCAACCAGGCCGAGGGCCACTCCTCGGACTGCGTGCTCAAGCCGGTCTTCTCCTGCCCCGACCCGATCCGCGGCGGCGACGACGTCCTGGTGCTGTGCGAGGTCCTCGACACGGACATGACCCCGCACGCGTCCAACACCCGTGCCGCGCTCGCCGAGGTGGCCGAGAAGTTCGCCGCCCAGGAGCCGATCTTCGGTATCGAGCAGGAGTACACCTTCTTCGACGGCTCGCGTCCGCTCGGCTTCCCGGAGGGCGGCTTCCCGGCTCCCCAGGGCGGCTACTACTGCGGTGTCGGCGCCGACGAGATCTTCGGCCGTGAGGTCGTCGAGGCGCACCTGGAGAACTGTCTGAAGGCGGGCCTCGGCATCTCCGGCATCAACGCCGAGGTCATGCCCGGCCAGTGGGAGTTCCAGGTCGGCCCGCTCTCCCCGCTCGAGGTCGCCGACCAGCTCTGGGTGGCCCGCTGGCTGCTGTACCGCACCGCCGAGGACTTCGGCATCTCCGCGACCCTGGACCCGAAGCCGGTCAAGGGCGACTGGAACGGTGCCGGTGCGCACACCAACTTCTCGACCAAGGCGATGCGCGAGGGCTACGACGCCATCATCACCGCCTGCGAGGCGCTGGGTGAGGGCTCCAAGCCGCTCGACCACGTCAAGAACTACGGCGTCGGCGTCGAGGACCGCCTCACCGGCCTGCACGAGACCGCCCCGTGGAACGAGTACTCGTACGGCGTCTCCAACCGCGGCGCCTCGGTCCGCATCCCGTGGCAGGTCGAGAAGGACGGCAAGGGCTACATCGAGGACCGCCGCCCGAACGCCAACGTCGACCCGTACCTGGTGACCCGCCTCATCGTCGACACCTGCTGCACGGCGCTGGAGAAGGCCGGCCAGGTCTGATCGGCTCCACACAGCTCCCGGAAGGGGCGCCCGCCGTCGTGGCGGGCGCCCCTTCCGCGCGTCGGGGGTGCGTGGGCACGCCGGGAAAAAGAGCGTCCAAGAGTGAGAGGAGGCTCCTGTCACGGGCGTGTGTCTGCTTCAATGAGAGCCATGGCCAGCTTCCAGAAGTTCAGCGCGACGGGTCGCCGTGACCTCGAGCCCTTCTGGCCTTCCCGTCAGCACCACGACTTCGACCGGGTGTGTTGTCGCGCGAACACCGCGCGGGCCCTGTAGAGCCGTACACCCGGCAGCCGCACCCCGGCACAGCCGTCCTTCCGGCCTTCGGCCAGCGCGCACGACGTACGTCCCCCGACGAACTCCTCGCGCGAAAGAGCTGACCTCTCATGGCGACCACTCGTTCTCTCTCCACCGCCGCCCTCACCACCGCCACCCCGCCGAACGGCTCCGCACGGCACCGGCTGCGTGCCGTCGACCGGGACGAGGCCGTCGACGTGGCCGACTTCCTGCCGCCGGGCGCCACCTGGCTGCCTGCGCCCCCGCACGCGCTGCCGAGCCTGCCGGGCCGCCCGCCGATGATCGGCTACCTGGTGCTCGTCCCTGCCGACCAGCAGCCCCCGTTCCCGCCCGTCGCGGTGCCCGACCAGCCGGACACGGAACAGGCCGTGGGCGCGGACCCGCTCGTCCGCGTCGACACCGGCCGGCGCACCGCCGAGGTGGACGGGCGGCCGCTCGACCTGACCTATCTGGAGTTCGAGCTGCTCGCCCACCTGGTGGCGCACCCGCACCGCGTGCACACGCGGGACCAGCTGGTGACCACGGTGTGGGGCTACGGCCACGTGGGCGACGGGCGCACCGTCGACGTCCACATCGCCCGGCTGCGGCGCAAGCTGGGCGCCGAGCATCGCGAGACCATCCGGACGGTGCGGCGCGTGGGCTACAAGTACGTGCCGCCGACGGGCCGCTGACCGTCTGCTGACGGCAGATCCCCGTTCCCTCCGGCCGTCCGAACGGGCAGAGTCACCGGCATGAGGCTTCTGGTTCTGGGTGGTACGGAGTTCGCGGGACGGGCCGTCGTGGAGGCGGCCCTCGGGCGCGGCTGGGACGTGACCGTCTTCAACCGAGGGACGCACCGACCCCCGGCCGGTGTGCGGTCGTTGCAGGGCGACCGCACTGCGCCCGACGGGCTCGCCGCCCTCGTGGAAGGCGAGTGGGACGCCGTCGTCGACACCTGGTCGGCGGCGCCCCGGGCCGTGCACGAGGCGGCGCGGCTGCTGCGGGGCCGCGCCGGGCGGTACGTGTACGTGTCGAGCTGCTCGGTGTACGCCTGGCCCGCGCCGGCCGGGTACGACGAGAGTGCCCCGCTGGTCGAGGGCGCCGAGCCGGACGCCGGCAAGACCGACTACGCGCGCGACAAGCGGGGCGCCGAGATCGCCGCCGTCGCGGCCTTCGGCGCGGACCGCTCCGTGCTCGTACGGGCCGGGCTGATCCTCGGCCCGTACGAGAACGTCGGCCGGCTGCCGTGGTGGCTGACCCGTATCGCCCGCGGCGGGCCGGTCCTGGCGCCGGGGCCGCGGGAGCTGCCCCTGCAGTACGTCGACGTGCGCGACATGGCCGAGTGGATCCTCGGGGCGGCGGAGCAGAAGCTCAGCGGGCCGTACAACATGATCAGCCCGCAGGGGCACGCCACCATGGGCGAGCTGCTCGACGCGTGCGTGGACGTGACCGGTGCGGCGGCGGAACTGCGCTGGACCGGGCCGGAGGTGATCCTCGACGCGGGGATCGAGCCGTGGACGCAGCTGCCGGTGTGGGTGCCGCCGGGCAGCGACATGCACGACTCCCTGCACTCCGCCGACGTCTCGCGGGCGCTGGCGACGGGCCTGAGCTGCCGTACCGTCGGGGAGACCGTCGCCGACACCTGGGCGTGGCTGCGGGACATCGGTGGCACGGCGCCGATGCGTCCGGACCGCACCCCGAAGGGGCTCGACCCGGAAGTGGAGGCGAGGGTGCTCGCGGGCCTGTCCGGGGGTGTACCTGACACCACCCCCTGACGGGGGCTCGACCCCGTGACCTCGCCGCCCTCCCCGGCGAGACTGCTGCCATGAACACCAACGCGAAGAGCGGCTCTCTTCCCACGAGGGCCCGGGCCGTCGCACTGGCGGCGGGGCGGGGGTTCGTGCTGGCCCTGGTGATCGTTCCGGGCGCGGTTCTGTGCTACACGCTGTCCCTCGTGTCCCTCTCGCTCATCCCGATCGGCGTCGGGCTGGTCACCACACCGTGGGTGCTGACGCGGGTGCGGGCGTTCGCCGACTGGCGGCGGGTGCTCGCGGCGGAGTGGGGCGGAGTGAAGATGCCCTCGGCGTGCCGGCCGGTCCCCGAGGACGCCAACCCCTGGACGCGGACGTACGCGATGCTCCGCGACCCGGCGACCTGGCGGGATCTGCGGTGGTTGCAGGTGGACATGACGGCGGGGTTCCTCACCGCGCTGCTGCCGGCGGTACTGCTGTTCCACCCGCTGGAGGGGTTCGCGGTCGCGGCCGGGCTGTGGCGGCCGTTGTCCGAGTACGGCGGGTACTGGTACGGCTTCGTGCACGTCACCGACCAGGCCTCCGCGCTCGGCGCCGGCGCTCTGGCCGCCGTCCTCCTGGCCCTCGTCCCACTGGCACCGCGCCTGCTGACCGTCCACTTCCGGCTCACCCGGGCCGTACTGGGCGCAAGTCAGGGCGAGTTGGCCGAGCGGGTCCGGGTGCTGACCGAGACGCGCCGGGACGCCGTGGACACCGCCGCGGCCGAACTGCGCCGGATCGAGCGGGACCTGCACGACGGCGCGCAGGCCGGCTGGTGGCGATGGGCATGGACCTGGGCACCATCGAGTTGCTGCTCGACAAGAACCCGGCCAAGGCCAAGGAACTCGTCGCGCAGGCCCGCCGGTCCTCCGTGGAGGCCCTGGCGGAACTCCGCGAACTCGTCCGCGGCATCCATCCGCCGGTGCTCGCCGAGCGCGGACTGGGCGACGCCCTACGGGCGTTGGCGCTGCGGCTGTCCCTCGCCACCGAGGTGAACGCCGAGCTGGACGGCCGCGCCGAGGCGCCGGTCGAGTCGGCCGCCTACTTCGCGGTCAGCGAGGTCCTCACCAACGCGGTCAAGCACTCCGGTGCCGACCGGATCTGGGTCGACCTGCACCACGGCGAGGGCATGCTGCGCATCTCGGTGACCGACAACGGCAAGGGCGGCGCGGTGATCGGCGCGGGTTCCGGGCTCTTCGGAGTCGAGCGGCGGCTGGGTACGTTCGACGGCGTCCTGGCCGTCAGCAGCCCCGCGGGCGGTCCCACCGTGGTCACCATGGAGATCCCGTGCGCGTTGTCCTAGCGGAAGACCTCTTCCTGCTGCGCGACGGACTGGTCCGGCTGCTCGAAGCCCACGACTTCGAGATCGCCGCCGCCGTCGGGTCCGGTCCCGAGCTCACCCGCGCGCTGGCCGAACTGACGCCCGACGTCGCCGTAGTGGACGTACGCCTGCCGCCGACGCACACCGACGAGGGGCTGCAGTGCGCGCTGCGGGCCCGGCGGGAGCGGCCCGGGCTCCCGGTGCTGGTGCTGTCCCAGCACGTGGAGCAGTTGTACGCACGGGAGTTGCTCGCCGACGGCACCGGCGGGGTGGGCTATCTGCTCAAGGACCGGGTGTTCGACGCGGAGCAGTTCGTGGACGCCGTACGACGGGTCGCGGCGGGCGGCACCGCGATGGACCCGCAGGTGATCCAGCAGCTGCTGATGCGGCGTGCGGCGGACGACCGGCCGTCGGCGCGGCTGACGCCCCGTGAGCTGGAGGTGCTGGAGCTGATGGCGCAGGGCCGTTCGAACGCGGCGATCGCCGACCGGCTGGTCGTCACCGAGCGGGCGATCGCGAAACACACCTCCAACATCTTCGCGAAACTGGGCCTCGAGGTTTCCGACGACGACAATCGGCGGGTTCTGGCCGTGCTCGCCTATTTGGATCACGGCCGCTGAATCAGCTGAACGAAATTCAAAGAGATGAGGTCTACCCGCCTAAACTCCCGCTGAAACAGAGGCTTCTGCACCTCTTGTACCCGAATTGCCCTCAGGAACTTCCAAGTTTTTCTCCCGTCTCTGAACACCCCACCGGCCTCCTGCGTATGGGATGGCGCCGCTTCACCCCTGTCGGGCGCCTCCGCCCCGAAAGGAAGTCAGAGGAGTTCCATGGGACGCAACACGAGAAAACGCCGTATGCCGCTGGCCACCAAGGCCATAGCCGCCTCGGCTGCCCTAGCGCTCGGTGGGGGCGGGTTGCTCTGGGCCAACTACTTCGCCTCGGCCCACGAGACGAACAACCAGGCGTGGGGAGGGAACCAGACCAAGGCCGCCGGCGCCCAGGTGGCGACGCTCTCCTGCCCGGACGTCGGCCAGAAGCTGACGAACGTGCCGGCCGCGGCTCGCAACGGCGTGGCCGCGGAGCTCGCGAACCTCGACAAGCAGATCACCGAGGCCTACTCCCGGCTCGCCTCCACGCGCCAGGCCCAGGCGAACGACGCGAGCTTCGTGCAGAACGCGATCGTCGGCCCCCTCAAGGAGAAGCGGGCCGCGACGATCGACCGGATCAGGATCGACATCCAGCGGGTCGGCGGGACGTTCAACCAGTCGCTGTCCCAGCTCGCCGCCTGCACCACGCTGACCGCCAACCAGACCACCGCCGGCCAGAACAACGGTGGCCAGCAGCAGAACGGCGGTCAGCAGCAGAACGGGGGCCAGCAGCAGGGCAACAACGGTCAGCAGCAGGGCAACGGCGGCCAGGCCGGCAACGGCCCGGTGGCGGCCGACTTCGTCGACATCACGAAGGTCGCGCCGAACGTCCAGGGCAAGCCGCGCAAGACGGGCAACGCCTCGACGGGTCAGTTCGTCACGCGCTGCGGTGTGAACGCGAACAAGAACCACAACACCGACAACGTGATCGTGGCGCCCGGCGTGGCCAACGGCGCGCACCACCTGCACGACTACGTCGGCAACCAGAAGGTCAACGCCTTCTCGAGCAACCAGACGTTCCTGCAGGGCGGCACCAGCTGCCAGAACAAGAACGACCTGTCGTCGTACTACTGGCCGGTGGTCCGTATCCAGGACGGCACGCAGGACTTCGACCAGAACGCGGACGGCGGCGGCAAGGAAGGCAACGTCGGCCGGATCCTGACCCCCGTCCAGGCGGAGATCAAGTACGTCGGCAACCCGAGCAGCAAGGTCGTCGCGATGCCGCAGTTCCTGCGCGTCATCACCGGTGACGCCAAGACCACCACCAACGGTCTGGCGAACGCCAACGCGCACTGGAGCTGCACCGGCTTCGAGAACAAGGTCCAGCTGACGACGCAGTACCCGATCTGCCCGCAGGGCAGCGACGTGGTCCGCACGTTCGCCTTCCAGAGCTGCTGGGACGGCCAGAACATCGACAGCGCCAACCACCGCACGCACGTGGCCTTCGCCGACCCGGCGAGCGGCGTCTGCGGGAACGGCTTCAAGGCGATCCCGCAGCTGACGATGCGCCTCGTGTACAAGATCAACCCGCCGGTCGTCCAGAACGGCCAGGTGAAGAACGCCTACGCGGTGGACGGCTTCCCGGACCAGCTCCACAAGGCGGCCACCGACCACGACGACTTCATCAGCGTCACGACCGGCGGCCTGGCGAACAAGATCGCCAACTGCATCAACTCCGGTCAGAGGTGCCAGTGACCCGACTGAGCCGGTGAGCCACTGAAGAAGGCCGGTGGCGGGATCTCCCGCCACCGGCCTTCTTCGTGTGCCGCCGGGCCCGGCTCAGCCGCTGTGACCGGCGTGGGAGTGGTGGTCGGCGCCCACCTCGACATCGCCGCCGAGCTTGCCGCGCAGCGCCTTGACCACTCCGTCGTCGCCGACGGCGACCCACTTGCGGCCCACGAGGTAGTAACCGCCGTAGTCCTTGGCATCGTTGATCCACTCACGCTGGCCGCGGTCGGTGGCGAAGGTGGCGAGCACGAACTTGCCGTCGGAGTTGGTGCAGATGGCCTGACGGATCTCGTCGGCGTCCGTCTGGATGTTCGGCTTGCAGTTCACGTCCGCCGCCAGGTCCTCGAGGCTGCCGGTCGCCGCCGCCGGGACCTGGTCCTGGGCGGCCCCGGACGACCCGCCCGATCCGCCGCAGCCGGTCAGCACCAGCAGGGCGACGACAGCACCGGCCGCCAGCTTCTCGCGCGTCCACCTCATGTGTTCCTCCGGTCCTTCGGGCCATGCCGCTGGGAGCCCCGGCGAGGGGCCCTGCCCTTCCGTACGGCTGTGGTGCGTCCGGTGCTCAATGGCGGCACATCTGTGCGACAGTGTGCCGTCGGTACTCGTGACGAGGGGGATGGATGAGCACACCGGACTGGGAGGAGCGCCTGGCCGCCGCCTGGGCGGGCTTCGACAATCACGCCGGAACCACTGCATCCATCGGCAGCTCCGCTACGGGCGCCGACTTCCGGGCCTTGATCGACACGCTCGCCGCCGAACTGCCCGACGACAGCCCGCTCGGGCCGTTCGAACGGGCCTGCGCCTGGGACTCGACGGGCCACCCGGACCAGGCGGTGCCGCTGTACCGCGAGGCGCTGGCGCGCGGCCTCGACGGCTACCGCGGTCGCCGGGCCAGAATCCAGCTGGCCAGCTCGCTCAGGAACATCGGGCAGCCGGAGGAGGGCGTCAAGCTGCTGGCCCCGGAGCTCGACGGGCCGTCGGACGAGTTGGACGACGCGGTACGCGCCACTCTGGCCCTGTGCCTGTCGAGCCTGGGCCGCGACCGTGAGGGCCTCGCTCTGGTCCTCGGCGCGCTCGCCCCCCATCTGCCGCGCTACCAGCGGTCGATGGCGAACTACGCGCGGCTGCTGGTCGAACCCGGGAACTGAGCTCGCCGGGGCAGCCACGCCCCGATCAGCGGAGTGCGGCGGGTCCTGCTCGTACGCGGCTGATCGCCCTCCTGGCGCGGCACACGGGGCCGTCCCGGCGCCGGCACGGCTCCGCCATCGCGGCAGCGGGCGGGCTGCTGCCGCTCACCACCGCGTTGCCGCGGTGCCGGCGAGCCGGGCCGGCGTCCCGGTGACCAACCTCCGTCTCGCTCGTTTTGCCGGACGTGCAGCCACAGGATGTCGCCCCGCGCCCAACTCCGACCTCCGGACCGGTCGTCGACGTCGAGCAGGCCGAGGCCGCGCTCGTCGAGCACTACCCCCGGCTCGTCCGGCTCGCCTATCTGGTGCTGCCGCCGGGCCTCGGCCGCACCCGGCGGGTGCTGACCGCGCACGCCCTCGCCCAGCGGGCGCTGCCCCACGGGCGTGCCGCCGCGTCGGTGATCCCGGCCCAGGCGACGGGCTGCGACGGCGACCCCGGGTACTCCTTCGTCCGCCTCCGGGTGGTGCGCACGGCACTGGAGGCGGGAGCGCCGCTGCGGCGCGCCGCCTGGCCGAAGCGCTCCCAGCTGCCGCCGCTGCTGCCGCAGGTGTGGGGTCTGAAGCTCTTCCCGCGCTCGGGCGGCGCCGACGAACTCGCCCTGGACCAGCGGCTGTCGGCGCTCTCCGGCCCGGCCCGCGCCGCCTACGTCCTGCGCGGCCTGGAGAAGCTCCCCGACGACGAGGTGCGCAAGGTGCTCGCCGCGGCGGGCGTCACGGACCCGGCGTCCGCAGTCCGGCAGGCGAAGAAAGTGCGCGCGCAGGACGCGCTGCTGGACTCCCCCGAGTTCGACCCGTGCTCCCTTCAGGCCCGCCCCACCGACCTGATGCGGCGCCGCCGGCACGCGAAGGCGACGCTCGCCGCGGCGGCGGCCGTCGCGGTGTGCGGAGCGCTGCTCGCGCTGCCCGGCGGCGGCTGGGGCGCGGACGACGCGGCCGCCCCCTCGAACGCGATGAACCCGGCCGCGCAGGTCGCCCTGGACCCGGCCCGGTTGACGACGGTGCCGCCCGCCGCCTGGAAGACCTCGGCGCGCACCGACTTCTCCGTGTGGCCCGCGCGCGGTGCCCTCACCCGCGACCGGGCGCTGCTGCGGCGCGCGCTCACCGCCTGGGCGCGGCCCGGTGACTCCGTCCGGGTCTCGATGACCCCGGGCACCCCCTCGGGCGCTCCGCCCGGTCCGCCGCGGCTGCTGTACGCGGGGCAGGTCGACACCACGCGCGTGGTGGTCTTCTACGACGGTCTGCGCATCGTGCGCTACGCCGAGCCGAAGGACGGCTCCCGCGGGGCCGCGCTCGACTTCGCCCGGGTCGACGGGGCGGGCGGAGCCGAGACGGACGCGGTGGTGCTGGACCGCGCCGACGGCAACGTCCGCTATCTGACGGCCCCTTGGGTGACCGGTGCCGTCGAGCGGGACCTGCGCAAGCCGACGGCGGGGACGATGGACCTCCGCCTGACCGGCGGGGTGACCGCGCCGCTGGCGAGTCCGGCGCAGCAGACCGGCTCGTGCTCGTCGTGGAACGTGCTGCAGCTGACCGGCGGCTCGGGCACGCGGCTGCTGACCGACCTCGGCGAGCTGGTGCCGGCGCACCTGACCGTGGGCCGGCCGGGCGCGCCGGGGGAGGTTTCCGGGGCGACGGCGCTGCGCGCGTGGGCGCCCCTCGCCTGCTCGATGGCGGTGGTGCGGTCGCAGGGTGTGAGGTCGGTGAACGCGTGGGAGTACGCGCGGCAGGCGCTGCCGGACGCCGCCGGGGACGCGAGCTGGGTGTGCACGCGGGCGGACACGTGGCGGGGTGACGGCGCCCAGGTGCAGGCGCAGTTCCACACGCCGGGCGGGGCCTCCGGGGCGGTCGCGGCGCAGGCCGAGGACGTGCCGGCGTGCGGTGCGAAGGATCCCCATGTGCTGGCGGGGGTGCTGTGGAAGTCGGCGAAGGGCGACTGGTATCTGCTGGCCGCCGGGGCCGAGGACACCAAGTCGATCCGGGCGACGGGCGGGGTGAACGGGTCGGCGGAAGCCCGGCTGCTGACCGTGCGCGCAAAGCAGGGAGCGGAGGCGCGGTTGAAGGGGACGCTGAAGGACGGTAGGACGATCGGCGCATTGCGGTGACTCGGCACCGGGTCCGTGTGCTGCGCCCGTTCGGTGAGAGACCTGTGATTGAGATGTGAACAACTGCTGGCGTTCGGAGCCCTGCGCGGCTGGATTCGATCGGTAAGGTGTTCGCATGACAACCGGGGTACGCCGCAGACTGGGAGTCGAGGAGCGGCGGCAGCAGTTGATCGGCGTCGCGCTGGAACTGTTCAGCCAGCGCTCCCCCGACGACGTCTCCATCGACGAGATAGCGTCGGCCGCGGGTATCTCGCGGCCGCTGGTCTACCACTACTTTCCCGGCAAACTCAGCCTGTACGAGGCCGCGTTGAAGCGTGCCTCCGAGGACCTCGCGGCCCGGTTCGTGGAACCGCAGGAGGGTCCGCTCGGCGCCCGGCTGCTGCGAGTGATGCGCCGGTTCTTCGACTTCGTCGACGACCACGGCCCCGGTTTCTCCGCGCTGATGCGCGGCGGCCCGGCCGTCCCCGCGGACGGAGTCCGCTCAAGGGATGCCGTCTCCCGTACCAACGCGCTCGTCGACGCGGTGCGGCAGGCCGCCTATGTCCAGATCCTTGCGCACCTGCAGGTGCAGAACCCGCCCGCCCGCCTCGAGCTGGTGATCCGCTCCTGGATCTCGCTCGTCGAGTCCACGGCACTGATCTGGCTCGACGGCCGGCGGATCCCGCGCCGGGAGCTGGAGGCCCAGCTCGTGCGCGACTTGGCGGCGCTGACGGCGGTGAGCGCCGCCTACGACGGCGAGATGGGCGCGCTGCTGCGCCGCATGCTCGGTGACGAGCCGGCCGACGGTCCGTTCGGCGATCTGGTCGCCCGGCTGATCACCCTGGCGTCCTGAGGATTCGTCAGCTCTCGAACTTCCGATACGAGGCGTCCAGGTCCCGCACCTCGGCGGACGCGTGCAGCGCGAGGTCCCCGGCGGGCTTGATGTGCTGCCGCAGCAGCTCCAGCGTGGTCTCGGTGAGCCTCGCCTTGGTCTCCTCGGTGCGCCCGGCGAGCAGCCCCAGGGTGACGTGCACGATGGCGTGCCCGTCGGTGTCGGCCCCGACCGTGGTGTCGTCGGTGCGGCGGAACTGCGTCTTGCACGCCTCGATCCTCGCGGCCGCGATGTCGACCACCCGGTCGTGCAGCGCCACCGCGAACGCACGCCGGTCGAAGGCGTCCTGAAGCGGTGCGGAGTAGTCGACGGTGATCTGCGGCATGGGCACTCCTGTTCTACGGCGGGATGTGCTCACCCTAGACGGTGCCGGTGAGCCGCAGCGCCAGCAGCGCGATGTCGTCCTGCCGGTCCCGGCCGAAGCAGCCGAGCAGCGTGTCGCACAGCGACGCGACGCCGGCCGGGGCGTCGGCGGCGGCCCTGCGCAAGTGTTCCATCGATACGGTCAGGTCGGTGCCGCGGTCCTCGATGAGCCCGTCGGTGACCATCAGCAGCCGGTCGGTGGGCCGCAGCACCGTCTCGGTGGACGGGGGCCGGTCGAGCCCCAGACCGAGCAACGGCCCTTTGGCGGCGGCGTAGGCGGCGGTGCCGTCGTCGCGCACGACAAGCGGCGGAATGTGCCCGGCGTTGGCGATGCGCGCGCGCCCGCTGTCCGGGTCGACCAGAACCAGGCAGACGGTCGCGGTGACGTCCGCGTGGTAGTGCTGGAGCAGCCGGTCCAGCCGCCGGGCCAGGCTCCGCGGGTCCGGGTCCTCCAGGCAGTAGGCGCGCAGCGCGTGCCGGATCTCGACCATGACGGTGGCCGCGTCCAGCGAATGCCCGGCGACGTCGCCCACCGCGGTCAGCACCCCGCCCGCGGTGGTCAGCGCGGCGTAGAAGTCACCCCCGATCTCGGTCTGCCGGGAGGCGGGCACATAGCGGACGACCGTCTCGACACCCCGTGTCGGGGGCGCCTTCTGGGGCAGGAAGCTGTGCTGCAGGGTGAGCGCCACATGGCGTTCCACCTGGTACATGAGCAGGGCGTCCGCGGCGAGCGCGGTGGCCTGGGCCAGCCGGGTGACCAGCGGGTCGCCCTCGTCGCCCGGGCCACGCGCGGGCACGGCGAGGCACACGGCCGGTTTGCCCTCCCGGGTCCGCGTCACCACCACGCGGGCGTCCCCGGCGTGTCCGGGCCCCAGGAGCCCGGCCGGCCACAGCGGATACGGCACCACGGTGCCGCGCGCCCCGGTGTGCCCGGTGGCCAGGCCGCGGATCAGCCGGGCCACGGTGTCGTGCGCCTCGGCATCGGGAGGAACGGCGGACGCGCGTGAGCGGGACAGGCCCCGGTACAGCTCACCGTCCTCGCCGAGCACGAAGACGACCGCGGGGAAACCGGTGAGCCGGGCGGTGCCCTCGGCGGCGGCCCGGACGAGTCCCGTCATGCACCCCGCCGCCTGCACCGAGACGATCGTCTCCGACAGCAGCGTCAGCCGTCGCGCCAGCGCCTCCGCACCGGTGCGCATCCGGGCCCCGCGCACGGCGGCCCGTACGACGGCCTGGATCTCCTCGGGTGCGGCCGGCACCGACAGATACGCCTCGCCGCCGGAGTCCAGCCCCCGGCAGCGGACACCGGGTCCGGCCGAGGCGGCGGAGAAGTGCACGACCGGCAGGGCGGCGGTGGGCGGTGACGACTTGAGCCTGCGGCACAGTTCGAAGCCGCTCATGTCCGGCAGGCCCACCTCGACGAGGGCGACATCGGGCAGGGTGCCGTCGCGTACCCGTGCGTGGAGTTCGGTCAGCGCCTCGCCGCCGCTGGCCACGGGCACGACGTGGTGGCCGGCCCGGGCCAGCACGCTGCCCAGGGCATGGCGGCCGGCCGGAGCGTCGTCGACCACCAGCACGGTGGAGCCCGTGTGTTCGCCGTTGCCGTCCATGAGAGAGCCGCCCCTCGGCGCTCGGGAAGGGAAATGGGGCGGAGCCGGAGCTTCCGGTCCGCCCCACCACGCTAGTGTCCTAGCGCGTCCCCCGGGTGAAGACCGCGACAGTACGACCCGGAACGGCGAACGTGCCGGATTTCGCCGCGTAGGAGGCCGTCTTGACGGTAGGGTCCGCGCCCGCGGCCTGCACCGGGTGCAGCGCGTAGTGCTCGCCGGCGAGGGCGGCGACCGTCTGCTGCTGCGTCTTCGGCGTCGCGTTGAAGACGACGACCAGGTCACCCAGCTCCATCGTGATCACGCCGGGCGTCTCGTCCTTCCCGGAGAGCGGGAAGGAGAGCCGCGACTGCACCCGGTCGGCGGTGGCGAGGGAGAAGACGGGCTCGGTGGTCCGGATCCTGAGCAGGTCCCGGTAGGCGGCAAAGGCGCCCTCGATCTGCTGGCACCCCACCTTCACCGAGGTGAGCAGGGGACCCGCGTACGGCCACTTGGACTGGTTGTCGGCCGCCATCGGCAGCCCCCGTCCGAAGCCGTTGCCGTCCCGGCAGTCCCAGTGGACGGCGTTGAACCAGTCGCCGCTGTCGTAGGAGTTGCGGTCCAGCGACTTGGAGCGCAGCAGGTCGCTGCCGGCCTGGGAGAGGGACGGGCCCTGCGAGAGGGTGGCCGTGGCCATGGCGAGCACCTGCATCCGGGCCCGGTCGGCCGCGGAGGTGTCCTTCGGCAGCTTGTAGGCGAGGGCGTCGAACAGCGACTCGTTGTCGTGCGCGTCGGCGTAGGCGAGGGCGTCGCCGGGCGCGTCCGCGTACCCGGCGGGTGAGCCGCCGTAGTCGATCTCGGCCCCGGTGACGTCCTTGCCTGCTGAGTCGGTGAAGCGGTACTTGGCGAGGTTGCCGGTCAGGCCGACCTTGATCAGGTCCTGGTCGTGCAGGAGGCGGGCCTTCTGCTCGGCCGTGGTGCCGTTCGCCGGCGAGGAGTTGGGGTCGGTGTACAGCCCGGACGCGAAGCCCTGGACGCCGGGGTCGGCGTCGAAGGGGCTGCCGCCGCGCACGGCGTCGCGGGCGCGGTCGGAGAAGGTCGCGATACCGGTGCCGGCCATGTTCTTCTGTGTGGCCTGCACGAAGCGGGCGTCGTCGGCGACCTCGCCGAAGTTCCAGCCCTCCCCGTACAGAATGATCTTCTTGCCGTCGACACCGTCCTTGGCGGGGGTGAGCGCGTCGAGGGCCTTCCGGACCGCCAGGATGTTGGCCTTCGGGTGGTGGCCCATGAGGTCGAAGCGGAACCCGTCGACCTTGTACTCCTTGGCCCAGGTGACGATCGAGTCCACGACCAGCTTGCCCATCATCGCGTTCTCGGGCGCGGTGTTCGCGCAGCAGGTCGAGTTGGCCACCGAGCCGTCGGCGAGGAGCCGCTGGTAGTAGCCGGGCACGATCTGGTCGAGCACGGAGGTGTCGGCCTCACCGCTCGCCGAGGTGTGGTTGTAGACGACGTCCATCACGACCCGGAGGCCGTCCTCGTTGAGCGCCTTGACCATTCTGCGGAACTGGACCGTACGGGCCGTGCCGTCCGGGTCGGTGGCGTAGGAGCCCTCCGGGACCGTGAAGTGGTACGGGTCGTAGCCCCAGTTGTAGGCGTCCTTCGCGGCGGTCGCCGCGACGCACCCCTGCTGCCGGTCGGAGGCGGGGGCGTAGGAGGCGAGGTCGCAGCCGGGGGTGGCCTGCTCCGACTTCCTCTCGGGGACCGTCGCGAAGTCGAAGGCGGGCAGCAGGTGGACGTACGAGGTACCTGCCCCGGCCAGCTCCCGCAGGTGCTTGGAGCCGTCGCTGTTGCTGTCGGTGAAGGCCAGGTAGGTGCCCCGGTCCTCGGCCGGCACGGTGCTGTCCGCGACCGAGAAGTCGCGGATGTGCAGCTCCTGGATCTGCGCGTCCCTGAGCGGCACGGCCTTCGGCTTCTTCAGAGCCGACCAGCCGCTCGGAGCCAGGGACTTGTCGTCCAGGTCGACGATCAGGCTGCGCTTCGAGTCGGCGGTCAGGGCCAGGGAGTAGGGGTCGGTGACCTTGTTGGTGACGACCTTCCGGACGCTGGGCGCCCACACCTTCACAACGTAGCGGTAGGGCTTGTTCCGCCAGGAGGCCGGGCCGGTGACGGACCAGACGCCGGTGGTGTCGTCGCGCTTCATGGCGACGGTGGAGCCGTCGAGCTCCAGTTTCACCGACTGGGCCGTCGGCGCCCACAGCGCGAGGGTGGGACGGCCGTGGTGGAAGACCGGCCCGAGCCCGGCCTTCGTCGCGTCGTACAGGTCGTCGAGGACTCCGGCGATCTGGACGCCCGTCGCCGCCAGGACCGCGCCGTTCGCGGCCCGCTGCGAGGCCACGATCTGGCCGCCGAGCGCCTCACGCACCCGGTCGCGGTCGCGCGGGTCGACGGACCAGGCCGTGTAGTCCTTCAGGTACGGGAACTTCGCCTTCTGCGCAGCGGAGAGCGTCGTCCTCGTCAGGCGCAGCCAGCGCTCGTCGTCACTGGTCAGCGTCCCGTCCTTGACGGTGATCGAGCCGTGGTGGGAGTAGACGAGCTGGGTGGACACGGCGCCGTCGACACCGTTCCAGGCGAGCGTGTCCCGGTCGATCCAGACCGCCTTGGAGGTGGCCAGGTCGAGGGCCGCCGCGCTTCCCGCGGGCTGCGGCAGCAGGTACTTCTCCTGGCCGTTCAGCAGCCACACCTCGTAGCCGTTCGCCTTGAGGTCGAGCCACTGGTCGGCGGCGAGGTCCTTCTCGTCGCCCTTGTGGATGATGTAGCTGAGGCCGGTGGCACCGGCGGCGAGCGGCACCTCGAAGACCGCGCCGTACGCGTCGGTCCGCACCGGCTTCAGCGGGCTGGACCAGTCGGTGGGGTTCGCGGCGCCGGTCCAGACGTGGATGCTCCAGCCGTCGTAGTTCCCGTCGGCGCGGTGGTAGTGGATGACGGCCTTGGTGGTGTCCTGCGCCGGGTACCCGGGCCTCTGCGTGAGCACCGCCTCCTTGCCCTGCTCGACCCACACCTCCCCGGTCTTGGTGACGTCGACGCTGCGGTCGGCGGAGACGTCCTTGTTCCCGTCCCTGTCGATGACGAGGAAGCCGACACCGGAGGCGCCCGGCTTGAGCTTGACGTAGGCGAAGGCGCCGTACGCGTCACGGCCGACGAAGGGATGGCTCATCGGCCAGGTCGTCGCCTCGCCGTCGGCGATGTCGCCCCAGGCGTACAGGCCCCAGTTCGCGTAGTCGCCGTCGGCGCGCTTGTAGTGGACGATCACGTAGTCGCGCGAGGACGCCGTGGGGATCTGCGGGGCGGGCGGGGTGCCGGTGGTGCTGCCGGCCGTGGCGCTCGCGGTGCGGCCCGCCGAGTCGACGACGACCGCCTTGTAGCGCAGGGCGGTCCCGGCCGGGACGTCCTTGCCGATCGTCTGGGTGACCTTGTACGGGGCGTGGTCGGCGGAGCCCAGGACCTTCCAGGCGCCGTCGCCGACCTGGGCCGCGAAGACGACGCGGTCGAGCTGCCCGCCGGTGACGTCGGCGGAGACCTCCACCGTGCCGGTGGCGCCCGCGTCCGGGGCCTTGAGGGTGAGGGCCGGCTCGACGGCGGGGGCGCCGAGCGGGCCGGCGGCCTTGAAGACGACCGCCGACCGGGCCGGGACGGTGACGGTGACGTTCTTGTCGGCGTCGCTCGTGAGGGAGGCGTCGGTGCCGTGGATGCCGCGGAAGGTCATGCCGGCCGACCCGGTGGCGAAGGTGGCCGTCTTGCCGTCGTCCGCGTTGTTGAAGGCGACGACGTACTCGGTGCCGTCCGTACCCGTACGGGAGAAGGCGTAGACACCGGGGCCGTCGGCGGCGTAGCGCTGGGTCTGGACGCCGTCGATGAGCGCGGGGTTGTTCTTGCGCAGCTTGGAGAGAGCGGCGATCTCCTTGTAGAGCGGCGCACTGGTGTCGTACGAGTCACTGGCGTGCGTACGGTCGGTGCCGATCTCGTCGTCGTCCAGGTAGTCCGCGACCCTGGAGGCGAACATGGTCTGGCGGGCGTCCTTGTCGCCGCCGGAGCCGGTGAAGCCCTGCTCGTCGCCGTAGTAGACCACCGGGTTGCCGCGGCTGAGGAACATCACCTCGTTGGCGAACTCGTCCTTGGCGAGCAGTTCGGCGTCGGTGGCCTTCGGGTTGTCCTGCTTCAGGAAGTACCCGATGCGCCCCATGTCGTGGTTGCCGAGGAAGGTGACCTGCTCGTAGGCGTTGGCCTTGCCGGTCGTGTACTTGTAGTCGCCGGCGAAGACGTCCGCGAGCTTCTGTGCGCTGCCGTCCTGGGAGGCGTAGGTGCGGGCCGCGTCCTGGAAGGGGAAGTCGAGCGTGGCGTCGAGACGGCCCTGGGTGACGTACGGCGAGGTGATGGAGGTGTCGGCGGAGTAGACCTCGCCGAACATGAAGAAGTTCCTGCGGCCGTGCGCGGCGGCGTACCGGCCGAGCGCGGTCGCCCACTGCGTCCAGAACTCCATGTTCACGTGCTTCACGGTGTCGATCCGGAAGCCGTCGACGCCGAAGTCCCGCACCCAGCGCTCGTAGATCTTCTCCATGCCCTGGACGACCTCGGGACGCTCGGTCCACAGGTCGTCCAGGCCGGAGAAGTCGCCGTACGTGGTGGACTCACCGGCGTAGGTCGAGTCACCCCGGTTGTGGTACATCGTCGGGTCGTTGAGCCAGGACGGGACCTTGAGGTTCCGCTTGGCGGCGGGAACGACCGGGGTGCGCGGGAAGGAATCGGCGTCCACGGCCGGGAAACGCCGGGTGCCGTCGGCGTACTCGGCGTCGTCGAAGGGCCGGCCGTCCTTGGTCAGGTACGGGAAGGCGCCCTTGGAGAGGTAGTCGTAGGACTTCTCCGCATAGTCGACGACGTCGGCGGTGTGGTTGGTGATGACGTCGAAGAAGACCTTCATGCCCTTGGCGTGCGCCTTGGAGATGAGGGTCGTCAGGTCCTTGTTGGTGCCGAAGTGCGGGTCGACCTGGGTGAAGTCGGTGACCCAGTACCCGTGGTACCCGGCCGAAGCGTTCGCGCCCGTTCCCTGGACCGGCTGGTTCTTGAAGATCGGCGCCATCCAGATGGCGGTGGTGCCGAGCCCCTTGATGTAGTCGAGCCGGTCGGTCAGGCCCTTGAGGTCGCCGCCCTGGTAGAAGCCCTTGTCGGTGGGGTCGTAGCCGGTGGCCAGACGTGAGCCGGTGAGCCCGCCGCGGTCGTTGGAGGGGTCCCCGTTGGCGAAACGGTCCGGCATGACGAAGTAGAACTGCTCGCGGGTGTCACCGTGCCGCGCGGGCTGCGCGGCGAGCTTCGCGTCGGACGGGGGCGCCGGCGGGGGGGCGGCGTGAGCGGCGAGGGGCGGGAGGAGAGCGGCGGCGAGCGCGGCGACGACGGTGGCCGCGACCCTTCTCCGGTACGGGGTGCGGCGCTTGCTTGTCTGCTTCCGCCTCCGGGGCGCCACAGCCGGTGTTGAGGCGACGATCGTGCCCAGCCCTTCGGGCCTCCGCGCGCTCGCCTCCTCAACACCGGCGCGCCCCTGCGGCTCCGGCGTGCGGGGCGCCGGCCATCTCGGTATCACAGGTGTGAACTCCTTGCGTGTACGGCTCAGGTGGGTCCGGCCCCTACGCCGCGGGACGGCTTCGTCGCCGGGCGCCGGCGTGACCGTATCGCTCACGCAAGGTTTACAGCAAGAGACTTGAAAACAATAGAAAGGAATTGCATCCACAGGGGCCCGCCGCCACGCATACGGCGGGCAGCGGGCCCCTCGGGAAGTGCCGGCTCAGCAGCTGGACTTGCCCGCGTAGAGGGCGAGCGCCGTGTTCGGGCCGACCGATGCCTGGAACCAGCCGCTGCTGTTCACCGTCACGGTCCTGTTGCCCTGCACATCGCAGTACGTGCCGGGCGGCAGAGACGTCTCGAACCAGCGGTCGGCCGTCGCGCTCTCATGGTTGATCACCACATAGCCCTTGCTTCCGCGGCCGAAGGCGATGAGGTTGTTGCCGTCGTCCCACCACTTGGTGACCGCCTGGCCGCGCGTGGCGTTGCGGAAGGCGACCATCGACTTGATCTCCGGCCACGCGTGCTGGCACTTCCAGCCGTCCTGCCAGCAGGCGTTGACCTGTCCCCCGTTCGGCGGGCCGGCGTCCGCGTCGGACCACTCGTAGCCGGAGTTGATGTCGGGCGCGCCGTACGGCCAGGCGAGCATGAAGACGTTCGCCAGCGTGTAGTTGGCGCCGTCCTTGTAGTTGAGGGTCGAGCCGTTGCGCTCGGTGTCGTGGTTGTCCACGAAGACCCCGGCGACCGAGCTGCTCAGGTAGCCCCAGGGCTCACCGAAGTTGCTCAGATAGGCGAGCTTCTCGCTGTTGAAGACCCGCTTGAGGTCGTAGGCGTAGCGGAATTCCTGGACGTCGCCGTTGCCGGTGTACTCGGTCGGCTGGACCGCCTCGCCGGCGCCGTAGATGACCTCCTGCTTCCAGTACGCGGACGGGTTGGTCAGCCTCGACTTGATGTTGGCCAGGTCGTCCGCCGGGATGTGCTTGGCGGCGTCGATGCGGAAGCCGTCGACGCCCAGGCCGAGCAGGTCGTTCATGTAGCCGGCGATCGTGCTGCGGACGTGCTCCTCGCCGGTGTCCAGATCGGCGAGGCCCACGAGTTCGCAGTGCTGGACGTTCCAGCGGTCCTGGTAGTTGGTGACCTGGGCGGTGCAGTCGTCGAAGTCGGCGTACGTGTACAGGCCGGGATAGTCGTACTTCGTGTAGGAGGAGCCGCCCGTGCCGGTGCCGCTGCCGGCCGACATGTGGTTGACGACGGTGTCGACGACGACCTTCACACCCGCCGCGTGGCAGGTCTTGACCATGTTCTGAAAGGCCGTGCGGTCGCCGAGACGGCCCGCGATCCGGTAGCTGACCGGCTGGTACGACGTCCACCACTGGGAGCCCTGTATGTGCTCGGCGGGCGGGGAGACCTGGACGTAGCCGTAGCCGCCCGGGCCGAGGGTGTTGGTGCACTCCTTGGCGACCGAGGCGAAGTTCCACTCGAAGAGGACGGCGGTGACGTCCTTGGTGCCGGGTGGGGAGGCGTGGGCGGTCCCGGCGGGGGCGGCGAGTGCGACCGACGCGGCCGCCACGAGGGCGAGGGCGCCGGAGAGCGTTCTGCTGGACATGTGGGGGTTCCTTCTCCGTTGAAGGATCTGCTGAGGCGAGGGCCTGTGGGAGGGCACCGAGACCCCCTGAAGGGAATTGCTGCAAGTTTTCAACTACTTGCAGTGCAGCAGACCGTACGAGCCCCGCCCCCGGCGGTCAACCCTACGGACATGCCCCTGTCACCCAAGCGAAAGGCGCCGGACCGGCAGAGCGTGCCGACCTGTCAGTGACCTGCTCTGGATTCCCCGCATGACCGAGCCCTCTTACCTCGCAGCCGTCCGGGAGTCGTACGACACCGTCGCGGCCGACTATGCCGCACGCGTGAAGGACCCCGCCGATCCCGACCCCTTGTCCCGTGCGATGCTGGCCGCGTTCACCGAGGTCGTGCGGAGCGCCGGGCGGGGGCCGGTCGCGGACCTGGGCTGCGGGCCCGGCAAGGTGACGGCGCATCTGGCCACGCTGGAGGTACCGGTCTTCGGTGTCGACGTGTCGCGAGGATGATCGAACTGGCTCCGCAGGCCTATCCGAACCTGCGGTTCACGGTGGACTCGATGACCGCGCTGGAGGTCGGCGACGGTGAGCTCGGGGGCGTCCTCGCCTACTACTCCACGCACCACACTCCGCCGGAGTTGCTGCCGGTCGTGTACGCCGAATCCCACCGCGTCCTCGCTCCCGGAGGACATCTGCTGCTCGTCGGCCATGTGGGGAACCATGAGCATGTGCGTCACGCACAGGCCTACGGCGGCCACCCGGTGTCCCACGAGTCCCATCTGCTGCCGCCGGACCGGATCGCCGAGCTGCTGGGAGAGGCGGGATTCGTCGTCACCGCGCGACTCGTGCAGGAGCCCGCGGAGGGTATGAAGAGGACGGTCGCCAGTTTCCTGGCCCGCGAACCGTAGGGCCCGCCGTCCCCAGCGACGGCGGGCCCCGCAACGTCCTGACGGAACCGTCAGGAAGCCGTCCACCACACCGTCGTGTCCGACGGCAGTTTCGCCTCCGCCTCCGCGACCGTCACCTCGGAGCTCGCGACCAGCACGCGCCCGTACGCCGGGATCGTCACCGCCTCGCCCGTCGTGTTCGCCACGCAGACGAAGTCGCCGCGGCGGAAGGCGAGGACGCCCTCGGGGGCCTTCAGCCACTCCACCGCGTCGCCCGCGCCCAGGTCGGCGTGGGTGCGGCGGGCCGCGAGCGCCGTGCGGTACAGCTCCAGGGTGGAGTCGGGGACGCCCTGCTGGGCCTCCACGCTCAACTCGCCCCAGTTCTCCGGCTGCGGGAGCCAGCTGCCGCCGGCGCCGAAGCCGTACGACGTACCCGTGCGCGTCCACGGGATCGGGACCCGGCAGCCGTCGCGGAAGCCGTCCTGGCCGGCGCCCCGGAAGTAGGCGGGGTCCTGGCGGACCTCGTCGGGGAGGTCCACGACGTCCGGGAGGCCCAGTTCCTCGCCCTGGTAGACGTACGCCGATCCCGGCAGTGCCAGCATCAGCAGGGTCGCCGCCCTCGCCCGCCTGAGACCCAGTTCGCGGTCGCCCGCCTCGCGGATCTGGGTGCCGAGGGCCGCGTCGTGGGCGAAGCGGGTGGCGTGCCGGGTCACGTCGTGGTTGGACAGGACCCAGGTGGCGGGGGCGCCGACCGGGCGCATCGCGTCGAGGGTGCGGTCGATGACATCGCGCAGTTCGCCCGCGTTCCAGTGGCTGCTCAGGTACTGGAAGTTGAATGCCTGGTGCAGTTCGTCCGGGCGGACGTAGTTCGCGGTGCGCTCGATGGTCGGGGTCCACGCCTCGGCGACGAAGACTCGGTCCCCCGTGTACTCGTCGAGGATCGTGCGCCACTCGCGGTAGATCTCGTGCACGCCGTCCTGGTCGAAGAACGGCATGACATCGTTGCCCAGCAGCTTGAGCTGGTCGTGGGTGCCCAGGTCGGGCAGGCCGTCGGCCTTCACCAGGCCGTGGGCGACGTCGATGCGGAAGCCGTCGACGCCCATGTCCAGCCAGAAGCGGAGGATCGAGCGGAACTCGTCGCCGACGGCCGGGTGGTTCCAGTTGAAGTCGGGCTGTTCGGGGGCGAAGAGGTGCAGGTACCACTCGCCGTCCGGGACCCTGGTCCAGGCCGGGCCGCCGAAGATGGACTCCCAGTCGTTGGGCGGGAGTTCGCCGTTCTCGCCCTTTCCGGGGCGGAAGTGGTAGCGGTCCCTCAGCGGCGAGCCGGGGCCTTCGGCGACCGCCCGCTTGAACCACTCGTGCTGGTCGGAGGAGTGGTTGGGGACCAGGTCGACGATGACGCGCAGGCCCAGCTCGTGGGCGTCGCGGATCAGCGCGTCCGCGTCCAGCAGGTTGCCGAACATGGGGTCGACGGCACGGTAGTCCGCGACGTCGTAGCCGGCGTCGGCCTGCGGCGAGGCGTAGAAGGGGCTGAGCCACACGGCGTCCACGCCGAGGTCGCGCAGATACGGAAGTCGGGAACGTACGCCCTCCAGGTCACCCATGCCGTCGCCGTTGCTGTCGGCGAAGCTGCGCGGATAGACCTGGTAGATCACCGCGTCCCGCCACCAGTCGCGGCGCTTGGCGACGGTGGCGAGGGCGGTGTTCGGGGCCGGGTCGGCGGAGTGCTGGCTCATGGCGTCCTTGATGCGATGGGGGTCCCTCCGCTCGAGCGAAGTCGAGAGTGGGGGAGGGATGCTTCGGGTCATGGGCATGGGTACGGCGGGCAGGTTGACGAGGCGGCCGCGGTGACAGCGGGGTCTGGGAGTCCCCCCTGCTCGAAGGGCTCGGGGGAGGACACCGCGGCCGCCACCCGCGCGGACAGGCGCGCGGGAGCCGTTGTTGGCGAGGCGGGGCTCAGCCCTTCGTGCCGCCCGCGGTGAGGCCGGTCACCAGGTTCTTCTGCACCAGGTAGAAGAACGCCGACACGGGTATCGCGATCAGCACCGCGGTGGCGGCCATCAGGTTGCGCTGGGCGTCGTGCTCGCTGATGAAGCTCTGGAGGCCGACGGCGAGCGTGTACTTCTTGTCGTCCAGCATGAAGGTGGTGGCGAAGGCGACCTCGCCGAACGCGGTGATGAAGCTGTAGAAGGCGGCGACCGCGAGGCCCGGCTTGGCGAGCGGCAGGATCAGCCGTGCGAACGTGCCGAAGGGGGTCAGCCCGTCGACGCGTCCCGCCTCGTCGATCTCGAACGGGATGGTGTCGAAGTAGCCCTTCAGCAGCCAGGCGCAGTACGGCACCGCCGTCGAGCAGTACACCAGGATCAGGCCGAAGTAGTTGTCGATGAGCTGCAGGTCGGCCAGGATCTGGTACATCGGCACCATGAGAACGGCTACCGGGAACATCTGGGTGACCAGGAGCACCCACATGAACTTCCGGTAGCCCGGGAAGCGCATGCGGGAGACCGCGTACCCGGTGGTCGCGGCGACCAGGACGCCGAGCACCGTGGTGCCGAGCGAGACGATCAGGGAGCTCTTCAGCCAGTCGAAGAAGCCCGTGTGCTGGAGGACGAACGAGTAGTTCTCGAACGTCATCTTCTTCCAGATGCCGCCCGGGTGCAGGTAGTCGTCCTTGTCCGGTCCGAGGGACAGGAACATCAGCCAGGCGACCGGGAAGAGCGCCACGACGCTCCCGACGATCAGGATGCCGTGGGAGGCGAGGGACGCGACGAGGCCGCGCTCACCACGGGAGCGGGGTGTGCGGGCGGCGCCCGCCGGACCGGCCTCGGTCACCGCGACGGAGGTCTCGACGGTGGTCGTACTCATGGGGACTCCTGCCTCAGATCGCGAGCTGCTGCTCGTTGCGGTTCAGCCAGCGGCGGTAGAACGAGGTGAAGACGATCAGGATGGCCAGCAGCAGGATGCCGTAGGCCGCCGACTGCGCGAAGTCACGCGGCTGCTGTCCGAAGCCCAGGTAGTACGCCCAGGTGACGAGGATCTGGGCGTCGGGGGCGGTGTTGCCGAACAGCAGGAAGATGACGGCGAACTGGTTGAAGGTCCAGATGATGCCGAGCAGGACCACGGTGGAGCTGACGGACCTCAGACCCGGAAGGGTGACGTACCGGAACCGCTGCCATGCGTTCGCGCCGTCCATCTCGGCGGCTTCGTACAGGGAGGCGTCGATGGACTGCAGGCCGCCGAGCAGCGAGACCATCATGAACGGCACACCGCACCAGGTGTTGACCATGATCGCGGCGAACCGCTGCCAGAAGGTGTCCTCGAGCCACGACGGCGTCGGCAGGTGCAGGGCGTGCAGTGCCGAGTTGATGATGCCGCCGTCCGCGAGCATGAAGCGCCAGCCGAAGACGGTGACGAAGGTGGGCACGGCCCACGGCAGGATCAGCATCAGCCGGTAGAAGGTCCGCCCCCGCAGCTTCTGGTTGAGTAGCAGGGCCAGTCCGAGCCCGATCGTGTAGTGGAGTGTCACGCACAGCGCGGTCCACACGATGGTCCAGATGAAGTGCGACCAGAAGCGGTCGTAGGAGGTCGGGCCGAACAGGATGTCCTTGTAGTTGTCGAGCCCGATGAACTTGTACGTGGCGTCGATGTGGTTGACGCCGATCGTGCGGGCGGTGTTGAGGCTGTTGGCGTCGGTGAGCGTGAGGTAGAGGCCGTACACCAGCGGGTACAGCACGAGGACGCCGAGCACGATCGCCACCGGTGCGATCATCGCGTAGGCGTACCAGTGCTTCTGGTAGCCGTATCTGATGCGCCGGCCCAGGCCGGGACGCGGTCCCGGCTCACCGCGCCGCTTGCCGGTCGCTCGGTCGATGGCGACTGTCATGGTTCGACAACCTTCTTGGAGGTCTGCAGATCAAGGGGTGGCCTGAGCACAGGCCGGTGGCCGCCGGATCCCTCCCCCCAGGGGGATCCGGCGGCCACGGCGGCTCACTTGCTGAAGTCGGGGACCAGCTTGGCGATCGCGAGTTCCGCGTTGCTCAGGCCCTTGTCCAGCGATTCCTTACCGCCCGCGATCTTGGGCAGCTCGGTGTCGAGCGGGCCCCACAGCGAGCTGTACTCCGGCAGCGCCGGGCGCGGCTGGGCGGCGGACAGGACCGACTGGTAGCCGGCGATGCCGGGGTCGGCCTTGACCTGCGCGGTGTAGGCGTCGTCACGCGTGGGCAGCGTGGAGTTCTTCAGGGCGATGGTCTCCTGGGACTTCGCCGAGGTCATGAAGTTGACGAGCTTCAGCGCCGCTTCCTGGTGGGCCTTGTCGGAGCCGGCGTAGACGGAGAGGTTGTGGCCGCCGGTCGGGGCGCCCGCCTTGCCGGTGGAGCCGGCCGGGACGGTGGCGATCCCGAGGTTGGACTTGTCGCTGAAGGCGGAGCCCTTGTAGAAGTTCGTGATCTCCCACGGGCCCTGGATGATGGCGGCGACCTTGCCGTTGACGAACGCGTCCTGGATGTGGGCGTAGGCGTCGGCGGTGGTGTCGGCCTTGTGCAGGCCCTTGCCGGAGAACGTGCTCAGCCAGGTGCCGTACGCCTTCTTCGCGGCGGCCGAGTTCACGGTGATCTTCTTGGCGCCGGCGTCGACGGTGTCGGTGCCCTCGCCGTAGAGGAAGGTCTGGGCGTAGTAGGACTGGGTGGAGCCCCAGTAGCCGTCGGCGCCGGTCTTGTCCTTGACCTTCGCGGCGTCGGACTTCAGCTCGTCCCAGGTCTTGGGGGCCTCGGTGATGCCGGCCTTCTTGAACAGGGCCTTGTTGTAGACCAGGGCGAGGGTGTCGGTGACCAGCGGCACGCCGTAGGTCTTGCCGTCGTACTGGGCCTGCTTGATCAGGCTGGGCTGGAACTTGCTCTGGTCGGCGAGGGCCTCGGTGCCGTCCAGCGGCAGGAAGTAGCCCTTCTTGGCGAAGGCGGGGGTCCAGCCGACCTCGGAGCGCAGCACATCGGGGGCGCCCTTGGAGCCTGCGGCGGTGTCGAACTTGTTCTGCGCCTGGTCGAAGGGGACGTTGACGTACTTGACCTTGACGGTCGGGTTGGCCTTCTCGAAGTCCTTGACCAGCGCCTGGTACGTCGGCGCCTCATTGGTGGCGTTGGAGGTGTCCCACCAGGTGATGGTGACCGGGCCGTCGGACTTGCCGCTGCCGCCGTCACTTCCGCCGCAGGCCGTCGCCGCGAGGGCGACGGACGCCACCAGCGCGGTGGCCGCTATGCCACGCCGCATGAGTTCTCCTTGAGGGTGAAAGCCCGAGTGCTACAGGTGGCGGCCCCGTCTGCCGCCCCTGCCGACTGCCGACTGCTTCCTTGCGGCCGCCGGGCGACGGTGAACGTAACAGCGATGCAATCGCCGCGAAAGACCTTGCAGCAAAAAAATGAAAGAAGCGACAATGGTTACCGCGCCGTGACCTCGCTGTGAGAGCCCATAGACCTGTGTTTGCGGCTGCTCCGCGGGACCACGGACACTTGTGCAAGACTCTGCAAGCTCTTGCCACACGTCACCGGCGCGGGAATCATCCCGTTGCGGACCGGACGCCGAAACAGAACACGAGGGAGCGCGATGTCGCAGCAACCCGCAGCGGGGCGTTCAACCGCCCGGGCCCGGCGTCCCTTTGGTGGGCAAGCGGACAGGCGGCCGGTACAGTCCAGTGGCGTGACCACACGGCTTGCCGACATCGCGGCGCAGGCGGGGGTCAGCGAGGCGACCGTGAGCCGTGTCCTGAACGGAAAGCCGGGCGTCGCGGCGACCACCCGCCAGTCCGTGCTGGCCGCTCTCGACGTGCTCGGCTACGAGCGCCCGGTCCGGCTGCGGCAGCGCAGCGAGGGGCTGGTGGGCCTGATCACCCCGGAGCTGGAGAACCCGATATTCCCCGCCCTGGCCCAGGTCATCGGCCAGGCCCTGACCCGGCAGGGGTACACACCGGTGCTGGCGACGCAGACGCCGGGCGGCTCCACCGAGGACGAGCTGACGGAGATGCTCGTGGACCGCGGGGTCGCCGGGATCATCTACGTCTCCGGGCTGCACGCGGACACCAACGCCGACATGCAGCGCTACGAGCGGCTGCGCGCCCAGGGCGTGCCGTACGTGCTGGTGGACGGCTTCTCGCCGAAGGTGCAGGCGCCGTTCATCTCCCCCGACGACCGGGCCGCGATGGCCCTCGCGGTGACGCATCTGGTGTCCCTCGGGCACACCCGGATCGGACTCGCGCTCGGTCCCAAGCGGTTCGTGCCGGTGCAGCGCAAGATCGAGGGTTTCGTGCGCACCATGCAGGAGCAGCTCGGGCTGACCGTGGAGGACATCGAGTCCCGGCTGATCCAGCATTCGCTGTACACCCTGGAGGGTGGTCAGGCGGCGGCGTCCGCGCTGATCGACCGGGACTGCACGGCGGTGGTGTGCGCGAGCGACATGATGGCGCTCGGGGCGATACGGGCGGCGCGGCAGCGGGGCCTGGAAGTCCCCACGGACATCTCGGTGGTGGGCTTCGACGACTCGCCGCTCATCGCGTTCACGGACCCGCCGCTGACGACGATCCGCAAGCCGGTCCCGGCGATGGGGCAGGCGGCGGTGCGCACGTTGCTGGAGGAGATCGGTGGGACACCCGCACCCCACAGCGAGTTCGTGTTCATGCCGGAGCTGGTGGTGCGCGGGTCGACGGCTTCGGCCCCTGGGGACCGGAGTCGTCCCTAGTGCCGCAACAGGCAACGTTCGCCCCGTCGCGACGCCCGGCACTCCCCCAAGCTCTCGGCTTCGCTCGAGCAGGGGGGACCCCCACCCC
>NZ_JBFBBS010000050.1:0-38534 GCF_040682835.1 Streptomyces sp. NPDC051104 | reverse complement strand
ACCGGGTGCGTCGCAGTCTAACCACCAAGGTGGTCGGACCACTAAGGCCCGATGACGCGAAAATGTGCCGTCGAGGGCTGTTCTGGCGGGGGAGTGGTCTGATAAGTATGCGGGCATCTGCTCGAACACGCTCAACGAGGAGCTGCCAGATGCCCGGCAGAACACTGAGGAAGCGGAACAGGTCCCGGATCACCGGCGCGGCGGCCCTCGCCGTCGGCGCCTCACTCGTGCTCGCCGCGTGCGGCAGCACCAAGGACACCGGCGCCTCCAGCGCCGGCGGTGACGGCACCGGCAAGGTCGGGGTGATCCTGCCCCTGCTGACCTCGCCGTTCTGGCAGTCGTACAACGACTACGTGCCCAAGATGGCGAGGTCCGAGGGTGTCGACGCCCTCAAGACCGTCAACTCCAACAGCGACCCCTCGCAGCAGATCACCGACATCAACAACGAGCTCAACCAGGGCGTCAAGGGCCTGGTCGTCGCACCGCTGGACAGCGCCGCCATCGAGGCGGGCCTCGACCAGGCGGAACGCAAGGGCGTCCCCGTGGTGGCCGTCGACGTGGCGCCCGACAAGGGCAAGGTCGCGATGGTGGTGCGCGCCGACAACGTCGCGTACGGCGAGAAGGCGTGCGACTACCTCGGGCAGCACATCACCAGCGGCAAGGTCGTGCAGATCATGGGCGACCTCGCGTCCGTCAACGGCCGCGACCGGTCCGAGGCGTTCCGCTCCTGCGTCAAGAAGAAGTACCCCAAGCTGAAGGTCCTGGAGATCCCCGCCAAGTGGGAGTCCGACACCGCGGCCTCCAAGCTGGACACCCTGCTGAACGCCAACCCCGACATCAAGGGCATCTACATGCAGGCGGGCGGCGTCTACCTCGCGCCCACCCTGCAGACCCTGAAGTCCAAGAACATGCTGAAGGCGGCGGGCCAGAACGGCCACATCGTCATCGTGTCCAACGACGGCATCCCGCAGGAGTTCGACGCCATCCGCAAGGGCGAGATCGACGCCACCGTCTCGCAGCCGGCGGACGCCTACGCCAAGTACGGCATGTACTACATCAAGGCCGCGATGGAGGGGAAGACGTTCAAGCCCGGCCCCACCGACCACGACTCCACCATCGTCAAGCTGCCGAACGGCATCCTGGAGGACCAACTGCCCGCCCCGCTGGTCACCAAGGACAACGTCGACGACCCCAAGCTCTGGGGCAACACGGTCAAATGAGCACCCCACTGGCCGAGGCGAGGGGCATCGTCAAACGGTACGGCCCCACGGTCGCCCTACAGGACGGACAGCTCACCGTGCTCCCCGGTGAGTCCCACGCCCTCGTCGGCCGCAACGGCGCCGGCAAGTCCACACTCGTCAACGTCCTCACCGGACTCCAGGCACCCGACGAGGGCACGATCCGCTTCGACGGCGAGCCCGCACCCCCGCTCGCCGACCGCGACGCCTGGCGCCGCAAGGTCGCCTGCGTGTACCAGAAACCCACGGTCGTCCCCGAACTGACGGTCGCCGAGAACCTGCTCATCAACCGGCAGCCCACCGGGCGCGGCGGCCTCATCAGCTGGCGGAAGCTGAAGGCCGAGGCCGCCGAGGTCCTCGCCACCTGGGACGTGCACGTCGACCCGGAGGCCCGCACCGCCGACCTCAAGGTCGAGGACCGCCAGATGGTGGAGATCGCGCGGGCGCTCAGCTTCGGCGCCCGGTTCATCATCCTCGACGAACCGACCGCCCAGCTCGACAACCGGGAGATCGAGCGCCTGTTCACGCGGATGCGCGCGCTTCAGGACTCCGGTGTCACCTTCCTGTTCATCTCCCATCACCTCCAGGAGGTCTACGAGGTCTGCCAGACCGTCACGGTCCTGCGCGACGCCCGCTGGATCACCACCGCCCCGGTCGCCGACCTGCCGCGCGCGGCCCTGGTGGAGGCCATGGCCGGGGAGGCCGTCGCCGAACGCGCGGCGGTGGCCGTGCGGGCCGCGGTCGCGGGCGACGCGCCGGTCGCGCTCGAAGCCCAGGGGCTCACCGGTCAGGCGTACCGGGACATCGACCTCACCGTCTGCCACGGAGAGGTCGTCGGACTCGCCGGCTCCAGCGGCAGCGGCAAGATCGAACTCGCCGAGACCCTGGCCGGACTGCACACCCCGGGCGGCGGCACGGCCCGGCTCGACGGCCGGCCGCTGCCGTTCGGCGACGTCCAGGCCGCGCTCAAGGCCGGCGTCGGCTGCGTACCCCGCGACCGCCACGAACAGGGCCTGGTCCCCGGCATGTCCGTGGGTGACAACGCCACCATGAGCGTCCTGGAGCGCCTCGGCCGCCACGGGTTCGTCGGCACCCGGCGCAAACGCGGCTTCGCCGACGACCTCATCCACCGCCTCGACATCCACGCCGAGGGACCCGACCAGCCCGTCTCCGACCTGTCCGGCGGCAACGCGCAGAAGGTCGTCATGGCCCGCGCCCTGGCCTCCGACCCGCGCCTGCTGGTCCTCATCAACCCCACCGCGGGCGTCGACGTCAAGTCCAAGGAGTCCCTGCTGTCCCGGGTGGACAGCGCCCGCGAGGACGGCACCGCCGTGCTCGTCGTCTCCGACGAACTCGACGACCTGCGCCGCTGCGACCGCGTCCTCGTCCTCTTCCACGGCCGGATCGTCGCCGAGCACCCGGCGGGCTGGCACGACCATGAGCTGATCGCCTCCATCGAAGGAGTGGACCATGGCTGACACCAAGGCCCCGCCGCTCACGCCCCTCCCGGTTCCGGACGCCCGCTCGGCCAAGGCCGTCCTGCTCCGCCGGGCCCGTGAACTCGCCCTGCTCCCGGCCCTGGTGCTGCTGATGGTGCTCGGCGCGTTCGTCAACGACTCCTTCCTCACCGAACGCAACATCATCTCCATCCTCGGCGCGTCCGCGGCCCTCGCGATGGTCGTGCTCGCCGAGTCGCTCGTCCTGATCACCGGCAAGTTCGACCTGTCCCTGGAGTCCGTGGTCGGCATCGCCCCGGCCGTGGGCGCCCTGCTCGTCCTGCCCGCCGCCCAGTCCGGCTGGGGCACCGAGTGGCCCGCCGCCCTCGCCCTGGTCGCGATCCTCGTCGTCGGCGCGGCCATCGGTGCCTTCAACGGCATCCTGGTGGTCAAGTTCAAGCTAAACGCGTTCATCGTCACCCTCGCGATGCTGATCGTCCTGCGCGGTCTGCTGGTCGGCGCGACCAAGGGCAAGACGCTGTTCGGGATGCCCGACGCCTTCTTCACCCTGGCCACCACGACCTTCCTGCGCGTCCCGATGTCCGTGTGGCTGGCCGCGGTCGCCTTCGCGGTCACCGGGCTCGTCCTGCGCTACCACCGTGTCGGACGCGCCCTCTACGCGATCGGCGGCAACGCGGACGCGGCCCGCGCGGCCGGAATCCGCGTCGAGCGGGTGATGCTCGGCGTCTTCGTGGTCGCGGGCCTCCTCGCATCCGTCGGCGGGATCATGCAGACCGGGTACGTCGGCGCGATCAGCGCCAACCAGGGCCAGAACATGATCTTCACCGTGTTCGCGGCGGCCGTCATCGGCGGCATCAGCCTGGACGGCGGCAAGGGCACCATGCTCGGCGCCCTCACCGGTGTACTCCTCCTGGGTGTCGTGCAGAACCTGCTCACCCTCGCCCAGGTGCCGTCGTTCTGGATCCAGGCCATCTACGGCGGAATCATCCTCGTCGCCCTGGTGATCGCCCGGGTGACGACGGGTCGTGCCCAGGACTGACCCGCTTCGTTGTCGTACAGCGCCGTACGACGTACGCCCTCGTGTACGACCTTGTGTCCCGGACCGAAAGGCCACCCGTGTCCCCAACTGCCGCCCGTATCACCGGGATCGACACCTTCGACATCCGTTTCCCCACCTCGCGCGAGCTCGACGGCTCCGACGCGATGAACCCCGACCCCGACTACTCGGCCGCCTACCTGGTGCTGCGCACGGACGCCGGCGACGGCCTGGAAGGGCACGGGCTCACGTTCACCATCGGACGGGGCAACGAGGTGCAGGTCGCCGCGATCGAGGCGCTGCGCGGACACGTGGTCGGACGGAGCGTGGACGAGGTGTGCGCCGATCCCGGCTCGGTGTTCCACGCCCTGATCGGCGACAGCCAGCTCCGCTGGCTGGGCCCCGAGAAGGGCGTGATGCACATGGCGACCGGCGCGGTCGTCAACGCCGTCTGGGACCTGGCCGCCCAGCGCGCCGGCAAGCCGCTGTGGCGGCTGCTCGCCGAGGCCGACCCCGAGTGGCTGGTCCGCCAGATCGACTTCCGCTACATCACCGACGCGCTCACCCCCGAGGAGGCGCTGGAGCTGCTGCGGCGCGGCAAGCAGGGCGCCGAGGAGCGCACCGCCCACCTGCTGGCCCGGGGCTACCCCGCCTACACCACCTCCGCCGGCTGGCTCGGCTATGCCGACGACAAGCTCACCCGTCTCGCCGCGCAGGCCGTCGCCGACGGCTTCCGGCAGATCAAGCTGAAGGTCGGCGCGGACCTCGCCGACGACGTACGCCGTTGCCGGGTCGCCCGCTCCGTCGTCGGCCCGCACGTGCGGATCGCCATCGACGCCAACCAGCGCTGGGACGTGGACGAGGCGATCACCTGGACCAAGGCGCTCGCCGAGTTCGACCCGTACTGGATCGAGGAGCCGACCAGCCCCGACGACATCCTGGGCCACGCGGCGATCCGCAGGGCCGTGGCCCCGGTGAGGGTCGCCACCGGCGAACACGTGCAGAACCGCATCATCTTCAAACAGCTCCTCCAGGCCGGGGCGATCGACGTGCTCCAGATCGACGCGGCCCGCGTCGGCGGCGTCAACGAGAACCTCGCGATCCTGCTTCTGGCCGCCAAGTTCGGCGTGCCGGTGTGCCCGCACGCGGGCGGCGTCGGGCTGTGCGAGCTGGTCCAGCACCTGTCCATGTTCGACTTCGTCGCGCTCTCCGGCACGACCGAGGACCGGATCATCGAGTACGTGGACCATCTGCACGAGCACTTCCGCGACCCGGTGGTGATCCGGGAGGGTCACTACACGGCACCCGCCGCGCCGGGCTTCTCCGCCGCGATGCGGCCCGAGTCCATCGCGGAGTACACATTCCCCGGCGGCACCTTCTGGGCCGCCGACCTCGAGGGCGAGAAGGGGCACGCTGCATGAGCGACTTCGAGGGCCTCAGGGCCCTGGTGACCGGCGGGGCCTCCGGAATCGGGCGGGCCACCGCGGAGCTGCTTGCGGAGCGCGGGGCCCAGGTGGCCGTCCTGGACCTCGACCCCTCGCAGATCGAGAAGCCGCTGCTCGCCCACCGGGCGGACGTCGGCGACGACGCGTCCGTTCGGGCCGCCGTCGCCGACGCCGTCGCCGGCCTCGGAGGTCTGGACGTGCTGGTCAACAACGCGGGCATCGGCGCCCGGGGCACGGTGGAGGACAACGACGACGAGCAGTGGCGGCGGGTGTTCGACGTCAACGTGCTCGGCATCGTCCGGACGACCCGAGCGGCGCTGCCGCACCTGAGGCAGTCCGCCCACGCGTCGATCGTCAACACCTGCTCCATCGCCGCCACGGCGGGCCTGCCGCAGCGGGCCCTGTACAGCGCCAGCAAGGGCGCCGTGTACTCGCTGACCCTCGCCATGGCCGCCGACCACGTCCGCGAGGGCATCCGCGTCAACTGCGTCAACCCGGGCACGGTCGACACGCCGTGGGTCGGCCGCCTCCTCGACGAGGCCCCGGACCCGGCCGCCGAACGGGCGGCGCTGGAGGCCCGCCAGCCCACCGGCCGCTTGGTCACGGCCACCGAAGTGGCGGGCGCCATCGCCTACTTGGGGAGCCCCCTGTCCGGCGCGACCACGGGCACCGCGCTCGCCGTGGACGGCGGCATGCAGGGCCTCAGGCTGCGGCCGGTGGGCCGGTGAGCGCGCTCGGCGGGAGCGGCGTCGAGGTCAGCCCGCTGGCCTTCGGCGCCGCCGGCATCGGCAACCTCTACAGCGAGGTGAGCGAGGAGCAGGCGTACGACGCGGTCCAAGCCGCCTGGCAGAGCGGGATCCGCTACTTCGACACCGCCCCGCACTACGGCCTCGGCCTGTCCGAACGCCGCCTCGGCGCGGCCCTGCGGGAGCACCCCCGTGCCGCGTACACGGTCTCCACCAAGGTGGGGCGACTGCTGGAGCCGACAGACGTCGAGGGCGACGTCGGCGACGACCTCGCGAACGGCTTCGCGGTCCCCGCCACCCACCGCCGCGTCTGGGACTTCAGCGCGGACGGCGTACGACGCGGTCTCGAGGCAAGCCTCGAACGGCTCGGCCTGGACCGTGTCGACGTGGTCTACCTGCACGACCCGGACGACCACGCCGAGCAGGCGTTCCGCGAGGGCTACCCGGCGCTGGAGAAGCTGCGCTCCGAGGGCCTGGTGGGCGCGATCGGCGCCGGCATGAACCAGGCCGAGATGCTCACCCGGTTCGTGCGCGAGACGGACGTGGACGTGGTGCTGTGCGCGGGCCGGTACACCCTGCTCGACCAGCGCGCCCTGACCGAGCTGCTGCCCGCGGCGGCCGAACGCGGGGTGTCGGTCGTCGTCGGCGGCGCCTTCAACTCCGGCCTGCTGGCCGACCCGCGGCCGGGCGCCACGTTCAACTACGCCACGGCACCCGAGGAACTGCTCGACCGCGCCCTGCGCCTGAAGACGCTGGCGGAACGCCACGGCACCACGCTGCGGGCCGCGGCCCTGGCGTTCTGCACCGCGCACCCGGCCGTGGCGAGCGTACTGGTGGGCGCCCGTTCGGCGGCCGAGGTACGCGACTGCGCCCAGCAGTTCGCGGCGACCGTACCGGCCGGATTCTGGCGGGGGCTGGGAGAAGCCGGCCTCCTGCCACCGCACGCCCCCGTGCCCACCGAGGAGCCGTGATGAGAGTCGCCCTGCACACCAAGGTCCGTGCCGACCGCATCGAGGAGTACGAGGCCGCCCACCGGGAGGTGCCGAAGGAACTCACGAACGCGATCCGTGCCGGCGGAGCGGCCTCCTGGACGATCTGGCGCAGCGGGATGGACCTCTTCCACGTACTGGAGTGCGAGGACTACGGGCGGCTGCTGGCCGAGCTGGAGAAGCTGCCCGTCAACGTCGCCTGGCAGGCACGGATGGCGGAGCTGCTGGACGTGGTGCACGACTACTCGGCCGAGGGCGCGGACGCGGGCCTGCCGGTGGTCTGGGAGCTGCCGTGAGCGTGGACGCGCACCACCACGTGTGGGACCTCTCCGTCCGCGACCAGGACTGGATCAGGGGCCCGGAACTCGAGCCGATCCGCCGCAGCTTCACGATCGCGGACCTGGAACGTCAGGCCCGCCCGGTCGGCGTGGACCGCACCGTATTGGTGCAGACGGTCACCGTGGCCGAGGAGACGCCCGAGTTCCTGGCCCTGGCGGAGCGGAACGAGATCGTCGCGGGCGTCGTCGGCTGGACCGACCTGACGAGCCCCGGCGTGGCGGACACGCTGGCCCGCCTGCGGGAGCTGCCCGGGGGCTCGTATCTGCGCGGCATCCGCCACCAGGTCCAGGGCGAACAGGATCCCGAGTGGCTGCTGCGCCCCGACGTGCGCCGGGGCCTCGCCGCCGTCGCGGACGCGGGCCTGGTCTACGACCTGCTGGTGCTGCCCCGGCAACTCCCGGCGTGCGTCAAGGCGGCGGAGTCGCTACCCGAACTCACCTTCGTCCTCGACCACCTGGGCAAACCGCCCATCGCCTCCGGAACCCCGGAGCCCTGGGCATCCCACATCCGCGCACTCGCGGCCCTGCCGAACACGGTCTGCAAGCTGTCGGGCATGGTGACGGAGGCGGACTGGAAGACCTGGCGGGTGGAGGACCTGCGCCCCTACACGGACACGGTCCTGGACGCCTTCGGCCCGTCCCGGCTGATGTTCGGCTCGGACTGGCCGGTGTGCACGCTGGCGGCGTCGTACGCGGACGTGTCGGACACGGCGGCGGCGCTGGCGCAGGGGCTCCGCGACGACGAGCGCCACCAGATCTTCGAGGGCACCGCCACCCGCGTCTACCGCCTCTGAGCCACCGGCGCGGCCAGCCGGGTCGGTGGCATGAACTCGCGGACGTAGGTGCGGTGCCAGCAGGCCCCCGTCTCCCGCATTTCACGCCACGTCGTGTACCGGTAGCGGAAGAGGCGCGCCCGGACGTAGCGCGGCGGCTCGTCCGGGGGGAAAGGGGAGCGGCGCAGGAGCTTCAGGGTGGCGCGGTCGTTCTCCAGGAGACGTTCCACCAGGCCGCCGAACCAGGACCCCGCGTACGCGGGGGACAGCGCCGCGAACCACATCAGCCAGTCGAGCCGCAGGTGGTACGGGGCGAACTGGCGCGGCCAGTGCCGTGGATCGCCCGGTTTGCCCTTGAACTCGTACTCCCGCCACTCGGAGTCCTCCCGCGGCACGTCGTCGGCCGTGCCCTCCACCACCACCTCGTACCGGATCCGGCTGACGCTGCCGAACGCGCCGTAGGTGTTGACCAGGTGCAGCGGGTCGAAGGAGCGGTTCATGATCTGGCCGCGGGAGATCATGTTGCGTACCGGGTGGTAGCCGAGGGCGAGCAGGCCCGCGCCGACCGCCAGGACCAGGACCTCGTACCACAGGGGAGCAGCGGAGACCTTCGGGGCGGTGGTGGGGAACAGGACCGCCGACAGGCCCAGCACGATCGTGAGCCAGTTCAGCCAGGAGAAGTTGCCCGACAGGACCAGCCACAGCTGCGTCACGATCATCAGCGACGCGGCGGCCGTCGCGACCGGCTGCGGGGTGAACAGCAGAAACGGCACGACCAGTTGGGTGACGTGGTTGGCCGCCACCTCCACCCGGTGCAGCGGCTTCGGCAGATGGTGGAAGAACCAGCTCAGCGGGCCCGGCATCGGCTGCGTCTCGTGGTGGTAGTCCAGGCAGGTCAGCTTCCGCCAGCAGGCGTCCCCGCGCATCTTGATCAGCCCGGCGCCGAACTCCAGACGGAACAGGATCCAGCGCAGCAGGAACAGCACCACGATCGGCGGCGCGACCTCGTCGTTGCCCAGGAACACCGCCAGGAAGCCGACCTCCAGCAGCAGCGATTCCCAGCCGAAGGAGTACCAGGTCTGGCCGACGTTGACGATCGACAGGTACAGCAGCCACGGGATCAGCCACAGCACCATCTCCGCCCACAACGGCACCAGCGAGTCGGCCCCGGCGACCAGCGCCGCCGACACCGCGCACCCCGCCCACGACCAGGCGGCGAAGAAGCGGTCCGAGTAGCGGAAGTGGAAGACACTGGGCGCCAGTTTGAACGGCACCCGGGCGACGTACCGCGGCACCGGCAGCATGCCGCGCTCCCCGATCAGCGCCCGGAACTGCAGCGCGGCGTTCAGGAAGGCGACGAGGTACACCACCGCCAGAGCCCGCTGGAAGACCAGTCGGCTCAGCCAGTACTCCGGTGCGACGAACCAGTCCACGGCAACCGCTCCTCTCCCTCCAGTGTCACCCGGTACCCCCGGCCGAACCGGTCAGCCCGTCACTCCATGTACACCTCGGCTCGGCTTGCGTAACCCGCCGACCGCGGCCGCCCGGCCCCACACGGCCTACCGGACCGCCGGGCCGGGGTCCTGGACGACCGAGCCGGCAGAAGTCGAAGAATCCGGCAATCCCTGGCATGGTGGCCCCATGGTTGATCGGGGAGGGAGCACCCTGTCACTCCCGGAGGACTGGCCCGCCCACCCGGATCCGATCCTGGCGCTCAACCGCATGGGCAGCTTCGACTGGGACCTGGACACCGGGCTGTTCCACATGGACGCCCGGGCCCACGAGATCTTGGACGTACGCCCCGAGGACTACGACGGCCGCCCCGAGAGCCTGCGGTCACGCGTTCCGCCGTCCGAGGGCCGCCGTGTCGACGCCCTGGTGGCCCGGGCCATCAAGGACGGCAGCGAGAACTACGGCACCTACTTCCGCGTCCGCTGCCGCGACGGCACCCTGCGCTGGACCCACACCCAGGGCTACATCCGGCGCGACGAGACGGGCCGCCCGCGCCGGATCATCGGCATCGTGCGCGACGCCACCGAGGAGCTGCGCGACGGCCTGGCCCGCAGGGAACAGGTGGCCCAGGACGAGGCGCTGCGCCGGCAGACCAGCATCGTCGAGTCCACCACCGCCGCGCTCGCCCACGCCCGCACCGTCCAGGACGTCATCGACGTCCTCAAGGACAGCCACGGCCTCACCCACCTGGGTGCGGCCAGCCTCGTCATGGGCCTGGTGGAGGCGGGCCGCATCCGGATCGTCGCCGAGGGCCCCGAGGGCAGCTCGGTGCCCGGTACCCGGGTCACCCGCGTCGACGAGGCCTACCCGATGAGCGAGGTGGTGCGGACCCTCCGGCCGCGGTTCATCGAGTCGCCGGAGGAGTTCGCCGAGCGCTACCCCGTCCTGTGGCCGCACCTGACGGACCTGCGCATCACCTCCGCCGCCTATCTGCCGCTCGTCGCGCAGGCCCGCCCCATCGGCGCCATGGGCCTGCTCTACGACGACCGGAGCGGATTCACCCCCGACGAGCGCAACGTCCTCGTCGCGCTCGGCAGCAGCATCGCGCAGAGCCTGCAACGCGCCATGCTCTACGAACAGGAGAAGGACCTCGCCCAGGGCCTCCAGCAGGCGATGCTGCCGCGCTCCATCCCCAGCGTGCCCGGCGCCGACGTCGCCGTCCGCTACCGCTCGGCGTCCCTCGGCCGGGACATCGGCGGCGACTGGTACGACCTGATCCCGCTGCCCGGGGACCGGGCCGGTGCCGTCATCGGTGACGTACAGGGCCACGACACCCACGCGGCCGCCGTCATGGGCCAGCTGCGCATCGTCCTGCGCGCCTACGCCGCCGAGGGCCACCCGCCCGCCACCGTGATGGCCCGCGCCTCCGTCTTCCTCAAGGAACTCGACACCGAACGCTTCGCGACCTGCCTGTACGCCGAGGCCGACCTGGCCACCGGAGTGGTGCAGCTGGTCCGCGCCGGCCATATCGACCCGCTGCTCAGGCTGTCCGACGGCACCTGCCGGCGGCTGCCCGTCGAAGGCGGCCTGCCGCTCGGGCTGTCCGCCGAGTTCGACCGCCTGGAGTACCCGGTCACCACGGTGGAGCTGGACCCCGGCCAGACCCTGGTGCTGTGCACCGACGGCCTGATCGAAGAGCCGGGCGCCGACCTCGACGAGGGCGTGCACACCCTTCAGGAGCTGGTCTGCACCGGCCCGGACGATGTGTGCGACCTCGCCGACCGGCTCATCGACGTGGCCGAGGAGCGGGGCGGCGACGACGACGTGGCCCTGCTGCTCCTGCGGCGCCGGGGGCTCGCCCAGCGGTCCGGCGACCGCCTCCGGCAGCAGGTCCCGCCCGGTGACCCGGAAGCCCTCACGGCCGCCCGGCACATGATCCGCGCCGCCGTCCGCGCATGGGGCGGCGGCGAGCGCTCCGACGAGATCGAACTGGTCGCCGACGAGCTGATCACCAACGTCCTCGTGCACACCGAAGGCACCGCCGTCGTCACCTTGCGGGTCCTCACCGGCCACGCCCGCCGCTTCCGCGTCGAGGTCGAGGACGCCTCCAGCGCCCTGCCCCGCCGCCGCGACGCGGGCGAGTCGGAGGTCTCCGGCCGGGGTCTGCTGCTGGTCGACCGGCTCGCCGACCTGTGGGGCGTGGAGGCCCGCGGCGGCGGCAAGGTCGTATGGGGAGAGTTCACTGTCCAGGAACGCGGCTGACGGACGCGACGGGTGGCGACGCCGGTGGCGGGTGGCACTCTGGACACATGCCGGAACTGCCCGAGGTCGAAGCGCTCAAGGACTTCCTCGCCGACCGTCTCGTCGGCCACGAGGTGGTCCGGGTGCTGCCCGTCGCGATCAGCGTCCTGAAGACGTACGACCCACCGGTCACCGCCCTCGAGGGCCGCGAGGTCACCGCCGTCGGCCGGTACGGCAAGTTCCTGGACCTGGACGCCGGCGGACTGCACTTCGTGACGCACCTGGCCCGGGCCGGCTGGCTCCAGTGGAAGGACCGTCTGCCCGACGGCGCACCCCGCCCCGGCAAGGGCCCGCTCGCGCTGCGGGTCGCGCTGGAGACCGGGGAGGGCTTCGACCTGACGGAGGCGGGCACCCAGAAGCGGCTGGCGGTGTACGTCGTCGATGATCCGCTCCAGGTGCCGGGCATCGCCCGCCTGGGTCCCGACCCGCTGGCCGACGGCTTCGGCGAGCAGCGCCTTGCCGAGCTCCTCGCGGGCGAGCGGCGCCAGGTCAAGGGCGCGCTGCGCGACCAGAGCCTGATCGCGGGCATCGGCAACGCCTACAGCGACGAGATCCTGCACGCCGCCCGGATGTCCCCGTTCAAGCTGGCCTCGTCGCTGTCGCCGGAGGATGTGCACCGCCTGTACGACGCACTGCGCACCACGCTGACCGAGGCGGTCGAGCGTTCGCGCGGCCTGGCCGCCGGGCGCCTGAAGGCGGAGAAGAAGACCCGCCTCCGGGTCCACGGCCGCACCGGGGAGCCCTGCCCGGTGTGCGGCGACACGATCCGCGAGGTCTCCTTCAGCGACTCCTCGCTGCAGTACTGCCCGACCTGCCAGACGGGCGGCAAGCCGCTGGCGGACCGCAGACTGTCCCGGCTGCTCAAGTAGAGGGAGGCAGCGGCCGGTCAGCGGGCCTTCAGCGTGACCAGGCGCTGCCCGTCCTTGGTGCGCACATCGAAGTGGTCGATCTGGTCCGACCGCATCCCCGTGCCGCCCTGGAACGTGGTCGGCTCATCGTCCTCCGCGGGATCCATCCAGCTCGCCACCGTCTGCTCCGAACCGTCCTTGCCGACCGCGACGAGCCGGCAGGGATGCGGCCCCGACCGGTCCCTGACCGTCACGTCGATCTGGCTGCCCCACACCTCGTCGTGCGCGGTGATCCGCGCCCATACGCCCGTGCCCGGGTCGGTCGCGGTCATGGCCGTCGCGGTGGTGGACGTCGAGCCGTGCCCGGCGACGAGCGCCGTCGTCGGCCCTCCGAGCGCGAACACCACAGCCGCCGCGACCGCGTACAGCCACCGCCTGCGCCCGCTGCGGTGCTGGGTCGCCACCTCGTCGAGCAGCCGCTCCAGCAGCCGGGGCCCGGGCGCCGCGAAGGGGTACACAGACCGCGGGGTCGCCCTCCGGTAGAGCATCAACTGACGTGCGGCGGGGCGGAACTCCGTCACGTGCGCCGCGCACGTCGGGCACTCCATGAGGTGGTCCTCGAAGCGGAAGGCTTCCGCCTCGTCCAGCACGCCCAGCGCGTAGGCGCCGACGTCGCGGTGGCGTTCCAGGGACCTCATACCAAATCCTCAGGCCGGTGGGCGGGGTGGGGGTGTGCTGCTGTTGCCCACCGGTACGGACCAGGCGGCCGAATCACTCAAGGCCGTTACCGAATCGCGGCCAAGAAAGGCATTCGGAGCCGCCGGGCCGGCGGATTGGTCGTCCCGGGAAACTTCTTTCAGAAGAGATGGATGGCGAGATGTCCCAGGGGGAGCCCCAGCTGCCAGGCCGGCGTCCACACCTTGGGGCCGTCGTCCTCGCCGACCACCGGGCCGCCGCCGGGCACCGCGTCCAGATCGGGGGCGAGCAGCTCGGTCTCCTCCAGCCAGCGCCAGGCCGCCGTGGCCAGCTCCAGGTCCGGCGCCGGGCCGCCCGACCGGGCCGCTTCCGCGGACAGCTCGGCCATCCGCTCGCACACCCACTCCTGCCAGGGCTGGTCGTACGCCGTCAGCGAGAGCCAGGTCTCCAGCTGCGAGACGACCCGGATGCGGGAGAGCTCGCCACCGGTGTCGGACAGGAAGATCGTCAGCGCCAGGGCGTCGCGCCCGGCGCGGAACTCGAAGGACGTCGGCGGCATCAGGTCGCCGGTCCGCAGCAGTTCGTCCGCGATGTACTCGGCGTACAGCCATGCCATGGGAACGGTCAGTTCACCGCCGTCGGTGCCGTCCGTGCTCTCGTGGCCTCTGTGCAGCATCCCTTCCTGCCTTCCTCCGGTGCGTGCGCGTCGCCCGAGACTCGGGCCCCAGTCCGCAACACGGATGAGGCAAGCCCATTGCTCAACCATGGTCCGCAGCAAGGCGCTTTACGAAGGCTTGACTTTGGCTTCGGTTTCACCGCAGGTCCACCGCGTATCCCGGAAGGACCCGGCGCAGGGCGCGCAGGGCGTAGTACGCACGGGACTTCACAGTACCGGGCGGAATCCCCAGGGTTCGGGCGGCCTCCGCCACACTCGCCCCGTGGAAGTACACCTGCACCAGGACTTCCCTGTGCTCGGGAGTGAGTGTCTTCACAGCCCGCCGTACGTCGAGCGTGGCGGCGGCCCGTTCGGCGTGGTCGGCGATCACGCGGGCGTTCTCCGGGACGGCGTCTCCGACCTCGGCGGGACGGGCCTGACGCGCCCGCTTGGCGTCGATGGCGAGCCGCCGGCCGACGGTGAGCAGCCAGGGGCGCACGGAGTCGAAATCGGGCGCGCGCAGCGCTTCGGGGTGTTGCCAGGCGCGTACGAACGTCTCCTGCAGCAGGTCCTCGGCGCGCTGACGGTCACCGTCCGAGAGCCTGAGCAGCAGCGCGAAGAGGGGACGGCCGTGCTCGCGCTGCAGCTCGGCCAGCTCGTGCTCGGCGGTCGTCCCGGTGGTGGAAGTGGTGCTTCCGGCCGTCATGGGCGTATGGCAACGCGCCTTCGCCGGCCGGGACAGGGCCGGGACGGCGCGGTGCGGTGGGCGGTCGCTGTTCGTCGGTGAACGGTGCGGTGAGCGGTCGACCGGAGAGGCGTGCGGGGCCTCCCGGGCCGGCTCAGGGGCTGTGCGGTGCCTTGGCCAGCTCGGAGCGCCGGTAGGAGTAACCGAAGTAGACGATCTGGCCGATCAGGAACCACACGGCGAACCGCACCCATGTCTCCCACCGCAGGAACGTGATCAGCCAGAGCGAGAAGACCACGCCCATCGCGGGGAGGAACGGCATCCACGGGGTGCGGAAGGTGCGCGGCAGCTCCGGCTGGCGGTAGCGCAGCACGATCACCGCCGTGCACACCACGACGAACGCCAACAGGATCCCGATGTTGGTCAGTTCGGCCACCTGCGCGATCGGCAGGAACCCGGCGATGAGGGCCGAGGCGATCCCGACGATCCATGTCACACGGGTCGGGACGTGACGCGTGGGATGCGTCTTGGCGAACCACGAGGGCAGCAGTCCGTCGCGCGACATGGAGAACCACACCCGGGTGACGCCGAGCATGAACGTGAACATGACGGTGAGGATGCCGATGACGGCCCCGACCGCGATCACGTCCGCGAGCCCGTTGAGGCCGACCGCCTTGAACGCGCTGGAGAAGCCGCTCTCCTTGTCGATGTGCTGGTACTTCTGCATGCCGTCAGGACCAGGCAGGCCGCCACGTACAGCACCATGGAGATCGCCAGCGAGTAGACGATCGCCTTCGGCATGTGGCGCTGCGCGTCCTTGGACTCCTCCGCGGCGGTCGACATGGCGTCGTAGCCGAAGACCGCGAAGAACACGGTCGCCGCACCGGTGAACGCGCCGCCGACGCCGTAGGGGAAGAACGGGTGGTAGTTGCCGCTGTCGATGTGGAAGACGCCGACACCGATCACCAGCAGCACGACGAGGATCTTCAGCGCCACGACGAACGTCTCGAATCGGGCCGCGTTGCGGATGCCGAGGTTCAGCAGGTACGCGATCAGCAGACACAGCACCAGCGCGAACAGGTCCACCCGGTGTCCGGCCCCCGTGCCCGGCGCCCCCAGCATCCACGCCGGCAGGTGCGCGCCCATCTCGCCGACGAGGAAGCCGAAGTAGCCGGAGATGCCGATGGCGACCACCGCCACGATCGCCGTGTACTCCAGCAGCAGGTCCCAGCCGATGAACCAGCCGGCGTACTCGCCGAGCACCGCGTAGCCGTACGTGTAGGCAGATCCCGCCTTCGGGATGAGCCCGGCGAACTCGGCGTACGACAGGGCGGCGGTCGCGCTCGCCAGGCCCGCGATCAGGAACGACACCAGGACCGCGGGTCCGGCGGTGCCGTTCGCGACCGTGCCGGCGAGGGTGAAGATGCCGGCGCCGATGATCCCGCCGACGCCGATCGCGGTCAGCTGCCACAGGCCGAGCGAGCGCTCGAGCCGGGTGCCCTCGCCGACCTCCGTCTCATCGATGTGCTCGATGGGTTTGCGGCGGAGAATTCCCTCGCCCTTACGGAGTCCGGCCATGAGCCTCACCTCTTCGCGGACCTCTTCGCGGACGGCAATGCGCTGGCCGGATCATGATGGCGCAGCCCCGCCGGGGAGGGAAGACGGCGATGTCCCTACGGCACGACTGTTACGGGCCAGCGGCCCGCCTTCACCAGGCGGATCGCCACCGAGCCGATGATGCGGTGGCCGGCCTGCTCGGAGGCGCCGACCACGACGGCGTCCGCCTTCAGCTCCTCGGCGGCCTTGACCAGGCCGTTGTACGGGTCGCCGCGGAAGGTGTGGAACTCCCAGCGCACGTCGAATATGCCCTTCAGCCGCTCGGCGGCCTCACGGATCTGGGCGACCAGTTCCTCGGCTATCTGATCGGTCGTCTCCGCCACGGGAACCCCGAGCGCGGCCCCGGCCGCCATCACCGGCTGCACGTACACGACCGCGAGCAGCGCGTGCTGCCGCCGGGCGAGACCGCCGGCGTAGGCCGCGGCCCGCAGCGACGAGTCGGAGCCGTCCACCCCGACGAGGATGACCTTGGGCCCGTCCGTGCCCCGCTCGAACTGGTGCGAGTGCTGTTCCGTCACATGGGCGAGGCTATCGGAATCTGCAGGTCCGGGCCGTTGCGGCCGGGGATCACGGGCCGGGCGCCCGCTCAGGTCCGTACATCCGGGTACGTGGGTCCCATGGGGTGATTTCCGCCGCCGTAGTCGGTGTTGCGCGGCCGCGGGCGCACCGATCCGCGCGACTGATCAATCATGAAAAAGGATCAGCTGCTCTCGCGGCGCCACCTGCTGCTCGCCGGAGCCGCCGTCCTGGGCGCGGCCGGGGCGGCGGGAGCGGCCGGGCTGCTCCTCGAGGACGATCCGGTACGGCCGGCGCGCGGCGCCCTCGCCGCCCCGGGCCCGGGGGCCCGCACCCGGCCCAGGAGGCGGTCGACCCGAACACCCTGCCGGGCACGCGCGCCGGTCCCCGCTCAGCGCACGGCCACCATCCGGGCGAACACCACCACGTTCCCCGCGTAGTTCCCGTCGACGAACTCTCCCCCGCAGGTGATCACCCGCAGTTCCGGGGCCCCCTTGTTCCCGTAGACGCGGTCACCGGGGAAGTGGGCCTTATCGAAGACCTCGTTGCCGTAGACCTCGAACACGGCGGTCCTGCCGTCCTGGCGCCGGACCTCGATGTGATGGCCCTTGCCCAGTGCGCCGAGCCCGTAGAAGACGGCCGGCCCCTCACGGTTGTCGACATGGCCCACGATCACGGCCGTGCCCTTCTCGCCAGGTGACACCGCGCCGCTGAACCAGCCCGCCAGGTTCGGATCCGCAGGCGGCGGGGCGTCCACCCAGCCGGACGTGTCCAGGCCCACCGGTATGACGGGGGCGTCGATCTGGAGCGCCGGGATGCGGACGCGCTCGACCGCGGAGTACGGCAGCGGATCGGGCGTCTCCGAGACGCTGGAGCCCGAGCCCGGGCCGGAGCCCGAGCGGGAGTCGGGGGCCGCCGCCTTCACGGGCTGGGGCGGGCCCACAGAGGACTCGCCCGAACCGTTGCGCACCAGGGCGAGACCCGTCAGCAGCACCAGCGCGATCACGCCCCACGGGGCGCGCTTGCGCTGGTGCCCCTCTTCTCCTTCGGCCGGTCCGGACGCAGACATTCGCCATCCCCTCCCGGCGCCGCCGTCTCGCCGCGCCGTTCACGCTGTGACGGTCAGGAGGTGCTGCCGCGGCCACGGCGGCGCGTGAGGTGCCAGGCCGTGCCGACCGAGACCAGGACGAGGGCGGCACCGAGGCCGGTCTTCTTCAGGTCGAAGCCGCCGATGCTGCCGCCCTCACCGGCATGCACGCCGTGCTGTGGCCGCTCCGCCTCGCCGCGTCCGTTCCCACGGCCTGAGCCCTCGTCCCGCGACTCATCGTCGCGGTCGTTGCGCCCGGTGGTCATGACGAGCTGCCGGTGGCCGGCCTGGTGGCCGCACTGGAACAGCACGTCGAACGTGGTGCCCGGCAGAGCGTTCCGGCCGACCGTGACCGTGGCCGAGTTCCGGCCGCGGGGGATGGTGACGTCGTCGTCGAAGGCGCCCGAGAAGACCTTGGCGTCTCCGTTGCAGCCCCGCACCGGCAGGTTGATCCGCCCGCCGGGGGCGACCGCGGCCGGTTCCAGGTTGTAGGAGAAACCCGAGTGGCCGGCGCCGGCCTCCCCGCCTCGGGCGACGGCCGTCGTACACGCCGTGAGGGCCAGGGCGCTGACGCCCAGCATTGCGGCCGAAGCGAGGCGAATCGCGCGCATGGTGAGCCTCCAGGTCTCCGAGGAGCCGTGCCGCGGACCTGTTCCGCTTGCGTCGGAAATGCACCTCGTTGCTCGAAACGCTAAGAAATGGGATGGCTGGGCGCGATCGCAGTAGAGCGAATGGGGTACGGGTGTGAGCCGCACAGGGGATGCGGGGCGGTGAAGGGGGGCGGGCGCTCGCCCCTGAGGGTCGGGGGCCGCCCGCCCCCCTTGAGGGCACGGGCCCCGTCAGCCGTGCAACTGCGGGAAAAGCGCCAGGAACGGCTCCGAGGAGGCCGAGACGCCCCGGCTGTAGGGCGCGTCGAAGTCCCAGATCAGGAAGAGCAGGAAGGCGATCAGCGCCGAGAAGAGCCCCGCCAGGAGGAGTTCGCGGGCCGTTCGCCGGATCTGCAGCGCGAACACCATCCCGATGGTGACCACCGCTCCCGCGATCAGCCCGAACCACACCACCGGCGGCATGGTCGAGCCGGTGGCGTCGGCGCGCGCGTTGCGCGCCGCGTCGGCCGCCGTCACCTGGTCCACGAGCGGCTGGTACGCCTGCGCCTCGTAGTCCGTCTTCGGGTGGTAGTCGGTGACGTCCTGACGGATCCGCTGGAACAGCTCCTGGCCGCGGGCGGTCACCTCGCCGTGATCGGCCATGGCCTTCCACTCGGTGGTGACGACATGGCCGACATAGGCGTTGACGTCGGCGCGGACGCGGTCACGGACGTCGGCCGGATAGACGCGGACGCGCTGCGAGATCTCGTGCAGCGCCTGCGCCTCGGCCTGCACATGGTCCTGGGCGGCGCTGCGCGCCTCCCACACCCCGGCGATGGCCAGGCCCAGCACGATGGCGTACACCACGCCGATCCACATCGTCATGTACTCGATCACGTCCGGGGTCTCGGACGGGTCCTCGTCCACGGCGGCCGTACGGGCCCGGACCAGGGTCACCACGATCACGACGGCGCACGCGGCCGCCATCGCGAGGGTGAGAACAAGCCATTCCGACAACAGGTGCCTCCAGAGATCAGCGCGGACGCAGCGCGGCGATGGCGAACACCGCGGGCGCGACGATGAGCAGGGTGAACGTGAGCGGCGACGGCCCGTCGTGGGGCGGCCGTGGGTGGGACACGGGGTGGTGGGCCGGATAGCGCACCGGGGTCGCTGCGGGGTGCGGGCTCTGCCTGGGCGGGGGCGTCGGGGACGGCGTCGGTGCGGGGGAGGGGATGTGGACGGGGACCGGGGCGGGTCTCGGGACCGGCCGCGGGGCCGGCGGCAGGGCGCGCGGCGGCGGGGGCGGCACAGGCTTCGGTGTGGGGTGCGGCCGCGGGGGCGGCGGGGGTTCGGGCGGCGGCTTGGGGGTGGGCGTCGGAGTCGGGGTCGGCGTGGGGCTGGGCGGCGGCGTGGGGCTCGGTACGGAGCACGGCGGCGTGGGCCAGAGGTCGCCGCCCGCGACCGCCACCGCCTCCGTGCCGCCCGGGCCGGTCGAGGCGTACGCGCACGCGTCGGCCGACACCGCCCCGGCGGGAACGCCGACGAGGAACCACGCCAGCGTCACCAGGGCCAACGCCCGGGTGACGAGGGCCGTTCGGGGCCGTTGGGGTCGTTGCACGACCGAGATCATCGGCTTGGCCGCGCCCCCGCACGCCCGGTCCCCGGTGAATTGCCCCGAAGGAGGGAGATCCGCCTTCGTGGCGTTTTGGGCAACCACGCCTGGTACGCGCCGAGTTGGGCACATCCGTGCGAGGGGTGCCAGGGGCGGGCCGGGGCGGTGGCCGGAAACGCGTCACAGGTTCCGGAAAGAAATTCCCGGCCCGATTGAACACAACGGGCACTCCCGCCCGTACCCATGGCCACACAGCGGCGCACAGAGGACGCTGCAACACCGAAGCTCATAGCGGGAGTTGAGAATGAAGACATCCTGGCGGAGCGCCTCCCTCGTGGCGACCGCTGCCGCCGTGCTGGCGCTCACGACGGCGTGCGGTTCGCAGAGCGGCACCCAGTCGGCGGGCAGCCAGAACGTGGGGGCCACCGCTTTCCCGGGCGGTCTGGGTTCCAGCCCCTCCCTCCCCGGAAACGGCTACGGCGCCGACTCCACCGCCGCGCCGAGCGCCTCCGCCTCCGCGGGCGGGCAGTCCGCGGGTCAGCTGGCCGTCGTCGACAACGCGAAGCTCGGCAAGATCGTCACGGACGGCGCCGGCTTCACCCTCTACCGCTTCGACCAGGACACGGCCGAGCCGCCGAAGTCCTCCTGCGACGGCGACTGCGCGAAGACGTGGCCGCCGGTCCCCGCCGAAGGGGCCACCGTCGCCTCCGGTATCGACACGTCCCTGCTGGGCGAGGTCACCCGCTCCGACGGCACCAAGCAGCTCACCATCGCCGGCTGGCCGATGTACCGGTACGCCAAGGACACCAAGGCCGGTGACGTCAACGGCCAGGGGGTCAAGGGCACCTGGTTCGCGACCGCGCCCACCGGCAAGAAGGCCGGTGCCGCCCTGCCCGGCCTGTCGGTCCGCAACGACCCCAAGCTCGGCCCGATCGTCGTCGACAAGAACGGCATGACGGTCTACCGCTTCCTGAAGGACAAGGCATGGCCCGAGCCGGTGTCGAACTGCACCGGCCCCTGCCTGGAGAAGTGGCCTGTCGTCGCCCCCGTCTCGGCCGACGACACCAAGGGCGTCCAGAAGAAGGGCCTCATGGGCTTCACCCGCCCCGACGGCGCCAAGCAGATGACCGTCAACTGCTGGCCGATCTACACCTTCTCCGGCGACAAGGCCCCCGGAGACACCAACGGTCAGGGTGTGGGCGGCACCTGGTACGCCGTCTCGCCCGACGGAAAGCCGGTCGGCGCGCCGAAGTAGAGATCACACCTCCCCAGGGTTGATCGACCGCCTCACCCAGTCAGCGACGGAACGCGGAAGGGAGTGGACACACAAGCCGGACGAACGGGACACAGGCGCGCACGACCGGTCCACCCCCTCCGCTACCGCACGGAGGGGGTGGGCCCTTTGGCGCGAGCGGCGCACGTCCCGGGCCCTCCACGGAAACATCACGTCGTGACCGGGAACGGACGGTCAATTTCCGTTTTTACTCGCTCCGTTGGCGGACGATCAGTAGCCTCAGCTCGAACACCGGATCGCCTACACCGTCGTCAACGCCTTGGAGAGCTGCATGGAGCGCCCCGCCTGGGCCCCTCGGAGCATCGACATCTCCGTGCCCAGTGTCGCCCGTATGTACGACTTCTACCTGGGCGGCTCCCACAACTTCGAGGTCGACCGCGAAGCGGCGCGCAGGGCCATGGAGTACATGCCGGGGCTTCCCAAGATCATGCAGGCGAACCAGGCGTTCATGCGCCGCGCCGTGCGCTTCGCCGCCGGGGAGGGCATCACCCAGTTCCTCGACATCGGCTCCGGCATCCCTACCTTCGGCAACGTCCACGAGGTGGCGCAGCAGGCGCACCCGGGGGCGCGCGTGGTGTACGTCGACCACGACCCCGTGGCGGTCGCGCACAGCCGGGCCGTCCTCCAGGGCACCGAGCACGCGGACGTCGTCGCGGCCGACCTCCGCAAGCCCCAGGAGATCCTGGCGAGTCCTCAGGTGGAGCGACTGATAGACCGGAACCGGCCAGTCGCGCTCCTTCTCGTTGCCATACTGCACTTCGTGGAGGACACGGACGACCCGTACGGTGCGGTGGCCGAGCTGCGCGACGCGCTCGCGCCGGGCAGCCTGCTCGTTCTCACGCACGCCTCGTACGAGGGGATCCCGCTGCCGAAGGAGCGGGCCGACGGCGCGGTCGACGTGTACAGCACCATCCGCAATCCGCTGATCATGCGCTCGCGCGACGAGATCGCGCGGTTCTTCGAGGGGTACGACATGGTGGAACCCGGGCTGGTGCCGATGCCGAAGTGGCGGCCCGACACGGCACCCGAGGACGAGGACCCCTTTTCGTTCGCGGGGTTCGCCGGCGTGGGGCGCTCGGCGTGACCGCGGGACCGGGTGGACCGGGTGGACCGGAGGACAGACTGCGCAGGTTCGCGACGATCTGGAGCCGGGCCGTCTATCCGGTGACCTCGACGTCGCTGACCCGGCCGGAGTTCGAGGAGCGACTGCTGCCGCTGGCCCGGCAGTTGAGCGAGGCGTTGCGGGCCAGGGCGTTCGACGCCGCCGCGGCCAAGGGGATCGGCGCGGCGCTCATCGACGCGCACTGCACCGACCCGGAGGCCCTCAGCCGCACCCTCGACTGCGTCGACGCCTACCTCGTGCTCTACTGCGGCGACCCGGACGCCTCCGCGGAGGCGCAGGAGGCCCAGCGCACCCGCTGCTCGCGGTTGCAGCACGCGATGGCCGCCGGATTCGCGGCGGCGCTCAAGGAGCGCACGCTGGCCGAACAGGAGGCCATCGCGCAGGCCGCCCTCACGGCCCAGGGCGAGGTGGCCGAGGCCCTGCACGCCACGGAGGCCCGCCTCCGCGCGGTCTTCGAGGGCGCCGCCATAGGCATCGGCATCGCCGACCTCGACGGCAACGTGCTCCAGGTCAACGGCGCCCTGCTGCGCATGTTCGGCGGCTCCGAGCAACTGGTGCGCGGCCGCAACGTCGCCGAGTGGACCCACCCCGACGACGCACCTCAGGTCTGGCGCCTGTACGACGAGCTGGTGCGCGGCGAGCGGGACCACTACCACGTGGAGAAGGCCTTCTGCCGGCCTGACGGAACGGTCCTGTGGACCAACCTCACGGTGTCCCTGCTGCGGGACGCCGACGGCAATCCGCAGTACCAGCTCGCGCTCATGGAGGACACCACCGAGCGGCGGCTGCTGAACCTCCGGCTGCGGTACGAGGCCACGCACGACGCGCTCACCGGCCTGCCCAACCGGACCCTGTTCTTCGAGCGGCTGGAGAAGGCCCTGGCGGCGGGGGAGGGCCGGCGGTTCGGACTGTGCTACCTCGACCTGGACGGCTTCAAGACCATCAACGACAGCCTCGGGCACGCTGCCGGGGACCGGCTGCTCGTCGAGGTCGCCGACCGGCTGCAGGCCTGCGCGACCGGCCCCGGCGAGATGGTCGCGCGCCTCGGCGGCGACGAGTTCGTGGCGCTGACCACCGGGCCCGACACCGAGCGGGGGGTCGACGAGCTCGCCGGGCGCATCATGCACGCGCTGGTCACCCCGATCAGCGTCGACGGGCGTGAGCTGACCGTGCGCGGCAGCATCGGCATCGTCGAGGGCCCGGTCGGGGAGCGCGGCGCGGCGGAGGTGCTGCGCAGCGCGGACATCACCATGTACCGGGCGAAGTCGGCGGGCGGCAACCGCTACGAGCTCGCCGATCCCGAGGCCGACGCCCGCACCATCACCCGGCACGGGCTGACCACGGCGCTGCCCACGGCCCTGAACCGGGGCGAGTTCTTCATCGAGTACCAGCCGCTGGTGCACCTCGGCGACGGCAAGGTGCACGGTGCCGAGGCGCTGGTGCGGTGGCTGCACCCGCAGCACGGGGTGCTCGGCCCCGACCGTTTCATCCCGCTCGCCGAGCGCACCGGGCTGATCGTGCCACTGGGCCGCTGGGTGCTCCAGGAGGCGGTACGGCAGGCCCGCGCCTGGCAGGAGAAGCAGGACCAGCCCGGCCCGCTGCGCATCAATGTCAACCTCTCGCCCTGCCAGCTCACCCATCCGGGGCTGGTCTCCGACACCGTAGAGATCCTGGAGCGGGCCGGCCTCGAGCCGGACGCGCTCTGCCTGGAGGTCACGGAGTCGGCGCTCATCGGCGCGGACGACGATCTGCTCAAGCCGTTGCGCCGGCTGGCCGAGATGGGGGTGGACATCGCCCTCGACGACTTCGGCACCGGCTACTCGAACCTCGCCAACCTGCGCCGGCTTCCGGTGCGGGTCCTCAAGCTGGACCGTTCCTTCACCCAGAGCATGCAGCAGTACCCGGCGGACCCGGTCGACCTGAAGATCGTGGAGGGGATCGTCTCCCTGGCCCACAGCCTCGACCTCGCGGTCACGGTGGAGGGCGTGGAGACCGGCGCCCAGGCCGAACAGCTGCGGATGATGGGCTGCGACACGGCCCAGGGCTGGTACTACGCCCGCCCCGGCCCCCCGGAGCGCCTGCACGAACTGGCCCTGGTGGACGCGACGGGCTGAGCCGTCAGGGGCACACGGGCCGAGCCGTCACCGTCGTACGGCTCCACTCGTTCGGCCGGTCACGGTTGTACGGGGTGTGCGTCCTCGCCCCGTGCCCTTACGCTCTCCGCCACGGAGGCGGCCGCCCGGACGAGCGCCGCGGTGGCCGTCGAACGTGACTGCTGCGGCCAGGCGATCGCCAGGACCGCGGGCGGTGCGTCGGGGACGGGGCGGTACACGACGCCTGGGCGCGGGTAGCGGGCGGTGACGGACGTGGGCAGCAGGGTGACGAGGTCGCCCAGGCCGATGAGGGTGAGCAGTTGGGCGAGGTCTCGGCCCCGGCTCCGGAGCTCTTCGATGAACCGGTGCACCTCGCCGGGGCGCAGGCCGAGGTCGGCCAGGAGGACGCGGTCGCGGTCGGCGAGCGGGTGCGTCGCTGCCAGGGCGGCGACCCGCGGCTCGGCGGCCAGCGTCTCGCTGTCCAGGCCGGTGCGGTCGAACGGCTCGAAGACCAGGGCGGCGTCCGCCTCGCCCAGGCGCAGCAGTCGCGGCTGTTCCTGCCATCCGCACAGCCGGACCGTCACCGGAACGGAAGCCGGCTCGGCGGCGTAGCGCTCCAGGACCGGCTCCAGCAGCCCCGCGTCGCCGTCGGCCTTGACCGCCAGAACCAGCTTCGACTCCGGGCCTGCCGCGCGCTGCGCCCGTCGCCCGGCCGCATCGAGGGCGTCCAGCGCGAACCGCGCCTCCGCGAGGAGCACCTCGCCCGCCCGGGTCAGTGCGACGCTGTGGGTGGTCCGCTCGAACAGGGTGACGCCGAGATCCGTCTCCAACTGGCGGATCGCACGCGACAGGGGCGGCGGGGAGATGCCCAGCCGTCCGGCCGCGCGGGCGAAGTTGAGTTCCTCCGCGACGGCGACGAAGTAGCGCAGCGGGCGGGACTCCACGGCCTCCCCCTCCGGTCGGTATTGCCCTGAGGGTAACAACTGCGACCCGGCCGATCCTTCAGTTCCGCGGCACCGGGCGGCAGTGTCGACCACGTCTTCCCGAACCCGTCCTTCCCCGGAGTTTCCATGATCCTCGTCACCACCCCGACCGGTCAGATCGGCAGCCGGGTCCTCGACTCCCTCCTCGACGCCGGCGACGCGGCAGGACCGATCCGTGTGGTCGTGAAGGATCCCGAGCGCCTTTCCCCGCGGGCGCGCGGACGCGTCGAGGTCGTGACCGGCTCGCACGCCGACCCCGACGTCGCCGCCAAGGCGTGCGCGGGCGCCGATCGTGTGTTCTGGCTGGTGCCTCCGACGCCCACCGCCGCCGGCATCGAGGGCCACTTCCGCGCCTTCACCCGGCCGCTCGTCGAGGCGGTCGAGGACCAGGGCGTCGAGCGTGCCGTCGCCGTCTCCACCCTGGGCCGCGGTGTCGCCGAGAACGCCGGGCAGATCTCGGCCTCGCTGGCCATGGACGACGTCATCCGGGCCACCGGAGTCCACTACCGGGCGCTGTGCCCGCCGTACCTCATGGAGAACCTGCTCCGCCAGGTCGCGTCGATCTGCGGCAGTGGTGTGATCTCCATGGCGACCTACGGTGACCGGGTGCTGCGCACCTGCACCACTCGTGACGTCGGCGCCACGGCGGCCCGGCTGCTGCTCGACGGGTCCTGGACCGGCCAGGAGGACGTACCCCTGGTGGGGTCCGACGAGCTGACTCCGGAGGACATGGCGCAGGTCGTGTCCGAGGTGCTGGACAGGCCGGTCCGTTTCCAGCGGATCAGCGGTGCGGAGCACAAGGCGACACTGCTGCGGTACGGGGCGAGCGAGGCGTGGGCGCAAGGCCTGGCCGACATGGCGGCCGCGATCGCCGAGCAGGGCTTCTACGGCATCGCGGCGCCCAGCACGCCGGAGAGCGCACCCACCTCCTTCCGCCAGTGGTGCGAGGAGGTGCTCAAGCCGGCCGTCCTGGCCTGAGCGCCCGCCCGGCTCACCGCTCCAGCAACATCCGCTGCAACTCCCTCGCGGCCCGAGGCGGAGCCACATCGCTGCGGTGGGCCAGGGCGATCGTCCGGTACAGTCCGGGCCGGGCCAGCGGGGTCACCCGCAGCCCGCGCCCGGAACGGGTCGCGACCATCCGCGGGACCACGGCCACGCCCAGGCCCGCCCGCACGAAGCCCAGCACAGCGTCCATCTCGCCGCCCTCGACCGCGAAGACGGGCTCGAAGCCCTCGGCGCGGCACGCCGCCACGGTGAGTTCCCTCAGGTCGTAGCCGTGCCGGAACATCACCAGGCGCTCGCCCTCCAGATCCGCGATCCGGACCGTGCGCCGCCCGCCGCCGGGCCGTGCCGCGTCCGGGGAGGACACCACCACCAGGTCCTCGCGCAGCAGCTCCACCGTGGCCAGGGCGGGGGAGGGGGTGGGCAGCGGCAACACGATCAGCGCCAGGTCGAGAGCGCCGCGCGCGAGCTCCCGTACGAGGTCGTGGGAGCCGCCCTCCTCGATCAGCAGCCGGATGCCGGGGTAGCGGTCGTGGAAGGCGCGCAGCACATCCGGCAGCAGGCCCGTGCACACACTCGGCGTCGCGCCCAGCCGCACCCGGCCGCTGCGCAGCTGCACCAGCTCCTGCACCTCGTGCCGGGCCGTGTCCGCGTCGGCCAGGATCCGGCGGGCCAGCGGCAGCAGCGCCTCCCCGGCGTCGGTGAGAGTGATGTTGCCGCGCGCCCGCAGGAACAGATCCGCCCCCAGCTCCCGCTCCAGCGCCCTGATCTGCTGCGACAGCGAGGGCTGGGCGACATGGACCAGCTCCGCGGCCCGGGTGAAGTGCCAAGTCTCGGCGACCGCCACGAAGTACTGGAGCTGTTGGAACTGCACTCATCCATCATAGGGTGCGCCTATCGAAACGAGCCGGACCATGTCTTGGACCGATGAGGGTGTTCGGCCCTAGCGTGCTGTGCCATGGCACTGGCAACGCGGACGGGCCGACGACCGTCCATGGCACGCACCATGTGGGACTCCACCGTCGGCAAGAAGGTTGTGATGGCGGTCAGCGGCATGATCATGCTGCTGTATGTGGTCGCCCATCTGTACGGCGACCTGAAGATCTTCTTCGGACCGGGCGACGTCAACGGCTACGCCCGCTGGCTGCGCACCCTGGGCGAGCCGTTCCTCCACTACGAGTGGTTGCTCTGGATCGTCCGAGTGGTGCTCGTGGTGGCCGTCATCGCCCACGGGGTCTCCGCGTTTCAGCTCAGCCGCCGCGACATCAAGGCGCGTCCCGACAAGTACGTGCACAAGAAGCCGCGGGCGAGCTACGCCACTCGCACCATGCGCTGGGGCGGGGTCGTTCTCGCCCTCTTCATCGTCTGGCACATCCTCGACCTGACCACCGGCACCGCGCACCCAGGGGGTTACCAGGAGCTCCACCCCTACCAGAACGTCGTGGACACCTTCTCCACCTGGTACGGGAACGTCGTCTACATCGTCGCGATGCTCGCCCTCGGCCTGCACATCCGGCACGGCCTGTGGAGCGCCGTCCAGACCCTCGGGCTCGGCAGCCGCACCCGCGACCGTGCCCTCAAGACCACTGCCAATGCCTTCGCACTGCTGATCTCGGCTGGGTTCATCTCCATACCCGTGGGCGTTATGACCGGAATCGTGAACTGACATGACTGCTTCCGCCGCATACACGGACTACACGACCGGAGAGCCGGTCGCCGACACCAAGGCCCCCTCCGGCCCCATCCAGGAGCGCTGGGACAAGCGCCGCTTCGAGGCCAAGCTGGTCAACCCCGCCAACCGCCGCAAGCACACCGTCATCGTCGTCGGCACCGGGCTCGCCGGCGGCTCCGCGGGCGCCACCCTCGCCGAACAGGGCTACCACGTCGTCCAGTTCTGCTACCAGGACTCCCCGCGCCGCGCCCACTCGATCGCCGCGCAGGGCGGCATCAACGCGGCCAAGAACTACCGCAACGACGGCGACTCGATCCACCGGCTCTTCTACGACACCGTCAAGGGCGGCGACTTCCGCGCCCGCGAGTCCAACGTCCACCGTCTGGCCCAGATCTCGGTGGAGATCATCGACCAGTGCGTGGCGCAGGGCGTCCCCTTCGCCCGCGAGTACGGCGGCCTCCTCGACACCCGCTCCTTCGGCGGCGTCCAGGTCTCCCGCACCTTCTACGCCCGCGGTCAGACGGGCCAGCAGCTCCTCCTCGGCGCCTACCAGGCGCTGTCGCGGCAGATCGCCGCCGGGAACGTGGAGATGCACCCGCGCACCGAGATGCTCGACCTGATCGTCGTCGACGGCCGGGCCCGCGGCATCGTCGCCCGCGACCTGATCACCGGCAAGATCGACACGTACTTCGCGGACGCCGTCGTCCTCGCCTCGGGCGGCTACGGCAACGTCTTCTACCTGTCGACCAACGCCATGAACTCCAACGCGACCGCCATCTGGCGGGCGCACCGGCGCGGCGCCTACTTCGCCAACCCCTGCTTCACACAGATCCACCCGACCTGCATCCCGCGCACCGGCGACCACCAGTCCAAGCTCACCCTGATGAGCGAGTCGCTGCGCAACGACGGCCGGATCTGGGTGCCCAAGGCCAAGGGCGACAACCGCCCGCCGAACGAGATCCCCGAGGACGAGCGCGACTACTACCTGGAGCGCATCTACCCGTCCTTCGGCAACCTCGTGCCGCGCGACATCGCCTCCCGCGCCGCCAAGAGCGTCTGCGACGAGGGCCGCGGTGTCGGCCCCGGCGGCCAGGGCGTGTACCTCGACTTCGCGGACGCCATCGAGCGGATGGGCCGCGAGAAGGTCGAGGAGAAGTACGGCAACCTCTTCGAGATGTACGAGCGGATCACCGCGGAGAACCCGTACGAGGTGCCGATGCGGATCTACCCCGCCGTGCACTACACGATGGGCGGCCTCTGGGTCGACTACGACCTGCAGACGACGGTCCCGGGCCTGTTCGCGATCGGCGAGGCCAACTTCTCCGACCACGGCGCCAACCGCCTCGGCGCCTCCGCGCTGATGCAGGGGCTGGCCGACGGCTACTTCGTCCTCCCGGCGACCATCAACGACTACCTGGCCCGCAACCCGCACCAGGAGCCGGTCACCGCCGAACACCCCGCCGTGCAGGAGGTGCTGGCGGAGACCGAGGACCGGCTGCACCTGCTGCTCTCCGTCGACGGCGACCGTACCCCGGACTCCTTCCACCGCGAGCTCGGCGAGCTGATGTGGGAGTTCTGCGGCATGGCCCGCAGCGACTCCGGTCTGCGCAAGGCCCTGGAGCGGATACCGCAGATCCGCGAGGAGTTCTGGCGGCGGATCAAGGTGCCCGGCACGGGCGAGGAGCTCAACCAGTCGCTGGAGAAGGCCAACCGCATCGTCGACTACCTGGAGCTCGCCGAGCTGATGTGCCTCGACGCGCTGCACCGCACCGAGTCCTGCGGCGGCCACTTCCGCGAGGAGTCCCAGACCCCCGACGGCGAGGCCGCCCGCAAGGACGACGAGTTCTCCTACGCGGCCGCCTGGGAGTTCACGGGTACGGGCGAGGCCCCGACCCTCCACAAGGAAGACCTGGTCTTCGAGTACGTCCACCCCACCCAGCGGAGCTACGCATGAAGCTCACCCTGCGCGTCTGGCGGCAGAAGAACGCCGACGCCGACGGCGCCATGTCCACCTACGAGGTGGACGGCATCTCGCCCGACATGTCCTTCCTGGAGATGCTGGACGTCCTCAACGAACAGCTCATCCTCTCCGGCGAGGACCCCGTCGCCTTCGACCACGACTGCCGTGAGGGCATCTGCGGCGCGTGCAGCCTGGTGATCAACGGTGACGCCCACGGCCCCGAGCGCACCACCACCTGCCAGCTGCACATGCGGTCCTTCAAGGGCGGCGACACCATCGACATCGAGCCGTGGCGGGCCGCCGCCTTCCCCGTGGTCAAGGACCTGGTCGTGGACCGCTCGGCCTTCGACCGGATCATCCAGGCCGGCGGTTACATCACGGCCCCGACCGGCTCCGCACCCGAAGCCCACGCCACCCCCGTGCCCAAGGCGGACGCCGACTACGCCTTCGAGCACGCCGAGTGCATCGGCTGCGGCGCCTGCGTGGCCGCCTGCCCCAACGGCGCGGCGATGCTGTTCACCTCGGCCAAGATCAACCACCTCAACGTCCTGCCGCAGGGCGCGCCCGAGCGCGAGACCCGCGTGCTGGACATGGTGGCCCAGATGGACGAGGAGGGCTTCGGCGGCTGCACCCTCACCGGCGAGTGCGCCACCGCGTGCCCGAAGGGGATCCCGCTGGTCTCCATCACGAACATGAACAGGGAGTGGCTGAGGGCGACCCGCAAGGTGGCCAAGCGGTAGAGCCGCCCACGTAGAGACGTTCGCCGGCAGGGTGCGGACGGGCGGGACCGGGTGTGGTGCTCAAGACCCGGTCCCGCCAGGCACCGTCCGGGCACCCCTGGCATTCAACAACCTCACACCCTCTCTCCCTTCGTGGGTCACGCGCAGGCCAACCGGCATCGGAAGAACAGGAGCGCGCAGACCGAACCGCTCAGGTCTGCGGCCGCACCGCCGAACCGGCCCGTGACCAGGAGAGAGCCATGACCGGCGTTTCCACCCTCGCCAGCCCCCCACCGCCGCTGGCGCCCACCCGCTACACCGTCTCCCTCGCCCGTGACGAGGCCGACGTCCGGGCCGCGCAGCGGCTGCGCCACGACGTCTTCGCCGGGGAGATGGGCGCCCTGCTGTCCACCCCGCAGCCCGGCCTGGACATCGACGCCTTCGACGCGTACTGCGACCACCTGCTCGTGACGGACACGGTGACCGGCCAGGTCGTGGGCACCTACCGGCTGCTGCCGCCCGAGCGGGCCGCGATCGCCGGGCGCCTGTACTCGGAGAGCGAGTTCGACCTCGGCCCGCTCGCGCCGATCCGCTCCGGGCTCGTCGAGGTGGGCCGCTCCTGCGTACACCCCGACCACCGCGACGGCACGGTCATCGGGCTGATCTGGGCCGGCATAGCCCGCTACATGGTGGACGGCGGCCACGAGTGGCTGGCCGGCTGCTGCTCCCTGCCGCTCGCCGACGGCGGTGCCCTCGCCGCGGCCACCTGGGAGCGGGTGCGGGCCAAGTACCTGGCGCCCGAGGAGTACCGGGTACGGCCGCTGCTGCCCTGGCGCCCCGAGACGCCGGCCCCGGAGGGGCACGCCGAGCTGCCCCCGCTGCTGCGCGGTTACCTCCGTCTGGGCGCCTGGGTCTGCGGGGAGCCCGCGCACGACCCCGACTTCGGCGTCGCCGACCTGTACGTGCTGCTGTCGATGCGCCGGATCAACGCGCGCTATCTGCGGCACTTCCTCTCGCTCGTCCCGGCGTGATGAACGCCCCCCGGACCGGAGTGACGAACGTGTCCCGTCTCGGCTCCGCCCTGCGACCGCGCCGCGGCACCCCGGTGCTCGCGAGCACGACGGCGCTGCCGGCCCCGGTGGGGGTGCCCAGGCCGCGGCGCGTCGAGGCGCACGTGCCGGCGCCCGCCCCGGCGAGCCCCTGGATGCCCGGCGCCCCCTGCTCGCCGCAGTCCTGCGTGGACGCCGTGGCGTCGGCGGCCGCCGTACCGCGCGCCGTCCTGCGGTTCGCGGCCGTCCTGACGTTGATGGTCGCCGGGCTCGCGCTCTTCCCGGTCATCCGCCGGATGCCCGTCGCACCGCGCGAACGGGCCGTACGGACCTGGTGCAGGACGGTCGTGCGCGCCACGGGCGTCCGGGTGCGGATCACCGGGGCCGCCCCGCCGGACGGCGGCCTGCTGATGGTCGCCAACCACATCTCCTGGCTGGACATCCCGCTGCTCGCCGCCGTGCGGCCCGGCCGGATGCTCGCCAAGTCCGACATCCGGCAGTGGCCGGTGGCGGGCGCGCTGACCGCGCTCAGCGGTGCCCTCTTCATCGACCGCAACCGGCTGCGGGCGCTGCCCGACACGGTCGCCCGCATCGCGGACGCCCTGCGCGGTGGTTCGGGGGTCGTGGTGTTCCCCGAGGGGAGCACCTGGTGCGGCAGGGCGCAGGGCCGCTTCCGGCGCGCCGCCTTCCAGGCGGCACTGGACGCGGGCGCGCCCGTCCAGCCGGTACGGCTCCACTACCGGTACGACGGGGGCCCGGCGAGCACCGCGCCCGCGTTCGTGGGCAGCGACTCCCTGCTGACCTCCGTGTGGCGGGTCCTCACGGCACGCGGCCTCGTCGCCGAGGTCCGGGTCATGCCGGTGCTGGCGCCGGGCAGCGCGCCGGACCGCCGCGCCCTCACCCTGGCCGCCCAGCGAGCCGTCGGACTCCCGGAGCGTGCGCAACCGGACCCGCACGCGCACCTCTGAGGCACCCTCGCCGCTCCGGTGCGCCGTCGATCATTGCTACGGTGCACCGGTGTCCGAATCCTCACGCGATACCGCCGAGGGCGCCGGCTGGGGCGCCGTACGACGCGGCAGTTACCGGGACTTGATGCCGGGTCATGTCGAAAAGCTCTCCTGGCTGAACCCGAGGACTCTCTGGGCGGCGCGCAACGGCGTGCTGGCCTCCTGGTTCGGCGACCCCACCGGTCGTACCCGGAGCCGCTGGGCAGAACAGTGCGAGGCGGCGGGCGCGCCCGCGGACAGGGTGATCCGGCGCGACGACGAGGACCGCTTCTCCTTCATGGTCCTCGGGGACACCGGCGAGGGGGACGACTCGCAGTACGCCGTGGTGCCGGGCTTCCTGAGGGTGGGTCAGGACACCAGCTTCGCCGTCATAGCCAGCGACGTGATCTACCCGGTCGGCGCGACCGCCGACTACGGGACCAAGTTCTTCCGCCCGTACCAGGACTACCGGGCACCCATCTACGCCATACCCGGCAACCACGACTGGTACGAGGACCTGTACGGGTTCATGGGCGTCTTCTGCGACGCCCCGCCGCTCACTCCGGACCCGGCCTCCCGCCCGCCGCTCCGCGCCCGGCTGCGCTCCCTGCTGTGGCACCGCCCGGGCGCACAGGACGAACAACGCCTCGCCGAGGCACGCGCGTTGCGCTCCGCACCCGAACAGCAGGCCGTGCAGCCCGGCCCGTACTGGGCCATCGACGCCGGACCCGTCCGTATCGTCGGCATCGACACCGGTCTGCTCGGCACCATCGACCCCGAACAGGGCCGCTGGCTGCGGGAGGTCTCCCAAGGCCCCCGTCCCAAGATCCTCATCACCGGCTCGCCGCTGTACGTGGACGGCGAGCACCACCCCTGCACCATCGACGGCGGCGGTACGGTCGACGACATCGTCCGCGACCCGGACCACCACTACGTCGCGGCGATCGGCGGAGACATCCACAACTACCAGCGCTACCCGGTGGAGGTGGACGGCCGCACCATCCAGTACGTGGTCTCGGGCGGCGGCGGCGCGTTCATGCACGCCACCCACACCATCCCGCGCGTGTCCATCGCGAACGTCACCGAGAAGGAGTTCCGCTGCTACCCGCTGCGCGGCGACTCCCTCGCCTTCTACAGCAGGCTCTACGGGCGCCGGCTGCGGCTGCGCCGCTTCTTCACCCTCACCGAGGCCGAGGCGACCGCCGTCATCGCCGAGCGCCTGGGCATCCCCCCGACCCGCACCCAGGCCACCCCCGTCCGGGTCACCTGGCGCACCCGCCTCGTCGCCAGTCTGCTGGGCGCCGGCGGCCGCCCCGACCGGACCTCCCGTTTCCGGCTGCCCGTCCGCAAGATCTACACCCAGCTCTTCTCGCCGGGTTCGGCCACCTACAGCCCGCCGTTCTTCAAGAGCTTCCTGCGCCTGGACGTCACCCCGGAGGCGGTCCGGCTGCGCTGCTTCGCCGCGACCGGCAACCGGCGCGAGGAGCTTGACCCGCCCGTCGAGGACGAGGTGACCATTCCGCTTGTGTGAAGGCGAAGGGGTGGGGTGGGGTCGGGTGTTGCGCGTGCGTCCGGACTGTCGCGGCTGCGGGAGGACCAGTGGTCTCGTACCGTGGTCGCCCGAGTGGGGAACCACCGTTCTCACCGTCACGGAGGCGATATGACGCACCCACCCCGCCCACCGTTCCCGCCGTTCACCCACGACACCGCCACGGAAAAGGTGCGGCTCGCGGAAGACGCCTGGAACACCCGCGACCCGGAGAGGGTCGCCCTCGCCTACACGGTGGATTCCCGCTGGCGCAATCGGGCGGAGTTCGTCACCGGCCGCGACGAGATCGTCGCCTTCCTCACCCGCAAGTGGCGCCGCGAGCTGGACTACCGGCTCATCAAGGAGCTCTGGGCCGTCGACGGCAACCGCATCGCGGTGCGGTTCGCCTACGAGTGCCACGACGACTCGGGCAACTGGTTCCGCTCCTACGGCAACGAGAACTGGGAGTTCGACGACAACGGCCTGATGCGCCGGCGACACGCCTCCATCAACGACCTCCCCATCCAGGAGCAGGACCGCCTGTTCCACTGGCCATCGGGACGCAGACCCGACGACCACCCGGGGCTGAGCGACCTGGGCCTGTGACCACTTGGCGGCGCGCGTACCCTACGCCGCGCCCAGCCCCGCGACCCGGGCCAGCCTCCGGTACGAGTCCACGAGCGCCGCACGGTCGTACGTACTGGTCGTGACCAGCACCTCCCGCGCCCCCGTCTCCTTGAGCAGGTCCTCAAGTTCGTCGGCGACCTGCTCCTCGGTGCCGGCGAGGTGACCGACGAGCCCCTCCTCGTAGAACCCCCGCTCCTTGGCACTCATCGTCATCGACTCCACCCGCTCGGCGTCGGGCAGCGGCGGAAAGGTGCCGTGGGTGCGCGCGTGCGCCATCGACCAGGCCTCGGGGATCAGGATGCGGCGGGCGTCTTCGGTGGCGGCGGCGACCGCGACGGTGCCGGAGACGACGACGTACGGCTCGGGCGCCCATGCGGAGGGCCGGAACTCCTGCCGGTAGCGCTCGATGCCGCGCAGCATCCGCTCCCGGTTCCGGAAGTCGCCGATGACCATGGGCAGCCCGGCGTGGGCGGCGATCAGCGCACCCTCGCCCATGGCCAGCACGAAGGGCGGCACGGACAGGCCCTCGGCGGGCCGGGCGTGCACGCCGGTGGGCGAGGTGCCGCCGAACCACCCCAGCAGCTCGGTGAGTTGGCCCGCGAAGTCGTCCGCGTCACCCTTGTCCCGGCCGAGCGCCCTGCGCACCCCGTCCGTGAAGCCGACGGAACGGCCGAGCCCCATGTCGATCCGTCCCGGGAACAGCGACTCGAGCACGCCGAACTGCTCGGCCACCACGAGCGGCCGGTGATTGGGCAGCATCACACCGCCCGTCCCCACCCGGATGGTCCGCGTGGCCGCGGCGACGGCCGCCGCCAGCACGGTCGGCGCCGAACCCGCGACACCTGGCACGCCGTGGTGCTCGGAGACCCAGAACCGGTCATACCCCAGCCGCTCGACCTCCTGCGCCAGCCGCACGGTGTCCCGCAGGGCCTCGGAGCCGTCGTGCGCCTCACGGGTGCGCGAGCGGTCCAGCACGGAGAAACGGGTGTCTGTGATCACTGAGCTCACAAGGGGTTCAACGCTCGCGGGGCCGTGTGATTCCCGGAACGCTTGGCAACGAGGTATGACGCGATATAACGTTAGTTCTGGGTCTTCGACTGGAACGGGGTGAGGGAATGCCGGGAGAACTCGCGCACGCCGACGAGCTTCTGGACTCGGGCGCGCCGTCCGCGCTGCTGCGCGCCTCGCACGGGGACCGCGAGCATGTCGTCGACGTGCTGCGCGTCGCCGCAGGGGACGGCCGCTTGACCGCGGAGGAACTCGACGAGCGCCTGGAGGCCGCCTTCTCGGCCCGCACCATGGGAGAGTTGGCCGTCCTCACGGCGGACCTGCCGGCCGTGGCGCAGGACGCGGGGCGGCCGCTGCCCGAGGCGAAGGACGTCGTCCGGATCGACCAGCAGGGCAGTTCGACCCGGCGCGACGGTCCCTGGGTCGTTCCCCGGCGGATGGAGATCCGCTCGTCCTGGGGCGAGGTGACGCTCGACTTCACCCAGGCCGTCCTCGCCCACGCCACCCTGCGCATCGAACTGGACCTGCGCGGTGCCGCCCTGAATCTGAGGACCGGGCCCGGCATCGTGGTGGACACCGACGAGCTCACGGCGAGCTACGCCAAGATCAGGGCGCGCCGGGCGGGTGGCGGCACAGCAGCGGTGGCCCTGCGCATCGAACTCGTCGGCCACATCAGGTACAGCCGGGTCACGGTCCGCCCCCGGCGGCGCGCCCTCTGGAGGCCCCGGCCCTCGGTCTGACGGCCACCCGTCCCGCTCAGTCGACGTGGACCCGCTCAGTCCACGTCGACTCGCTCAGCGGACGCGCACCCGCTCAGCCGACGTGGACTCGCGGCCGCCGCTTGCGGTCCGGTTCCGCCTCCCGCAGCACCTCCCGGGTGACCGGTGCCACCTCGCCCTGGCCGAAGAGAAAGAAGCGCAGGAAGTTGGCGAACGGGCCGCCCTCGGTCCACTCGAAGTAGATGTGCGGGATGCAGCCGGTCCTGTCACGGACGTGCAGCAGCAGCGCCGCAAGGGCGTTGGGGATCGAGGACGACTCCAGCGTCAGGACGCGGTAGCGGCCGTGCAGCACCTCTCCGCGCACCACCAGCCCCGCCTCGAACTCCGAGGGGTCGCCGACGGTGACCTCCACGAAGACGAAGTCCTCCTGCGCCGTGACGTCGTTGTCCGTCCGGATCTGCTCGATCTTCTCGCGGTACTCCGCGATGTCGCGCCGGTCCGGCTCATTGGCGATGAAGCGGATGCGACGGCTGGCGGTATCCCTGATGAAACGTTCCGCCATGTCATCGAGGGTCACGCTGGTCACACGGAGCTCGAAGGCACGGGCCAGCCGCGACAGCAGCGAGACGAGGATGATCCCGGCGATGAAGCAGGCACCGATCTTCACGCCGTCCGGCCGCTCGATGACGTTGACGACGGTGACGTACAGCAGGACCGCCGAGACGACCGCGAAGCCGATGGTCCAGCCCCGCTGACGGGCCTTGCGCGCGGCGATGGTCACCGCGATCGCCGCGGACGACATCAGGACCAGGACGCCGGTGGCGTAGGCGCCGCCCTGGGCGTCGACGTTGGCGTCGAAGATCCAGGTGACCAGGAAGGCGATCAGGGTGAAGACGATGACCATGGGGCGCACCGCGCGGGCCCAGTGCGGGGCCATGCCGTAGCGGGGCAGGTAGCGGGGCATCAGGTTGAGCAGCCCGGCCATGGCGGAGGCGCCCGCGAACCACAGGATCGCGATCGTCGAGATGTCGTAGAGGGTGCCGAAACCGCCGCCCAGATACTCGTGGGCGAGGTACGCCAGCGCACGGCCGTTGGCCTGGCCGCCCGGCTCGAACTCCTTCGCCGGGATCAGCACGGTGGTGATGAAGCTGGTGGCGATCAGGAAGACGCTCATGATCAGCGCGGCGGCCGTGAGCAGCTTCTTGGTGTCCCGGATCCGGCCGGCGGGCTTGTCCTCGGTGTCGCCGGGGTCGCCCTGGACGTGGGGCATGACGGCGACGCCGGTCTCGAAGCCGGACAGGCCGAGCGCCAGTTTCGGGAAGACGATCAGTGACACCCCGACCATGGCCAGGACGTTGCCGTGCTGGGTGGTCAGGGCGTTGCTCCAGTCGGTGACCACGTGCCCGGCGGTGACCACGTGCCACAGGCCGACGGCCACCACGACGACGTTCAGGCCCAGATAGGTCACCACCAGGGCGACCGCGACACCGATCGCCTCCAGGAAGCCCTTGAGGAAGACCGCGCCCAGCAGTGCCACGAGGAAAAGGGTGATCACCATCTCCTTCCCGTGCAGCACACCCGTCAGATGCGGGTTCTCCACCAGGTGGGTGGAGGCGTCGGCGGCGGAGAGGGTGATGGTGATCAGGAAGTCGGTGGCGGCGAAGCCGAGCAGGGTGAGGACGAACAGCTTGCC
>NZ_JBFBBS010000049.1:0-40792 GCF_040682835.1 Streptomyces sp. NPDC051104 | reverse complement strand
CCATCTCCCCGGCCCATTCCCCCTGCATGCCTACAAGACTGGCCCCGGCTCCACTCAGCCGGGGCCAAAACGCGAGATTTTCAGCAGCCTTCTAGATGAATGAGTCCGATGTCTTCAGTGGTCATAGGCGATCAGGGATCGTTTGACTGCGGCGCCGATGGTCCAGTTGTGCCAGATGCCGGCGGCGAGGGCGAGGAGTCGTTGGCCGGTGCGGGCGAATACTCCGGCCAGAGTTCTGCCGCCGTGTCCTTCCAGGCTGAGCTGGCCTTTGAGAGTGTCGATGACGGCCTCGATCCACTGGCGGACCCGGGCGATCTTCCCGTGCCGGACCGGTTCGTCCTTGCGGTCCGGCCGCACCAGATGAACCCCCAGCCGCTCGGTGCAGAAGGCTTCGAACTCCTTCCCGGCGAAGCCCTTGTCCGCGAGGATCACCTGCCCTGCGCGGACGAGGTGATGGTCGCGTTCCAGCAGCGCGGCCATCACCTCCCGCTCGCCGATCTTGGGGTTGGCCAGGCACCAGGTGACGGGCATGCCCTCGGCGGTGGTGACCAGGTAGAGCCGGAAGCCCCAGAAGAAGCGGGAGTGGCTGCGGCAGTAGCCGTATCCGCAGTGCCCTGCGAGGTCGGAGCGTTTGACGGTCTCGCGGGAGGCCGCGCAGGGCAGCGGGGTGGAGTCGATCAGCCGCAGGTCGTCGTTCCAGGTGGGCACCTGCCGGGCCAGCGCCTCGATCACCTGGCTGATCAGAGGGCCGGCTGCGTTGAGGCGCTTGTTGTAGGCCGACTGCTGCGGCAGGTAGCGAAACAGATGCCCCAGCCTGGCGTGGGCGAAGCGGATCCAGTGCCGGGCCGAGGGAAAACCGAGCAGGACCTGGGCGACTGCCAGGCACAGCAGTTCGGCGTCCGTGAGTTTCGGGGGTCGCCCGATCCGGCGACAAGGCGCCACGTGGTCGTCGATGAACACGTACAGTGCCGCCAGAAGGGCGTCCAGGTTTGTCTTCACACACTGACCAACGGGCGCCCTTCGCCATGGTCGCGACCAGCACAAACATCGGACTCATTCATCTAGCGGTGCGTCGGGCCGGGGGCCGAGGGGTTCGTGCCCCCGCCCCCCTCACCCTTCCCGTCCCCGGGGGCTCCGCCCCCGGTCTCCCACCGGGGACTGCGTCCCCTGGACCCCGCCACGGCCTGCCGACCCGTTCCCCGGCAAGCGGCCGCCGCCCGAACCCGCCCGGGGCTCCACCCCCGGCCCCCGCCGGAGACTGCGTCCGCGGACTCCCCGGGCCTGCCACCCCAGCCCGGCGAACCGCCGCCGCCCGAACCCGCCCGGGACCCCCCGCCGGGGACTGCGCCTCCACCTTGGACCCCGCCCGGGATGCCGCCCCAGCCCGCGAGCCGCCGTCCGGAACCGACCGGTGCTCCGCCGCGCCTCCAGCGGGGACCGCGTCCCCTCACCCGGCCGGGGCTGCCGCCCCGGCCCCCTGCTCAGGACTGCCACCTCCAGCCCTGAGAGCCGCCGCAACCCGGCCGCGCCCGCGTCTCCGCCCCCAGCCGCCCACGGGCAAAAGACCGGACAGGCTGATGTGCCGCCCCGGGCTCCGACTCCCGTAGTCGCCGCCGATCGGACTTGCCGGGAACGTGTCGGCGGAGTGACCGGGGCCTGAAATCGGCATTGCCCTTCGGGCTTCTTCCAGGTAATTCTGGAATTCCATTCCAGGGTAGCTCCCCGTATTCTTCTGCCCGCTCTTCTCCGACCTAAACGCAAAGATTCTGCGAACACCGTCCGAGGTAATTCGAGCAGATTTCGTGTGAGTCACCGGGGTGTGATCGACTCCACAGGACAGGCGTTTCGTCCGGTAATGTCGATACATATAGCCAGCAAACGCAGTCGATCCGCGCGCACGTACGCGCCCGCGCGATAACACATCCTCCGCCCATCCGTAACCCCACCCAGCGATGCAATTTCGAATTTCCATGGGTAAATTCAATCGGCATGACCGCCGCACAAGCAGACCTGTCAGCGGAATTCCTGGAAGTGTCGGAGGGACTACGGATCGACCGTCCGGAAGTGGCGGACGGCGCCGCTCTCTGGCGTATCGCCAAGGACTCCGAAGCCCTCGATCTGAACTCCTCCTACAGCTATCTGCTGTGGTGCCGTGACTTCGCCGGCACCTCGGCGGTGGTGCGCGCCGAGCCCGGCGGGCGGCCCGTCGGATTCCTCACCGCGTACCTGCGGCCCGAGCGCCCCCACACCCTTCTCGTGTGGCAGGTCGCCGTGGACGCCGCGTACCGCGGGCGCGGCCTCGCCGCCCGCCTGCTCGACGCGGTCGCGGCACGGGTCGCCGCCGAGCACGGCGTCACCGGCATCGAGACCACCATCACCCCGGGCAACAGCGCCTCCGAGCGGCTGTTCACCTCGTTCGCCGCCCGGCACGGCGCGACCGTCGAGCGTGAAGTGCTCTTCGAGACGCGCCAGTTCCCGGACGGACCGCACGACCCGGAGGTCCTGTACCGCATCGGGCCCTTCAAGCACACCGCCTGATCCCCTCACCCCCACCCACAGTCCGACTCCCCCTCCCCCACACACCGAGGAGCGTTTTCGTCGTGACCATCACCCAGCCGGACCTCAGCGTCTTCGAGACCCTCGAGTCGGAGGTGCGCAGCTACTGCCGCGGCTGGCCCACCGTCTTCGACCGCGCGCAGGGCAGCCGCATGTACGACGAGGACGGGCACGAGTACCTCGACTTCTTCGCCGGCGCCGGATCACTCAACTACGGCCACAACAACCCCGTACTGAAACGGGCGTTGATCGACTATCTGGAGCGGGACGGCGTCACCCACGGGCTCGACATGTCCACCGTCGCCAAGCGTTCCTTCCTGCAGACCTTCCAGGACGTGGTGCTGCGCCCGCGCGACCTGCCCTACAAGGTCATGTTCCCGGGGCCGACCGGCACCAACGCCGTCGAGTCCGCCCTGAAGCTGGCGCGCAAGGTGAAGGGACGCGAGGCCATCGTGTCCTTCACCAACGCCTTCCACGGGATGTCCCTGGGGTCGCTGGCCGTCACCGGCAACGCCTTCAAGCGCGCCGGCGCCGGCATCCCGCTGGTGCACGGCACGCCCATGCCCTTCGACAACTACTTCGACGGCACGGTCCAGGACTTCCTCTGGTTCGAGCGGCTCCTGGAGGACCAGGGATCCGGTCTCAACAAACCCGCCGCCGTGATCGTCGAGACCGTGCAGGGCGAGGGCGGCATCAACGTCGCGCGCCCCGAGTGGCTGCGCGCCCTCGCCGAGCTGTGCGAGCGGCAGGACATGCTGCTGATCGTCGACGACATCCAGATGGGCTGCGGACGCACCGGCGCCTTCTTCTCCTTCGAGGAGGCCGGGGTCGTGCCGGACATCGTCACCGTGTCCAAGTCGATCAGCGGCTACGGACTGCCGATGTCGCTGTGCCTGTTCAAGCCCGAGCTGGACGTCTGGGAGCCGGGCGAGCACAACGGCACCTTCCGCGGCAACAACCCGGCGTTCGTCACGGCCACCGCCGCTCTGGAGACCTACTGGAGCGACGGGTCCGCGATGGAGAAGCAGACCCGGGCGCGCGGCGAGCTGGTCGAGCGCGAGTTGGCCTCGATCACCGACGAGAACCGCGCCGACGTGAAGGAGTACCGCGGCCGCGGGCTCGTGTGGGGCCTGGAGTTCCACGACAAGGAGCGGGCCTCGCGGATCGCGCGCCGCGCCTTCGAGCTCGGGTTGCTCGTGGAGACCTCAGGCCCGGAGAGCGAGGTCGTCAAACTGCTGCCCGCCCTCACCATCACCCCCGACGAGCTGGACGAGGGTCTGGGCGTCCTCGCCCGCGCCGTCCGCGAAACCGCCTGAAAACCCCTGAAGAGGAGGCACACAGTACCGTGATCGTCCGTTCGTTCAAGGACATAGAAGGTACCGACCGGCATGTGAAAGCCGCGTCGGGCACCTGGGAGAGCAAGCGCATCGTCCTCGCCCGGGAGAAGGTCGGCTTCTCCCTGCACGAGACGATCCTGTACGCGGGCACCGAGACGTCGATGTGGTACGCGAACCACATCGAGGCGGTCGTGTGCGTCGAGGGCGAGGCGGAGCTGACCGACCACGAGACCGGGAAGACGTACACGATCACGCCCGGGACCATGTACCTGCTGGACGGGCACGAGCGGCACACGCTGCGCGTGAAGGAGGACTTCCGCTGCCTCTGCGTCTTCAACCCGCCCGTGACCGGCCGTGAGGACCACGACGAGAACGGCGTCTACCCCCTGCTCACCGAGGAGGTGTGAATCACCGATGACCCTGACCACCAGCACAGCCGTCACCGATCTCTATCCCAGCCGCGGCGCAACCGAGGTGGCGGTCCCCCGCCAGGACCCGGTCGTGTGGGGCGCTCCGGGTACGCCGGGGCCGATCTCGCTGACCGACCTCCAGGCGTACGAGCGCGACGGCTTCCTGGCCATCGACGAGCTGATCACCGAGGACGAGGTCGCCGTCTACCGGCAGGAGCTGGAGCGGCTCGTCACCGATCCGGACATCCGCGCCGACGAGCGGTCGATCGTGGAGCCGAAGTCGAAGGAGATCCGGTCCGTCTTCGAGGTGCACAGGATCAGCGAGGTGTTCGCGAATCTCGTGCGCGACGAGCGGGTCGTCGGACGGGCGCGGCAGATCCTCGGCTCGGACGTGTACGTCCACCAGTCGCGGATCAACGTCAAGCCGGGCTTCGGGGCCAGCGGCTTCTACTGGCACTCCGACTTCGAGACCTGGCACGCCGAGGACGGTCTGCCGAACATGCGGACGGTGTCCGTCTCGATCGCGCTGACCGAGAACTACGACACCAACGGCGGCCTGATGATCATGCCGGGGTCGCACAAGACGTTCCTCGGCTGCGCCGGCGCCACGCCGAAGGACAACTACAAGAAGTCGCTGCAGATGCAGGACTCGGGCACCCCGTCCGACGAGGCGCTGACGAAGATGGCCTCCGAGTACGGCATCAAGCTGTTCACGGGCAAGGCCGGTTCGGCGACCTGGTTCGACTGCAACTGCATGCACGGCTCGGGCGACAACATCACCCCGTTCCCGCGCAGCAACGTGTTCATCGTGTTCAACAGCGTGGAGAACGCGGCGGTGGAGCCCTTCGCGGCTCCGGTCCGGCGGCCGGAGTTCATCGGGGCGAGGGACTTCACGCCGGTGAAGTGAGCCGGACCCCGGCCGGGGGTCCGGGGGTCGCCCCCCGGAGATCGCCGCATCGGGGCGAGGGACTTCACGCCGGTGAAGTGAGCCGGACCCCGGCCGGGGGTCCGGGGGTCGCCCCCCGAAGATCACCGCATCGGGGCGAGGGACTTCACGCCGGTGAAGTGACCGCCGGGTGCCTGGAGCCCGTCGTGCGGGGGGCTCCAGGCACCCGCCGGGTCAGCCGGACAGCACGTCCAGCAGGCGATCGACGTCGGCGGGCGTGTTGTAGAGGTGGAAGGCCGCCCGCAGGTTGCCCGCGCGGTTCGAGACCTCGACGCCCGCGCGGCTCAACTCGCCCTGCCGGTGGCCGAGTCCGGGCACGGACACGATCGGTGAGCCCGGTGCGGGGACCGGTTCATGGCCGAGTGCGTCGAGGCCCTTGAGGAACCGGTCGGCGAGCCCAAGGTCGTGGGCCCGTACCCGCGCCACGCTCACCTCCTCCAGCAGCTCCAGGGAGCGGCGGGCGCCCGCGTACGAGAACAGTGCCGGGCTCTCGTCGAACCTCCGCGCGGAGCGGGCGAGTTCGGCGACCGGTCCGTAGCAGCTGTCCCAGGGCTCCTCCCCCGCGACCCAGCCGGCGAAGAGCGGGGGGAGGGAGCCGAGGTCCTCCGGGACCACCAGGAAGGCCACGCCGCGCGGGCAGAAGAGCCATTTGAAGGCGACGGCGGCGACATAGTCGTAGGCGTCCGCGTCGAGGTCCAGCCAGCCGACGGCCTGGGACGCGTCCACGTACGTACGGGCGCCGTGCTCCCGGGCCGCCGCGCCGATGGCGGACAGGTCGGCGATCCGGCCGTCGGCGGACTGCGCCGCGCTGACCGCGACGAGGGCGGTGCCGGGCCGTACGGACTCGGCGATCCGCTCCAGCGGCACGGTGCGGACCCTCAGGTCGCGGCGCATGTGGAAGGGGTTCACCACCGAGCTGAAGTCGCCCTCGGCGGTGACGACTTCGGCACCCTCGGGCAGCGAGGCGGCGATCAGCCCGGTGTAGACGGCGACCGAGGCCCCTGCCGCCACCCGGCGGTCGGGAACCCCGGTCAGCCGGGCGAAGGAGGCGCGTGCGGCCTCTACGTCGGCGAACATGTCGGTGGGCTGCCCGACGGCGGCCGACTCCACGGCGGTCCGCAGGGCCTCCACCGTCCGGGTCGGCAGCAGCCCGGTGCTCGCGGTGTTCAGGTAGGTGTTCTTCGGGGCGAACTCGGCGCGGACGAGGGTCTCGAAGGTCTCCATGGGACCACTGTGCGGCCCGTGGAAGCCCCAGTCCATCGCCTATTTGTGCGTGGTTCCATCAAGGAACCCTTATACATCCGCCTGACCTGCGGGTCCTCAGTGCTGCGGCACCGCGCAGCCATCCGGGCCGCAGGCGTCCGCGTCACCCTCGTCGATCAGCCGGAGCGGCGGGCGGTCGCCCCAGGCCTGGGTCAGCGCCTGCGCGAAGACCTCCGCGGGCTGGGCGCCGGAGACGCCGTACTTCCGGTCGAGGACGAAGAAGGGGACGCCGTTCGCACCCAGCTCGGCGGCCTCGCGCTCGTCGGCGCGCACGGCGTCGGCGTATGCGGTGGGGTCGGCGAGGACCTTGCGGGCGTCCTCGGCGGTGAGCCCCGCCTGAACGGCCAGCTCCACCAGCCGCTCGTCGCCCTCGGTGAACAGGGACCGCTCCTCGGCGAAGTTCGCCCGGTACATGATCTGGGTCAGCTCGTCCTGCTTGCCCTGCTCCTTGGCGAAGTGCAGCAGGCGGTGCATGTCGAAGGTGTTGCCGTGGTCGCGGCCCGTGGTGCGGTACTCCAGGCCCTCGGCGGCGGCCTGGGCGCCCAGGTTGTCCTCACCGGCCTGGGCCTGCGCCTCGCTCATCCCGTACTTCTCGCCCAGCACCGTGAGGACCGGCTGCACGTCGTCCTTGGCGCGGTGCGGGTCCAGCTCGAAGGAGCGGTGCACCACCTCGACCTCGTCCCGGTGCGGGAAGGCCTGGAGCGCCTTCTCGAAGCGGGCTTTTCCGACATAGCACCAGGGGCAGGCGATGTCGGACCAGATCTCCACGCGCATGTCTTCGGCTTCTCTCCAGGTCGTACGGGTACGGAGCCTCCCTCCGCAGGCTGTGTGAACGTTCAAACGCTCCGTTTCATTCCCCCGCGACACCGGGGACGGCGTACCGGAGGTGGACGTGGTGGTCGTCCTCGGCGGGCGGGTTCTCAGGGTCGGGGACCCAGCGATGGCGGGCGTAGAAGACCTGGGCGCGCCGGTTGTCCACGTGCACATCGAGGACGGCCGTCCGCTTGCCATCGGCCTGCCACTCCTCCACGCAGGCCGCGTGGAGTTCGGTGCCGATACCGCGGCGCCAGTGACCGGGGTCGACGTGGAACTGGAAGAGCTTGACCATGTCGGCGGGGGCTCCCTGCGGGGTACGGAAGGACGCGATGCCGACGAGGCGCCCGTGTTCGACTGCGCACAGCACGTGCCCGTCGGGCCGTTCGATGGCGTCCCGCCAGGCGGTGAGCCAGTCGGTGCCGTCCTGCGGCAGCCCCTGCGGGTAGTACGTCGCCCGGGCCCGCACGTGCAGATCGGCCACGGCCGGCGCCTCGGCGGGCAGGACGGTGCGGATCACCCGACTTCCGGTCACACGCTCTTCGATCATGCAACGGAGGACGTGGCAGCGGCCGGGGCGGTTCCGAGGCGGCCGAACCGGGCGCGGTGGGCGCTCGGGGGTCAGGCCCGTACGACGGACGAGGCGGCCGCGCGGCGGGGCCGGCTCGTCATGAACCGTCCCGCAGGTCCTGCGGCCAGTGCGGGCGGTACTCGATCCCGTCGTACGTCACCACGCAGCCCTCGCCCATCGGGGACTGGGCCATGAAGCCGACCAGCGCCGCGTCCGTCTCCTTCTCGTCGCCCAGCGTGAACAGCCGGACGAACGTCCACCGCTTTCCGTCCCGCGAGGCGTGGAATGCGAAGGCCCGGCCGGTACGGCTGACCCGGAGCCACACCGAACTTCCCTCCACGGCAAAGGAGTTCGCGTCGTCGGAGTGCCCGCGTGTCACCACAGTGCACACGGTGGGCACGTCCGGCGAGTACTCCAGGCACAGCTTCGCCCACGCCCGCTCGCCGACGTGGACGTAGAGCACACCGGCGTCGAAGGCCGCGGCGAAGCCGACGGTGACGCGGGCGATCAGCTGGAAGTCCCCTTCCGGCGCCCCGAGCAGTCGCGGCGCGTCGGAGGCGGCGTCCAGGGACTCACCGGTGGGCGGCACGAAACGGTCCTGCCGGGCCCCGGCCCAGCCGGTGAGCACCCCGTCCTCGTACGACCAGTGGCCTTCGGGCCCGTACGTGCGAAGGAGGAAAGGGAGTTCGGGAAGTTCGAGGTCCATTGGCAGAGTGTCCCAGGTACCGAAATGGGGGGCAGTGCTTTTCGGGGGCGTGGGGATGTGACGCCTCGCGCGGCTCGGCCGCGCGGGCGTGACCGACCGCGGAGGCGCCGCACCCCGCAACGCCCCTACGGCACAAACCGCGATGAAACGGTCACCGCTCCAGTCGGCCGTCGAACCGCCGCGGCAGACCCAGCGGGTTGTCGTCCCGCAGCTCCGGCGGGAGCAGGGCCTCCGGAGCGTTCTGGTACGCCACGGGCCGCAGCCACCGCTCGATCGCCGTACCACCGACCGAGGTGGACGTGGACGTGGTCGCCGGGTACGGACCACCGTGGTGCTGAGCGGGCGCCACCGCCACCCCGGTGGGCCAGCCGTTGACGAGCACGCGCCCGGCCAGTGGGGTCAGCTCCTGCAGGATCTCCGCGCCACGGCCCTCTCCCGCCACCTCCTCGCTCGACAGGTGCACCGTCGCTGTGAGGTTGCCGGGGAGCCGGCCCAGGACGCGCTTGGCCTCGTCCTCGTCCTCGTAGCGGGCGACGACCGTGATCGGGCCGAAGCACTCCTCGAGGAGCAGGTCGTACTCGCCCTCCGTGGTGAGCTTCTCGGCCGGGACGGTGAGGAAGCCCGCGCTCACGGTGTGCTCGCTGCCCGGGCCGGCGGTGACCGGTGACTCCACATCGGGAAGCGCCGCGCGCTCGGCGACCCCCGCGATGAAGTTGTCGCGCATGCGGTGGTCGAGCAGGACGCCGGCGTCGGTGTCGCTGACCGCCTCGGTCAGGGACTTCACCAGGCGGTCGCCCGCCGCTCCCGTGGGGGCAAGGACGAGGCCGGGCTTGACGCAGAACTGGCCGACGCCCAGCGTCATGGAGCCCGCGAGACCCGCGCCGATCGTCTCGGCGCGCTCGGCGGCGGCGGCCTCGGTGACGACCACCGGGTTGAGCGAGCCGAGTTCACCGTGGAACGGGATCGGGACGGGGCGGGCCGCCGCCGCGTCGAAGAGGGCGCGGCCGCCGCGGATGGAGCCGGTGAACCCGGCGGCGGCGACCAGCGGGTGCTTGATCAGCTCGATGCCCGCCTGGAAACCGTGGACGAGACCGAGCACGCCCTTCGGGATGTCGTGCCGCTCGGCGGCGCGGCGCAGGGCCGCCGCGACCAGTTCGGACAGGGCCGGGTGGTCGGGGTGGGCCTTGACGACGACCGGGCAGCCCGCGGCGAGCGCGCTCGCGGTGTCGCCGCCGGCCACGGAGAAGGCGAAGGGGAAGTTGGAGGCCGAGTACACGGCGACGACGCCCAGCGGGACCTTGTAGCGGCGCAGATCGGGGATCGGCGGGGTCGCCGTGTCGTCGGGGTGGTTGATCACGACGTCGAGGAAGGCGCCCTCGTCGACGATGTCCGCGAAGGCGCGCAGCTGGTAGCAGGTGCGGGCGAGCTCGCCGCTCAGCCGGACCGGACCGAGGGCGGTCTCCGCGTCCGCCGCCTCGACGAGGTGGTCCTTGGCCGCTTCCAGCTCGTCGGCGGCGGCGCGCAGGAACGCCGAGCGGACCCTTCGGTCGGCGAGGGAACCACGCGCGTCGTGGGCGGCCCGGACGGCGGCGTCCACCTCCTCAGCTGTGGCCTCCACCGCAACCTGTTCACGCTGCTTCCCGGTTCGGGGGTCGACACTCCAGACTGGTGCTGCTGCCACCGCGGATCCCTCCAGATGTCATGCCGCAGTTCATACGTCATCCATCAGGGGCGTTCGATATACTGAACGCTGTCTCTGATGATGAATATGCGGCTCGGAGACTATTTCCCGGCGAACGAAGGGGTCAAGGGCGATGTCGGCAGGCGAGACAGGCGGCGGGGCGCAGGTCAAGTCCGCGGTGCGGACGGTCGAATTGCTCGAGTACTTCGCCGGCCGCCCCGGCATGCACTCGCTGGCCTCCGTGCAGGAGGCCGTCGGATACCCCAAGTCCAGCCTGTACATGCTGCTGCGCACGCTCGTGGAGCTGGGCTGGGTGGAGACGGACGCGACGGGCACGCGGTACGGCATCGGAGTGCGGGCGCTGCTGGTCGGCACGTCGTACATCGACGGCGACGAGGTGGTGGCGGCGGCCCGCCCGACCCTGGACCGGCTGTCGGACGACACGACGGAGACGATCCACCTGGCGCGCCTGGACGGCACGAACGTGGTGTACCTGGCGACCCGCCAGTCGCAGCACTACCTGCGGCCTTTCACTCGGGTGGGGCGCCGGCTGCCCGCGCACTCGACGTCGCTGGGCAAGGCGCTGCTGAGCACGCACACGGACGAGCAGGTCCGCAAGATGCTCCCGGAGACGCTTCCGGCGCTGACCGAACACACCATCACGGACCGTGAGAAGCTGATCGAGGAGCTGCACCAGGTCCGGGAGCAGGGCTTCGCCGTGGACCGGGAGGAGAACACGCTGGGGCTGCGCTGCTTCGGGGTGGCGATCCCCTACCGCACCCCGGCCCGCGACGCGATCAGCTGCTCGGTCCCGGTGGCCCGCCTGACCCCGGCCCACGAACAGATGATCAAGGACGCCCTGTTCGACGCGAGGGACCGTCTGACGCTCGCCACCCGGAGGCTGTGAACCATGGAGGTCGTGCTCCGCGAGGTCCACGACAGCGACCTGCCGGTCTTCTACCGGCAGATGAGCGATCCCGAGGCGGTCCGGATGGCCGCCTTCACCCCGGGGGATCCTGCCGACCCGGACGTCTTCGACGCCCACTGGAAGAAGATACGGTCCTCGTCCGACGTCCTCGCCCGCACGGTCCTGGCGGACGGCGACGTGGTGGGGAGCGCGGCGGTGTACGGGGAACCGGGCGAGCGCGAGGTGACGTACTGGATCGACCGCGCGTACTGGGGGCGGGGCGTGGCGACGGCCGCGCTGCGGGGGCTGCTGGCTCACGTGCCGGAACGCCCGCTGTACGCACGGGCGGCGGCGGACAACGCGGGGTCGCTGCGCGTGCTGGAGAAGTGCGGCTTCCGCGAGACCGCACGGGCCAGGGGGTATGCGCACGCCAGGGACGAGGAGATCGACGAGGTGGTGCTGACGCTGGAGGGGTGAAGCCGGGCTGGCGCGGTCCGGCGGGGATCATGAGCGCCGGATGAGAAAAGGGGCGTTCGGGAACGGTCCGGCCCGTCCCGTTCGTCTTCCTGGCGCGATGAACAAGACGATCAGGCGCGCCTCCGTCTTCGTGCTGGCCCTGGTGTTCGCTCTGCTGGTCAGGGCCACCTGGGTGCAGTTGTACGACGGCAAGGCGCTCGCGGACGACCAGGACAACCGGCGAGGCGCGATCGAGACGTACTCGCAGCCGCTGGGGAACATCATCGTGGCCGGAAGGTCGGTCACCGGCTCGGCGCGGACGACCGGCGGCGACCTCGCGTACAAGCGCACCTACACCGACGGCAAGCTGTACGCCGCGGTGACGGGCTACGCCTCGCAGAGCTATGCCCCGACCCACTCGAAGGCGTCTACCAGGACTTGCTCGACGGCACGGATCCCCGGCTGAAGACCGCCATGGACACGATCACCAACCAGCGGGCCGAACCGGGGAACGTGGTGACGACGATCGACCCGGACGTGCAGAAGGCGGCGTACGACGCACTCGGCGGCAAGAAGGGCGCCGCCGTCGCGATCGACCCGAAGACCGGCCGCATCCTCGCTGTCGTCTCGACCCCGTCCTACGACCCGTCGTCGCTGACCGACGCCAACACCGCCGGGGCCGCCTGGAAGCAGCTGAACGCCGATCCGGACAAGCCGCTCACCAACCGCGCGCTGCGCCAGCCCCTGCCCCCGGGATCGACGTTCAAGCTGGTGGTGGCGGCGGCCGCGCTGGAGGACGGGCTCTATGCGTCGGTGGACCAGAAGACGGTCAGCCCGAACCCCTACCGGCTGCCGCTGTCGACCGACGAGCTGTCCAACGAGAACCCCTCCGCCCCCTGCGGGAACGCCTCGATCCGGGTGGCCCTGGAGTACTCGTGCAACAACGTCTTCGCGAAGATGGCCGTCGACCTGGGCCAGGACAAGGTGAAGGCGATGGCCGAGAAGTTCGGCTTCAACGACGACCAGCTGGACGTGCCGGTGCGGGCGTACACGAGCGTGTACCCCTCGAGGATGGACCAGGCGCAGACGGCCCTGTCCGGTATCGGCCAGTTCGACGTGACCGCGACCCCGCTGCAGATGGCCATGGTGTCCGCCGCCCTGGCCAACGGCGGTGAGCTGGTCAGCCCGCACACGGTGTCGCAGATCACCGACAGCGGCGGCGATGTGCTGAAGAACTACGACAACGACACGTCCACGAAGCGGATCGTCAGCTCCTCGACCGCCGCCCAGCTGGAGTCCGCCATGCAGACGGTCGTCGAGAAGGGCACGGGTACGAACGCGCAGATACCGGGCGTCACCGTGGGCGGCAAGACCGGTACCGCGCAGCACGGCGAGAACAACAGCCAGGTGCCGTACGCCTGGTTCACGGCGTACGGCAAGTCCGGCGCGACGGGCAGGGAGGTCGCGGTGGCGGTGGTGGTCGAGCAGTCGGACGCGGCACGTTCCGAGGTGAGCGGCAACGGGCTGGCGGCGCCGGTGGCCAAGGCCATGATGCAGGCGGCGCTCAAGAGTTGAGTGCTGGAAGCCCCCGACCGGCGATGCCCCGGCCGGGGGTCCGGCCCGCGGCGCAGCCGCAATCGAATGCGGCGCGCCCGGGAATCACCGCACGCCGAGGATCTGCTCCACCGGGTCGATCGCGAAGTACACCAGGAACAGCGCCGAGACACCCCACAGCAGCCAGTTGACCTCCTTGGCCTTGCCGAGGACCGTCTTGATGACGACGTACGACAGGAAGCCGGCGCCGATGCCGTCGGTGATCGAGTACGTGAACGGCATCGCGGCGATGGTGAGGAACGCCGGAATGGCGATCTCGTACCGGTCCCAGTCGATGTGCTTGACGTGCGTCATCATCAGGAAGCCGACGGCGATCAGGGCGGGCGCCGCCGCCTGGAGCGGCACGATGGTCAGCAGCGGCGTGAGGAACAGCGCGAGGCCGAACAGGCCGCCGGTGATCAGGTTGGCGAACCCGGTGCGCGCGCCCTCTCCGACGCCGGCGGCGGACTCGATGTACGCGGTGTTGGAGGAGGCGGAGCCCACGCCGCCGGTGATCGCGGCGGCGCCGTCGATGAACAGCACCCGGCCGATGCCCGGCACCTGGCCCTGCTCGTCGAGCAGCCCGGCCTCCGCGCTGATGCCGACGATGGTGCCCATGGCGTCGAAGAAGTCCGACAGAATCAGCGTGAAGATCAGCAGGACGACGGTGATGGCGCTCGTTTCGCCGAAGGCGCCGAACAGGCTGAAGTGACCGACGAGCCCGAAGTCGGGGGCCGCCACGACCTTGTCGGGGAGCTTCGGGGTGGTCAGGCCCCAGCTCTTGATGTCGGCGACGGCGTTGATGACGATCGCGACGACCGTCATGGTCACGATGCTGATCAGGATGGCGCCCTTCACCCTGCGGGCGAGCAGCGCGACGGTGAGCAGCACGCCGAGGCAGAAGACCAGGACGGGCCAGCCGGTCAGGCGTCCCACGGCGCCCAGTTGCACCGGCACGGTGGTGTTCGCGGCGTCCGGGATGCGGCTGACGAACCCGGCGTCGACGAAGCCGATGAACGCGATGAACAGACCGATGCCGACGCCGATGGCCTGCTTCATCTGTTGCGGGATCGCGTTCATGATCGCTTCCCGCAGTCCGGTGAGCACCAGGACGCAGATCAGGACGCCCTCGATGACGACGAGGCCCATGGCGTCGGCCCAGCTCATCAGGGGGGCGAGTTGGAAGGCGACGACGGCGTTGAGACCGAGGCCGGCGGCGATGGCGAGCGGCAGGTTGCCGCCGACACCCATGATGATCGTCATCACACAGGCCACCAGCGCGGTGGCCGTGACCAGTTGGCCGGTGTCCAGTTGGTGGCCGAACTTGTCCTTGGCGCTGCCCAGGATGATCGGATTCAGGACAAGGATGTAGGCCATCGTGAAGAACGTGGCGAAGCCGCCGCGTATCTCACGACCGAAGGTGGAGCCCCGTTCGGAGATCCGGAAGAACCGGTCGAGGCCGTTGGTCGCCGGGGGCGCGGCACTTGACCGGCCGGCCACCTTCTGTGTGTCGGGCATGGCAGGACTCCTTGTTGCCTGTTGAACCAGTGCGGGATGCTGGCTGGATTGTTCCCGTGGTGAACCCGTTTCAGGTTTTCTCCGTGTTACGGAATCGGAGAGTTCGGCCTGCCATACAACGTTCGAAGCTCCGTACGAACGCTGCTACGCTTCCGGATCTCGTCCCGTACCGCACTCCGGACGTCCACATGGCACTTGCACCACATACACAGGTGCCCTCAGAGGTGCCGGAGCCGCAGCGAGGAGAGGTCGCCCGTGGGCACTGTCGTCGACGACGCCGCCTCCGTGGAGTTCCACGCCTTCTTCGAGCGGCACTACGCCGAACTCGCCCGGCTCGCCCAGCTGCTGACCGGTGAGGCGGACGCCGCCGACGACCTGGCGGCCGACGCGCTGCTCGCGCTGTGGCACCGCTGGGACCGGGTGCGCGCCGCCGGCCACCCGGTGGCGTACGCGCGCGGGGTGGTCGCCAACCTGGCCCGCACCCGGATCCGCAGCGCGGTGCGCGAACGCCGCCGGATCACCCTCTTCTGGTCCCAGCGCGAGGAGAAGGCCGAGAACCCGGACGTCCCGGCGGTCGTCGACGTCCAGGAGGCCCTGCGCCGCCTGCCGTTCCGCAAACGGGCGTGCGTGGTGCTGCGGCACGCCTTCGACCTCTCCGAGAAGGACACGGCGCTCGCGCTGGGCATCTCGGTGGGTACGGTGAAGAGCCAGACGTCGAAGGGTATGGCCGAATTGCAGCGGCTCCTGGGCACCGTCGAGGCCCCTCGGCGCGTTCACGCCGCGGTGGTGCGCACTGGAGGAAGGGACCGATGACTACGCCGCGGGACGTGCACGACGAGCTGCGCGCCAGGCTGCACGCGGCGGCCGAGACGCACGAGCCCGACCGCGCGCGCATCCTGGCCCGCGTCGAGCGCGGCATGGCCGCGCCGTTCCGTCCGAGCCGCCGGGCGACGCGTCCGCCGCTGTGGGGCTGGGTGCGGGTCGTGGGCGCCACGGCCGGGGTCGCGGGCGTCCTCGCGTTGGGCGGCTACGCGGTCGCCTCGGCGGTCAAGGACGACACCCCCGCCCAGCAGACGGTCGCCGTCTCGCCCACGCCGACCCCGTCCCCGGCCGCGACGAGCCGCGCACCGGGCCGACCCCGGGCAAGGGCGCGTCCCACGCCCCGGGCAGGCAGAGCCCTTCGGCATCGGCGTCCCCGAACGCCCCCGCGACCGCCACCACCCCGCCGGGCGCCTCCGGCGTCCAGGACGGTCCGCTGTGGTCGGACGGCTCGGTGGACCCGCACAGCAACGACTTCTGGGCACAGAGCAACCTGACCCTGAAGACCAGCGAGCTGCTCACCTCGCTCACCGTCGAGTTGAAGGTCGCGCAGACCGGCGGGGTGTCCTCGACGGGCTCCTGGCGGTCGCTTCCGGAGCAGGACTTCACCTTCACGGTCGCCGAGAAGGACGGCTTCCTCGTCTACACCTGGGTGCTCGAACAGGGCCGTACGGTCCCGGCGGGCCAGTGGGTGTTCGCGGGGCAGTACGACCACGACCGCGGCGGCCGGGACGCCGGGGGCGACAGCTACACGATGACGGCGACGGCGGGTGGTGAACACCTCGCGGTGAAGGGCGACTTCGCCGCGCACGGCGACGGCGCCGACGGCGACTCGTAAGAAGCGGCGACCAGGAGGCGCACGAGAGCGCCCCGCCGGTTCCGGTCGGCGAGGGCTGTCCCTGGTCGCCGCCGTGGCCCGAGAGGGTTGCCGGGCTGTGGCTCGGCGAGGGCGCGACCATCACCCCGCCCTCCGGTACCCGCCTGACTTCCGCACCCCGCAGACGTACAGCGTCACGGCCGCCGACGGCACGAAGCGCACCTGGACGGTGGAGGCGGTGCCGACCCGCAGCCCGGTCCTGCCCGGCCTGAACGCCGACCCCGACGTCGCCTACCTGGACGGCCAGTACTGGATCTACCCGACGACCGACGGCTACAACGGCTGGAGCGGCACCAGCTTCAAGGCGTACTCGTCGAAGGACCTGGTCCACTGGAAGGACCACGGCGTCATCCTGGACCTCGGCCCGGACGTGACGTGGGCGGACGAGTACGCCTGGGCGCCGGCGATCGCCGAGAAGAACGACAAGTACTACTTCTACTTCTGCGCCGAGCAGCAGATCGGCGTGGCGGTGGCCGACTGGCCCGCGGGCCCGTTCAAGGACGCGCTGGGCAAGCCGCTGGTCGCCAAGGGCGGGAGCCTGAAGGGCCAGATGATCGACCCGGCGGTCTTCACCGGCGACGACGGCCAGTCGTATCTGTACTGGGGCAACGGCCACGCGTACGTCGTCCCGCTAAACGCGGACATGACGTCGTACGACGCCTCCAAGGTGAAGGACATCACCACGGACGACTTCCGTGAGGGGTCCTTCGTGATCAAGCGCAACGGCACGTATTACTTCATGTGGTCCGAGGACGACACCCGCAGCGAGAACTACCACGTCGCCTACGCCACCGGCCCGTCCCCGCTCGGCCCGTGGACCAAGCGGGGCACCATCCTGTCCAAGCGCCCCGAGTACGGCATCCTCGGCACCGGGCACCACTCCGTGGTGAACGTGCCCGGCACCGACGACTGGTACATCGTCTACCACCGGTTCGCGCTGAACGGCCCCGGGAAGCCGGGCGGGGACGGCATGCACCGGGAGACGACCGTCGACCGCATGGAGTTCGCGGCCGACGGCACGATCCTTCCGGTGGTCCCGACCCTGCGGTCGGTCCCGCCGGTGCGGGCTAGCTGACGAAGTACGTCGGGTTGGGCAGCTTGTACGTCCGGTCGGCGTAGCCGCCGTCGAGGTCGGAGTACTGGTCGCCGAAGTTGGCGACGATGTCGTACCCCAGGTCCTCGATGTGCTTGCGGGTGCCGGACTTGTACTGGACGGTGCTGCACTTCCAGGCACCCGGGGTGGCGCAGCCGCCCAGGTAGGACGGCGGGTTGGCCGCGTCCTTGAGGAACATGTGGTCGGCGTCGAGGTTCACATCGGCGCCGACCTTCTTCAGGTTCTCGACGGCGGCCGAGCGCTGCGCCTCGCTCAGCCCCGAGTTGTAGAAGACCTCGACGCCCTTGGACGCGGCGTACCGGACGAGTTCGGGGCTGCCGAAGACCGCGGGACGGTCGGCCTTGTTCACGTACGCGGCCCAGGTCGCCGAGTTGTACGTGTAGTTGTAGCGCTTCTCGTAGTCGAGGCTGAGCAGCAGCGTGTCGTCGATGTCGAAGACGACGGCCGGCTTCTCGCCCCGGTGGTGCGCCTTGCGGGCGGCCTTGTCGATGTACCGCCGGGCGTCCGCGTCGATGCGCGCCAGGTCCTTGGCGTACGGGCTCTGCGGGGACGCCTGGTAGACACCGTCGGCGTCGGCCGTGGTGCCGTAGTAGGTGTCGATGTCCTTCACGAGGAGCCCGATGTTGTAGGGCTCGTGGGTGGAGTTCGCCGTCGACTGACCGGCGGTGGCCGCGCCGGCGCCGTAGAGGGCCCCGCCGGCGACGGCACAGGCGGCGACGAGGGCCGCGATACGAAGTGGCTTATGCATGACAAGTTTTCTACGCGCGTCACCACCCTGAGCGCGAGGCCCGTTGCCCGATCGATATCTTCCCGACCGGCCAACGGGCCCAAGACGGTGCCCCTCCCGGGTCAGTTCATGGTCGCGCCGATGGTGGTGCCGTGGTCAGGAACGTGGTGTCGGGCAGGGAGCCGTCGGACTTGCGGGCGTTGTACGTGGTCGACGCGTCCGCCAGGGGGTCCAGTCGCCGAGGTACGCCTCGCGGGTGGCCGACCGGGCCTCCGTGTCGGTGAGCTGGGGCCGGTTGACGGGGACGCTGATCGCGGCGCCGGGTCCCGTGTTGCGGTACTCCGCGAACCGCTGGTTCTGCCATGGGTAGGAGTCGGACATGTTGGCGTACGGCGCTACCGCGTCGATGCCGGCGCCGAGGTGGGTGTCCCGTACGGTCAGCATCGGGCGGGCGGTGGGGTCGGAGCCGGGCACCCACGGACGCGCGAGTTTGTAGTAGGCGTCCGGGGCCTCGCTGCTGATCCGGCTCCTCATGACCAGGTAGCCGCGCGGGTTGGCGAGCGCGGTCGACGGGGTGAAGACGAAGCCGAAGGGGGCGGCGGCCAGGTCCGTCCGGTTCAGGGTGCGGAAGTGACAGGCCTCGAAGACGGCGGTGGCCCGGCCGAAGACGAAGTCGACGTCGCCCTCGACGTAGCAGTCCCGGTAGTACTGCCGGGCGAAGGTGCCGAGCGCCGTCGAGTCGGCGTACAGCGTGTCCTGGTGGCCGAGGAACCGGCACCGCTCGAAGGCGCTGCGGTCGCCCTGCACCTTGATGGCGACGGCCTGCGTGCCGGTGATCTCGGGGTGCTCGGCGCGCAGGAAGTCGTTGGCGAAGGTGAGGTGGCGGGCGGTGAACCCGTCGGCCTGCACGGTGGTGGTGCCGAGCCGGTGGTGCCGTAGGTGCCGCCGCCGGGCTTGGGCGTCCCGTTGGCGTTGTCGTACACGACCACCGCGTCCCGGGCGTTCCCGGAGGCGCCGATCCAGGTCATGCCGGTGCGGGTGGCGTCCACGACGGCCGTCTCCCGGTACGTCCCCGGCGCGATGGCCAGCGTGAACCCGGCGCCGTTCGCCGCCGTGACGGCGGCCTGCACGCTGGTGAAGTCCCCGGCGCCGCCCGGGTGGACGTGCAGGGTCTTCCCGGTGAGGCGGGCGGACGGCGAGCCGTAGGGCCCGAACGCGGAGTCCGCCCGGGCGGGGCCCACGCGGCCGAGCGTCACGGCGGCGCCGGCGCTCGCGGCGAGGAAGGCTCTGCGTCCCACGGTGGCCGCCACGGTCAGCAGACCTTTCCCGCACCCGCGCGGTGGTCGACGATCCCCGGAACCGCCCGGGCCGGGTCGACCTTGGTGCGCAGGGTCGGCGTCCAGCCGGCACCCGACTGCAGCGTCTCGCCGGGCATCTCCGCGTTGTGCACGGCGATCAGGTCGGTGAGCGTGCCGTTGATGTAGTTGTCGGCGGCGGTGACCGGCGCCTCCTTCCACTTCTTCAGGATCTTCCCGGCGCCGGCCCCGTCCGGCAGCGTGAACGCGTTGTGTTCGGCGACGAGCTGGGACTCCATGCCGATGCCGTAGCTGTAGGAGTAGCCGTCGCCCGCGACGAAGTGGTTGTTGTAGGAGTCGACCTGCCCGAAGCGGACGCGCGGTGCGCGCTCGACCAGGTTCGAGAACAGGTTGTGGTGGAAGGTGACCTTCAGGTGGCCCCGGTCGACGGCGGCGGTGGAGGCGCTGTCGCTGTTGCCGATGAGGATCGTCTTGTCGTGGTCGGCGAAGACGTTCCAGGAGCGGTCACGTAGTCGGCGCCCTTGACGATGTCCAGTTCGCCGTCGTGCTGCTCGTAGATCCGGCCGTAGTAGTACGGCAGCGTGCTGTCCGGGTGACGGCGATGAGGCCGGGCCGCAGCAGCGGCAGGACGACGATCCGGAAGGCGGCGAAGCGGTCGCAGCCGTCCACCCAGGCGGCCTCCTCCAGCGAGGGCGGCACGTTCCTGATGAAGCCGCTGATCAGAATCATCGACAGCGGCAGCTGGAATACGGTCTCGGCGATGATGACGCTGCCCAGCGAGTTGATCATCCGCAGGTCGGCGAAGATCTGGAAGAGCGGGACCAGCAGCAGCGCGCCCGGCACGAACTGCGAGCAGAGGAGGGCGAGGATGAAGGCGCGCTTGGCGCGGAAGTCGAACCGGGCGAGCGCGTAGCCGCCGGCCAGCGCCACCACCGTCGTCATCACGAGGGTCGCGACGCCGACGAGCACGCCACACCTTCTCGAAGTGGTCGAAGGTGACCGGCCAGGTAAGCAGCGAGGTGGAGCCGGCCGGGCGCAGGGCGAAGAGCAGGATCCAGTACAAGGGGACGAGGGTGAAGAGCAGGTAGAGGGACAGGGGCAGGTAGATCTGCCGGCGCGGGACCTCGTCCCAGGCGCGGTGCCCGCCCTTCGGACGGGCCGGCTCGGACACCACGCTGTCGGGTGCGGCCGCGATCTCGGTGATCACTTGCCCTCACCTCCGAACTTGCTCAGCCGCAGATAGACCATCGAGAAGAAGAGCAGGATCACGAACGCCACCGTGGTCAGTGCCGAGGCGTAGCCGAAGTTGTGGGCGTCCACGTTGGTGTTGGCGATGTAGAGCGGGAGCGTGGTGGTCTCACCGGCCGGACCGCCGCCGGTGAGGGTGTAGAGCAGGTCGACGTTGTTGAACTCCCACACCGCGCGCAGCAGCGTGGACAGCACGATGGCGTCCTTCAGATGCGGCAGCGTGATGTGCCGGAACTGCTTGGAGCGGCTCGCCCCGTCGACCTCGGCGGCCTCGTACAGGTCCTTCGAGACGGACTGGAGGTCGGCGAGGATGAGGATCGCGAAGAAGGGGACGCCGCGCCACAGGTCGGCGACGACCGCCGCCGGGAAGACGGTGGAGGTGTCCGACAGCCAGCTCGTGCCGTAGGAGCCGATGCCCATGTCGGCGAGGTAACGGGTGATGCCGGTCTGGGAGTTGTAGAGCAGCACCCAGATCGCGGAGGTCAGCACCCCGGAGACGGCCCACGGGGAGAACACCAGCGCCCGGCCGAGCGCCCGGCCCACGAAGGTCTGGTTGACGATGAGGGCGAGGGCCAGACCGAACAGCAGCTGCAGCCCGACCTCGACGAAGACCCACTTGGCGCTGAACGTCAGCGTGTGCCAGAACTGCGGGTCCTCGGTGAAGGCCTGGACGAAGTTGTCGAAGCCCGCGTAGCCGTTCCGCCACGGCTTGGTGGGGTTGTAGTTCTGCAGGTAGAAGACGCTGAGGACCGGGTAGGCGATGAAGCCCAGCATCAGCAGGGCCGCCGGGGCGATCAGCAGGTACGGGAGCCTGCGCGGCGTGGCGGAGGCACGGCGCCGCCGGGGTGGCGCGGGCGGTTTCGCCACGGCCGCGGCTTGGGCCATGACTGTTCTCCGTTCGCAATGGGGCGTTTACAGCGGGCACGGGAAGCGCTTGCTACGTACACATGGTTGAAGCGCTTCGACAGGCGGTACCGGGGTGGGTACCCCGGGACCTGCGGTGGTGCGTGAGCAGGCCCGGGGGTCGTGCGGTGGGTCAGCCGGCGTACGGGTCCGGGACCTGGCCGGGCCGGGCCAGGAACTCGAAGTCGCAGCCGGTGTCGGCCTGGGTGATCTGGGAGTTGTAGAGCACGCCGTTCCCGGCGGCTATGGCGGCGACCTCCGGGCGTACCAGGATCGCGGCCCGCTCCCCCGCCTCCTGGACGGTCAGTTCGCTGACGAGGCGCCGCTCCTCGGGGGTGAGGGCGTAGAACTCGCCGGTGTTTCCATTGGGCGTCAGGGTCCTCACCCCGCCGTCGAGCAGGCGACGCAGCAGGGCCCGGTGGGCGTCCTGGTCCACGCCGCCGTCCTCGGTGAACGGGGTCACCGGGATCGCCACCACGTCGGCCAGGGCCGCCCGCTGGGTCTCGAACGTCGTTGTCATGCCTGACCGTCCTCTCCCCGGGCCCCCGGCTCCGCTGCTTCGGTCGTGGGGAAGGCCCGTCGCACGAACGACGCGATGTGGGCGTGAAGGGCGCTCGCCGCCCCGTCGGCGTCGCCTCCGAGGGCGAGCCGCAGGATCTCCTGGTGCTCGGTGGCCTCCCGCTCCCAGGAGGGGTCTGCGGCCCAGGCGACGGCGGAGACGAGGGCGGCCTGGTCGCGGACCTCGTCGAGCATCCGGCCGAGCAGCGGGTTGCCGCACGGCAGATACAGGGCGCGGTGGAACTCTCGGTTGGCCAGGGAGCGTTCGGCGGTGTCGCTCGCCTCGTCGGCCCGCTTCAGCGCGTCGCGCGCGGCGTCCAGGGAGGCCCCGCGCCGCACCGAGCGCCGCAGTGCCTCCGGCTCCAGGAGCAGCCGGACGTCGTAGACCTCGCGCGCCATGTCCGCGTCCACCATGCGCACCGTGACGCCCTTGTACTGGCTCATCACGACGAGCCCGGTCCCGGCCAGGGTCTTGAGCGCCTCGCGCACGGGTGTCTTCGACACCCCGAATTGTGCGGCGAGTTCGGTCTCCACCAGGGCCTGGCCGGGCGTCAGCTGCCCGGTGAGGATGCGGTGTTTGATCCCTTCCAGCACGTACTGCGTGCGGGAGGGGATCGGCGTGGGCACAGAGGTCATGCGCGCTTCTCGGATGTCGCGTATGCGATGTCGCGTATGCGATGTCGCGTATCTGATCTCGCGTATCGCGTCTCATATATGACGTACGAAGTACGACGCGTCGAAGGTAAGAGCGCCCCTGTGTCTCGTCAATGCTTCTGACAAAGGGAGTTGCGGCAACGTGCTTGTGACGGGCTGTCACGCGCCGCGTATCCCTCCCAGGGGCACAAGGGACAACGTCCAACGGATTTCCGACCGGGACGGCCCCGGACCCGCGTTCCTAAGGCACCTGCCCGATCCCGCCCCCGTGTCCTTAGAGCCACGATGACCGGGCATGACGACCACATGGACGGCGGCGCGCGTGCTGCGCGACCGCGATGCGGGGCTCTGTCTGGCCGGGGTGGTGGTGTCCGGCTTCGGCACGTCGGCGCTGTGGCTGGCGTCCGGGGTGTGGGTCAAGGACCTCACCGGCTCGGACGGCCTGGCCGCACTGTGCCTGCTCGCCATGTGGGCGCCGATCCTGACCGGACCGGCCCTGGGCACGCTCGCCGACCGTGTTCGCCGCAAACCGCTGCTCATCGGCACGAGCCTCGGCCTCGCGGCCCTCCTGCTGACGCTCTTCACCGTCCACTCCCGGGACGGGCTGTGGCTGCTGTACGCGGTCCTGTTCGTCTACGGGGCGGCCGGGATCGTCCACGACGCGGCCGAGTCGGCGCTGGTCGCGGCCGCCGTCGACGGCTCGCTGCTCGGCGACTTCAACGGACTGAGGATGACGGCCACGGAGGGCATGAAGCTCGTCGCCCCGCTGGCCGGCGCGGGGATCTACGCGGCGTACGGGGGCCCCTGCGTGGCGTTCCTGGACGCGGTCACGTTCGTGCTCGCCACGGGCCTGTACGCGCTGCTGCGGGTCCGCGAGGACAGCCCCGACCCGCCCACCGCGGACTGGCGTACACGGACCGCCGACGGCGCGCGCCATCTGTGGCGGCACGAGCGGCTGCGGCCGCTGGTCCTGGCGGGCGGGACCACGATGCTGTTCGCCGGGCTCAACGGCGCGATGGTCTACGCGGTCGTGGACGGCCTCGGCCGCTCCCCCGCGTACGCCGGGGTGCTCTTCGCCGTCCAGGGCACCGGTTCGGTGCTGATCGGCACGGTCTCGGGCCCCGCCCTGCGCCGCCTGGGCGAGCGCCCGTTCGCGGCCTGCGGCATCGCCCTGTTCGCCGCCGGTGTGGGGCTCAGGGCGATCCCGTCCGGCCCGGTGGCGCTGGTGTGCAGCGCGGCCATCGGTGCGGGACTGCCGTGTGTCCTGATCACGGCGTTCACCGCGGTGCAGCGGGAGACGCCGGGCCCGCTGCTGGGCCGTGCGGCCGCCACGGCGAGCACGCTGCTGTTCGGCCCGAACGCGGTCGGGCTGGCCGTCGGGGCGGGGCTCGTCGAACTGGTCGGCCACCGGCCGGTGCTGGTGGTGCTGGGTCTGGTCGCGCCGGTGGCGATGGCGCCGCTGCTTCAGAGCCCCGCGAGAGCGTCCCGTACGGCTTCGAGGTCGCCGTCGGACGCCAACCCGGCGTGATATAGCCGCAGTTCCGTCGCGCCCAGCTCTGCGGCGCCCCGGGCGTCCCGCGCGAGTGTCCCCGGGCTGCCGCCCATGCCGGAGACCACGGTGAGGTTGGCTGCGAGGACGGCACCCGTCCGGTTCTGTTCCGCGAACGGGGTCAGCAGGCCGGCGCCGCCCGTGCAGGGCACCACCACGCCGTCCGCCACGGACAGGATGTGCGCGGGGTCGACGCCCGCGTTGGCGCCGCAGTGGTACGAGACCGGGTCCGCGTGCAGCAGCACCTGGAAGCCTTCGGGCGCGGCCGCCCGGACCGCTGCCACGGCCTCCTCCTGGAGTGTGCGGGCGGTGGTGTCGCGCCACGCGCGCGTGGCGGCCGCTTTCGCCTCACCGAGGAGCTTCTCCACGCCCGCCCAGCCCCCGTCGGAGGGCGCGCCGCGCCACACCGGCTCCAGTGCGGCCCGTACCGCCGCGGCCAGTTCCTCCGCATCCAGTCCGTGCCGTCCGTAGCCCTCACCGCAACTCGGGCAGAAGCACAGCGACATGAGGTACTGCCCGGCGTCCCCGAGCGTCACGCCGCCGATCTTGTCGTGGGCGTGCAGGTGCGCCAGCCCGTACCAGCCGAGCGACTCGAGCTCGGTGCCGCGCGCGCCGGGCCGTACGGCCGCCTCGGCCGCCAGGTCGACGAGGTACGCGCGCGTGGCGGGCTGCGCGATGCACGGCGCCCAGGGGTAGCGGTCGCCGTAGGCGTTGACCACGGAGGTGCCGGGATGCTCCTCGCCCAGGCGGGAGTTGTGCGCCAGCACCACCCAGCTGTGCACCTCGAGCCCGGCCGCGGTGAGCGCGCGGGCCGCCTCGCCGAAGGCGTCCCCCGGGGCCCAGTCGCCGGCCGGGTGGGGGCGCGGGGTGCGGCCCTCCCAGCGCGCGTCCGTCGGGTAGAGCACGGCCGCATGGCGGGCGGTCACGATGCGGTGGCGCGGGTGCCGGGGCGTGAGGGCGCGTGTGGAGTGGTACGCGGAGGCGAGGGTCGCCTGCCGGACGCCCAGCGCGGCGATGCGGTGCGGGGCCTCGGGGTCCCCGTTGACGTCCCAGGGGTAGACGAAAGCCGACGCCTTCACATGCCCTCCTCGAGCAGCGCGTACCCGTGGTCGATCAGCGCGGCGAGCTGTTTGACGTGGTCCTCGGACGGCTCGTGCAGGGGCGGCCGCACCTCACCGACGTCGAGGCCGCGCAGCCGTACGCCGGCCTTGACGAGGGACACGGCGTAGCCGCGGCCGCGGGAGCGCAGTTCGACGAACGGGCGGTAGAAGCCGTCGAGGAGCCGGTTCACGGTGGTGTCGTCGCCTGAGGTCAGCGCGCGGTGGAAGGCGAGGGCGATCTCCGGGGCGAAGCAGAACACGGCGGACGAGTAGAGCGTGACGCCGATGCCGCGGTAGGCGAGCTGGGTCTGCTCGGCGGTCGGCAGCCCGTTGAAGTAGAGGAAGTCGCCCGTGACCTCGCTGCGCACGGCGCTGACGATGCGCTGCATCAGGTCCAGGTCGCCGAGCCCGTCCTTCAGGCCGATGACACCGTCCGTACGGGCGAGTTCCACCACCGTCCCGGGCGTGAACACGGCGTTGTCGCGCTGGTAGACGACGGTCGGCAGCGAGGTCGCGGCGACCAGGTCCCGGTAGTGCCGCAGCAGCCCCTCCTGGCCCGCGACCACCAGGTAGGGGGGCATGGCGAGCAGCCCGTCCGCCCCGGCGCCCTCCGCGAGCTTCGCGTAGCGCACGGCGAGCGCGGTCCCGTAACCGGCGCCGGCCACGACAGGAACCCGTCCGTCCGTGGCCTCGACGGCCGCCCGTACGCAGGCCTCGAACTCCTCGGGCGTCAGCGCGTGGAACTCACCCGTGCCGCAGCACGCGAACACGGCGGCGGCGCCCGCCTCCACACCCTTGCGCACATGGGCGCTGTAGACGTCGAGCGCGAGGGAGCCGTCGGGCCCGTACGCGGTGACGGGGAAGAACAGCGGCCCGCTCGGGATGCTGAGTCGAGCGGCGAGAGGGGCTGACGTCACGGGCTCTCCCTTGAACAGGCGCTCCTACGCGGACCGACGCGCGTTCCCGAGTGGACCACAACCCCGGACAGGTGCACGTTTCTGATCCGCGTCCATATTTCTGAACGAATCCACGCTATGGGGCCACCTCAGGGCGGGTCAAGCGCGCAATCAGGCAAGTCAGGGGTGGATTCCACAATTCCGCGCCACACTTGACGGGCCGGGCCGACGCTCCCTAGCGTGTCCATGAATGTGAATCCTGTGCACGAATGCGGCCGTTGATCTCAAGGAGACCGAGGATGCCCGCTCCCCGCACCGTTCTGCTCACCGGCGCCGCCGGCGGACTCGGCACCCTGATGCGGGGACTGCTGCCCCAGTACGGCTACGAGCTGCGCCTCCTCGACCTGCGGCCGATCGAGGGCGAACCGGACGCGATCGCCGCGGATCTCGCGGACAAGGACGCCGTGCGAGAGGCCGTGCGGGGCGTCGACGCGATCATCCACCTGGCGGGCATCTCTCTGGAATCCACGTTCGAGAAGATCCTGAAGGCGAACATCGAGGGCACGTACAACGTGTACGAGGCGGCGCGCGAGGAGGGAGTACGCCGGATCGTGTTCGCCTCCTCCAACCACGCGGTCGGCTTCACCCCGCGCCCCCGGGGCGACACACCTCTCGAATCAAGCGTGCTGATCCCGATCGACACCCCGCGCCGCCCCGACACCTTCTACGGACTGTCCAAGTCCTTCGGCGAGGACCTGGCCCAGTTCTACTGGGACAAGCACGGCCTGGAGACCGTGTCGGTGCGCATCGGCTCCTGCTTCCCCGAACCCACCAGCGTCCGCATGCTCTCCGTCTGGATGAGCCCCGAGGACGGCGCCCGCCTCTTCCACGCGGCCCTGACCGCCGAGGACGTCGGACACACCGTCGTCTACGGCTCCTCGGCCAACACCCGCCTGTGGTGGGACCTGGCCACCGCGCGGGGCCTCGGCTACGAGCCGCAGGACGACTCCGAGCCGTACGCCGAGAAGCTCATCGCCGAGCAGGGCGAGCTGGACCCGGACAACCCGGCGCACGCGCACCTGGGCGGCCACTTCGTCACGGACCCGCCCATCTGGCCGTACTGAGACGACCGACTCCAAGGGCGGGCGGGCACCGAACGGGCCCGCCCGCGCCGCTTTTCGGGCACGGAAGCTGCCCGATCTCACCCGACACCCCGTTCCGCCCCAGGTCCGACGCGGGCACACATCCAGCCAAGCGGGCAGGGTCGGGCACACACGGGCACGCAACAGGCCTGGTCACCGCCGCGCACCCGCTGTAGAACTTCCCCCATGAGCCCTGCCGGGCCCGAACGGGCACCACCGGTTCGGGTGCCCCGGAGGCGAACGAGCGCAAGAGCACGAAAGACAGGTGTCGGCGATGACGGACAGGACCGCGGAGGAACGCCAGCGCGAGATCGTCAAAGCCGCCCGCCGCACGGGCTCGGTCGACGTCACCACGCTCGCCGTGGAGCTGGGCGTGGCGAAGGAGACCGTACGACGCGATCTGCGCGCCCTGGAGGACCACGGCCTGGTCCGCCGCACCCACGGCGGGGCCTACCCCGTGGAGAGCGCCGGTTTCGAGACGACCCTCGCCTTCCGCGCCACCAGCCACGTACCCGAGAAGCGCCGGATCGCAGCCGCCGCGGCCGAGCTGCTCGGGGACGCCGAGACGGTCTTCGTCGACGAGGGGTTCACCCCCCAGCTCATCGCCGAGGCGCTGCCCCGGGACCGGCCGCTGACCGTGGTCACCGCGTCCCTGGCCACCGCGGGCGCGCTCGCGGAGGCCGAGAACACCACCGTCCTGCTGCTGGGCGGCCGGGTGCGGCACGGCACGCTCGCCACCGTCGACCACTGGACGACGAAGATGCTGGCCGGTTTCGTCATCGACCTGGCGTACATCGGCGCCAACGGCATCTCCCGCGAACACGGACTGACCACCCCCGACCCCGCGGTCAGCGAGGTCAAGGCACAGGCGATCCGCGCCTCCCGGCGCACGGTGTTCGCGGGGGTGCACACCAAGTTCGGGGCGGTCAGCTTCTGCCGGTTCGCGGAGATCGGCGAGCTGGAGACCGTCGTCACCAGCACGCTGCTGCCCGCCTCCGAAGCCCACCGCTACTCACTACAGGGCCCGCAGGTCATCCGCGTCTGAAAAACCAGCACAGTCCCCCAGGGCACACTCACGCCCGTGCGCGCCCCTTTCTCCCCATTCGTTCAGGAGTACCCCATGCGAACCCAGAGCCGCAGAACACCCCGCGCCCTGTTTGCCGTGGCCGCCGTAGGAACGCTGATCACTCCCCTGCTCGTCGGCTGCTCAGGCGCCGGCGGGGCAGGCGGCGTGGGTGGCGGATCCGCCCACGCCATCAACGTCCTGATGGTGAACAACCCGCAGATGGTGGAGTTGCAGAAGCTCACCGCCGACAACTTCACGAAGAAGACCGGGATCAAGGTGAACTTCACCGTGCTGCCGGAGAACGACGTCCGCGACAAGATCAGTCAGGACTTCGCCAACCAGGCGGGCCAGTACGACGTCGCCACGCTCAGCAACTACGAGATCCCGATCTACGCCAAGAACGGCTGGCTCCACGCGCTCGACTCGTACGTCAAGAGCGACAGCACCTTCGACCAGCAGGACATCCTCGCCCCGATGCGGCAGGCCCTCACCGCCGCGGACGGCAAGCTTTACGGCGAGCCCTTCTACGGCGAATCCTCCTTCCTGATGTACCGCAAGGACGTCTTTCAGAAGAAGGGCCTGACCATGCCGGCCAAGCCCACCTGGCAGCAGGTCGCCGACCTGGCCGCCAAGGCGGACGGCGGCGAGCCCGGCATGAAGGGCATCTGTCTGCGCGGGCTGCCCGGCTGGGGCGAGGTGATGGCTCCGCTGACCACCGTCGTCAACACCTTCGGAGGCACCTGGTTCGACAAGGACTGGAAGGCACAGCTGGACTCCCCGGAGTTCAAGCAGGCCACGCAGTTCTACGTGGACCTGGTCCGCAAGCACGGCGAGTCCGGCGCGGCACAGTCCGGCTTCGCCGAGTGCCTGAACGACATGACGCAGGGCAAAACGGCGATGTGGTACGACGCCACGTCCGGCGCGGGTTCGCTGGAGGCCGCCGGTTCCCCGGTCAAGGGCAAGATCGGCTACGTCCCGGCTCCGGTCGAGAAGACCGACAGCTCCGGCTGGCTCTACACCTGGGCGTGGGGCATCCAGAAGGCGTCCAAGAACGCCGGCGACGCCTGGAAGTTCATCTCGTGGGCGTCCGGCAAGGACTACGAGAAGCTCGTGGGCGAGAAGGCGGGTTGGGCCAACGTGCCGGCCGGCAAGCGTTCGTCGACCTATGACATCCCGGAGTACCGCAAGGAGGCGGCCGCCTTCGCGGACGTCACCCGCGACGCCATAGCCAGTGCCAAGCCGAACGACCCGGGTGTGCAGCCCCGCCCCGCGCCCGGCATCCAGTTCGTCGACATTCCCGAGTTCACCGATCTGGGCACCAAGGTCTCCCAGGAGATCAGCTCCGCCATAGCGGGCCGGGAGTCCGTGGACAGCGCGCTGAAGAAGTCGCAAGCGCTCGCCGAGGCTGTCGCCAAGAGGTACGAGGGATCATGACCATCACCACCTCCGCCCGGGTCGCCGCCGCCGCTGCGCGGCCGGCGACCCGGCCGCCGAACCGTATGCGAGCGTGGGCCACCCGAGCGCCTCTGCTGCCCGCCCTGGTCTTCATGATCGTGGTGACCCAGCTGCCGTTCGTGGCCACGCTGGTGATCTCGTTCTTCGACTGGAACGCGCTCTATCCGAAGGACCGCCACTTCACGGGCGTCGACAACTACCGCGAGGTCCTCACCGACCCGGACCTGCGCCACTCGGTGTGGACGACGGTCCTGCTGACGGTCACGGTGGTTCTGGTCAGCCTGGTCCTGGGCCTTGGCATGGCGTTGCTGCTCAACCGGAAGTTCCGGGGCCGCGGCGTGGTTCGCACGATGCTGATCGCCCCGTTCCTGGTGGTGCCGGTGGCGGCCGCACTGCTCTGGAAACACGTTCTCTACAACCCTGAATACGGCCTGCTCAATGGGTTGTTGCACTATGTGGGCGGACCCCAGCCAGACTGGATCTCCGACACCCCGCTGCTGGCGGTCGAGGCCTCGCTGATCTGGCAGTGGACGCCGTTCATGATGCTGATCCTGCTGGCGGGACTGCAGAGCCGCGACCACGAGCAGATCGAGGCCGCGCGGGTCGACGGCGCGAGCGACCGGCAGATATTCCGCCACCTCACGCTGCCGCACCTGCGTCGGTATCTGGAGTTGGGAGCCCTGCTGGGCTCGATCTACATCGTCCAGAACTTCGACGCGGTCTTCACGCTCACCTCGGGCGGCCTCGGCACCGCGAACCTCCCCTACACCGTCTACCAGAGTTTCTACCAGGCCCACGAGAACGGCCTGGCCTCCGCCGCCGGCGTCCTGGTCGTCATCGGATCCATCGTCATCGCCACCTTCGCCCTGCGCGTCGTGTCGTCCCTGTTCCGCGAGGAGGTGTCCCGCGCATGAGCACCGCCGCCGTACGCACCGCGACCGTACGCAGCGGCAGCCGCCGCCGCGGAGCGGGCCTCGGCCTGCTGGCCTGGCTGGTCGGCCTGCTGTTCTTCCTGCCCATCGCCTGGATGGCCCTGACGTCGTTCCACTCGGAGGCGGACGCCGCGACGAACCCGCCGTCCTTCGGGGCGGCCCTGACCCTGGACAGCTACCGGGACTTCTTCGGCGCGGGCGGCGGCGCGAGCCCCTGGCCGGCGTTGATCAACTCGACCATGGCGTCGGTGGTCTCGACCCTGTGCGTGCTCCTGCTGGCGCTCCCGGCGGCGTACGCGCTGTCGATCCGCCGGGTGAAGAAGTGGACGGACGTCCTGTTCTTCTTCCTGTCCACCAAGATGCTGCCGGTGGTGGCGGGCCTGCTGCCGATCTACCTGTTCGCGAAGAACACCGGGATGCTCGACAACATCTGGCTGCTCGTCATCCTCTACACGTCCATGAACCTGCCGATCGCGGTGTGGATGATGCAGTCGTTCCTGGCCGAGGTCCCGGTGGCGGTGATCGAGGCGGCGCAGATCGACGGCGCCCGGCTGCCGACGGTCCTCGCGCGCGTGGTGGCCCCCATCGCGCTGCCCGGCATCGCCGCGACCGCTCTGATCTGCTTCATCTTCAGCTGGAACGAGCTGCTCTTCGCCCGGGTGCTCACCGGCGTGGTGGCCGAGACGGCCCCCGTCTTCCTGACCGGCTTCATCACCAGCCAGGGCCTGTTCCTGGCGAAGGTGTGCGCCGCGTCGCTCGTCATCTCCCTGCCGGTGCTCGCCGCGGGGTTCGCCGCCCAGGACAAACTGGTCCAGGGCCTGTCGTTGGGAGCCGTGAAATGAAGGCCGCCGTCATCGAGTCCGTGGGCCGCGCCGTCGTCTCCGAGCTCCCGGACCCGACGCCCGGACCGCGCGAGGTCGTCGTCGAGGTCGCGGCCTGCGGACTGTGCGGCACCGACCTGCACATCCTCCAGGGCGAGTTCGCGCCCAAGCTGCCGATCGTGCCCGGGCACGAGTTCGCGGGCGAGGTCGTGGGGGTGGGTACGCAGGTCACGGAGCTGGCGGTCGGCGACAGGGTCGCCGTGGACCCGTCCCTGTACTGCTACGAGTGCCGGCACTGCCGTACGGGCCACAACAACCTGTGCGAACGGTGGGCGGCGATCGGGGTGACCACCGCAGGCGGGGCCGCGCAGTACGCGGTGGCGCCGGTGGCGAACTGCGTGAAGCTCCCGGATCATGTCCGCACCCAGGACGCGGCGTTGGTGGAGCCGCTGTCGTGCGCGGTGCGCGGCTACGACGTCCTGCAGTCCCGTCTCGGCGCCCACGTCCTGATCTACGGCTCGGGCACGATGGGCCTGATGATGCTGGAGCTGGCCAAGCGGACGGGCGCGGCGAGCGTGGACGTGGTGGACGTCAACCCGGTGCGACTGGAGACGGCACGGCGGCTGGGTGTCTCGGGCTCGGCGGCGAACGCGGACGAACTGGACCGACCGCAGGGCTGGGACGTGGTGGTGGACGCCACGGGCAACGCGGCGGCGATCCAGGACGGCCTGGAGCGGGTGGCGAAGGCGGGGACGTTCCTGCAGTTCGGGGTGGCCGACTATGCGACGCGGGTCACGATCGACCCGTACCGGATCTACAACCAGGAACTCACGATCACGGGTTCGATGGCGGTGCTGCACAGCTTCGAACGGGCGGCGGAGCTGTTCGCGAACGGGGTGCTGAACCCCGAGGTGTTCATCAGCGACCGCCTGCCTCTGGAGCGGTATCCGCAGGCGCTGGAGCAGTTCGCGGCGGGGGTGGGGCGGAAGATCGTGGTGGTGCCGTAGGGGGTGGTGCCGCGTGGATGGTTCCCGCCCCCGCCGCCCCTACCCTTCCCGTCCCTGGGCGCTGCGCCCCCGGACCCCCCGCTGTCGGCCTTACGGCCTCGTCCTCGAACTCCCCCAAGCTCTTCGAGCAGGGGGGACCCCCAGACGGGCTGAGTCATCCTCACCGGCGCTGACACAGCAGCCCCTCCGGCGTTTGAGGAGCGGCGGCCCGCGGTCCGGCCCCCGAACGGGATCCGGGGCGAAGCCCCTGGCGGTGTGCAGGGGCGGAGCCCCGCGAGGGGTGCAGGGGCGCAGCCCCCGCGGGGTGCAGGGGACGCAGTCCCCGCGGGGTTGAAGAGGCGGAGCCCCAGCGGGGTGCAGGGGACGCAATCCCCGCGGGGTCGAAGGGGCGGAGCCCCAGCGAGGTGCAGGGAACGCAGTCCCCGCCGGGGCCCCAGGGGCGGAGCCCCAGCGGGGTGCAGGGGACGCAGTCCCCGCGGGGTCGAAGGGGCGGAGCCCCAGCGAGGTGCAGGGAACGCAGTCCCCGCCGGGGCCCCAGGGGCGGAGCCCCTGGTGGGGTTGAAGGGGCGGAGCCCCTGGAGGTGGGACGGGTAGGGGCGGCGGGGGCGAGGACCGTGCGGAGGTGCATCGGGTAAGGGAACGGTAAAGCGACCTCGCTCGTTACCCCTGGCATGACAGCTATGACCCCCGGCTCGAACCTCGCCCTCGGCGTCCCCCGCGTGACCGTCGACGTCGCCGCCCCGGTGCGGCTCGACGTGTCCGCCCTGCTGCTCACCGCCGACGGCAAGGTGCGCTCCGACGACGACTTCATCTTCTACAACCAGCCGATGGGCCCGGGTGTCACCTACCGCTCCGGCGGTGGCGCGAATCCCGACTCGATCATGGTCGACACCGCCTCCCTCCCCCCGGGCATCGAGAAGATCGTCGTCACCGCGAGCCCGGACGCCGCCGGCCAGACCTTCCAGGGCATCGAGCCGACGGCCACCCTCCGCAACGCGGACGACAACAGCGTCCTGGCGACCTTCACGCCGCCGCAGCTCGGCACCGAGACCGCGCTGGTGGTCGTGGAGATCTATGTGCGGGGCGGCGTGTGGAAGGCGCGTGCCGTAGGGCAGGGCTACGCCAACGGGCTCGCGGGCATCGCGACCGACTTCGGCGTCACGGTGGAGGAACCGGCCGCGCCCCCACAGCCCGTCGCCCCGCCGCAGACCATTCCCCCGGCGCCCGTCGCTCCGCCGGCACCGCCCACCCCGGTCCCCGGCGCCGGAAAGATCAACCTCGACAAGGGCCGCGTCAGCCTCCAGAAGAACCAGACGGTGTCTCTCGTCAAGGGCGGCCGCCCGCTGCTCTCCCAGGTCAGGATGGGCCTCGGCTGGGAGCCCGCCTTCCACGGCAAGGACATCGACCTGGACGCGTCCGTCATCGCGTACGGCCCGCAGCGCAACCACATCGACAGCTGCTACTTCGGCAAGCTGACCATCCTCAACGGCGCGATCAAGCACTCCGGGGACAACCTCACCGGCGAGGGCGGAGGCGACGACGAGGTCATCGCCGTCGACCTCGGGCGCCTGCCCCAGGAGGTCACGGGCCTGGTCTTCACCGTGAACTCGTTCTCCGGCCAGAAGTTCACGCAGGTCGCCAAGGCGTACTGCCGCCTCGTGGACGCCGCCACCGACCAGGAGCTGGTGCGTTTCGACCTCACGAGTGCGGAGCCGCAGACGGGCGTGATGATGGCCAAGCTCGTCCGCCAGTTCTCCGGCGAGTGGGACATGACCGCGATGGGCGACTTCGTCAAGGCCCGCACGGTACGGAACATGGTCAAGCCGGCGGCCGAGGCGTTGTAGCCGGTCGTACGGCAGCCACCACACTCGCGGGTGCCCTACGGCGGGGCGCCCGCGGGTGCGGCAGCCGAGGGCCTACGGCCGCAACCCCTCCGTCAGCAGCGACAGGTAGCGGCGGATGTAGGCGCCATGACCGTTCGCCAGTTCCGAGGCGATGGCGATGCCGTGGGCCAGCCGAAGCACCTCGATCGGCTCGATGTCGGCCCGTAGGGTCCCCTCCCGCTGCGCCGCCTCCACCAGTCGTGACGCCGCCTCCTTCATCGAGGTGCCGCAGGCCGTGACCGCGGCGGAGCTGCCGTCCGTGACGGCCGAGCCCAGCAGGGCCTTCATCCCGCGCACCTGGATCGTCCCGACGCACAGCTCGTGCAACCACTCCACCAGCGCCTCGCCCGGCGGAAGCCCCTTCGCGATCTCGTCGGCCCGGGTCGCGATCGCCTCGATCCGGTCGACGTACGCGGCCTCCAGCAGCGCCTGACGGTTCGGGAAGTGCCGGTACAGCGTGCCCGACCCGACCCCCGCCCGCTTCGCGATGTCGTCGAGCGACGCGTTCTCGCCATGCTCGGCGAAAGCCTCGGCCGCCACCTTCAGCAACCGCTCGTAGTTGCGCCGTGCGTCCGCTCGCATGGGCCTGACCTGCGCCATCCAGATACTCCTTGCGAACCGGGGGCTCTCTCCGTATTTTATCCGGCATTTGAACCGGAGACAGTCCCCGGTTACCTCAGCCTCGGCCCAGTGAACGGAGTCCCACCGTATGCCCCCCGCTGCCCCGGCCGCCCTCGGCCCCCGAGACGTTCTCGCCCGCTACCGACGAGCCATGGTCGACAAGTCGGCGGACGACCTGGCCGACCTGTACTCGGTCGATGCCGTCCACGAGTTTCCGTTCCTCTTCCCGGGCATGCCGGCGCGGTATCAGGGACGCGAAGAGGTACGCGCGGGGTACAGGGCCGCCTGGGGCGCAAGCCCGGCGCAGCCGCAGCAGATCCGTGAGGTGGCCGTGCACGAGTCCACCGACCCCGAGGTGATCACCGTCGAGCAGATCGTGACCGGGACCGTGGCCACCACCGGTGAGCCGTTCGCCTTCCCGGGCCTGCTGGTGATGCGGGTCCGGAACGGCTTGATCGTGCACGTGCGCGACTACATGGACGGCCTCGCAGTGGCCCACGCGATGGGCCGACTGCCTGCCGTGGCCGCCATGCTCAGCGGCCATCAGGCTGGATGACGGGCTAGAAGAGCGCGCTGTACGCGTTCAGCGCGGGTTGTCCGCCCAGGTGGGCATAGAGGACGGTGGAGTCCCGGCCGATCTCCCGGCGCGAGACGAGGTCGACGAGCCCGGCCATCGACTTCCCCTCGTAGACGGGATCGGTGACCATCCCCTCCGTGCGTGCGGCGAGCCGCATCGCCTCCAGCGTCCTTTCGTCCGGGATGCCGTAGGTGCCCGCGTGGTACCGCTCGTCCAGCTCGACGTCCGCCTCCGTCAACTCCGTCTCCACACCGATGAGCTGTCCGGTGGCGCGGGCGATCCGGGTGATCTGCTCCCGTGTGCGGGTGGGCTCCGCGGACGCGTCGATGCCGATCACACGGCGCGGACGCCCACCCGCTTCCTCCAGCGCGCGGAACCCGGCGATCATGCCGGCCTGGGTGGAGCCGGTCACGGAACACACGATCACGGTGTCGAAGAAGAGGTCCGACTCCCGCTCCTGCTCGGCGACCTCGTACGCCCAGTTCGCGAAGCCGAGGCCGCCGAGCGGGTGGTCGGAGGCACCGGCCGGGATGGCGTACGGCTTGCCGCCCGCCTCCTCGACCTCCCGCAGCGCCTGCTCCCAGCTCTCCTTGAAGCCGATCCCGAACCCGGCCCTGACCAGCCGTACGTCGGCACCGGCGAGCCGGCTGACGAGGATGTTGCCGACCTTGTCGTACACGGAGTCGGGCCAGTCCACCCAACTCTCCTGGACCAGCACGCACTTGAGTCCGACGCGGGCGGCGACCGCGGCGACCTGCCGGGTGTGGTTGGACTGCACCCCGCCGATCGAGACCAGCGTGTCGCAGCCCTGTGCGAGCGCGTCGGCGACGAGGTACTCCAGCTTTCGGGTCTTGTTCCCGCCGTACGCGATGCCGGAGTTGCAGTCCTCCCGCTTGGCCCACAGGGAGGCACCGCCGAGGCGGGCGGTGAGCCGCTGAAGCGGGTGGATCGGGGAGGGCCCGAAGAGCAGGGGACAACGCTCGTACGTGGACAGGGACATGGGACCTCCCGGGTTCAGCGGGCCTCTTCGTCGGTTCGGTCGGGTTCGTCGGCCAGGTCTGCGAGAGTGCGCCAGATCTCCGCGGTGACGCGAACCGCCCCGCCCACGTCACCGTCCGCACAGACCTCGATGAGCCGCTCGTGCAGCCCGGCGGAGCGGCAGGTGCCACCCTCGCCGAAGCGCCGACGCTCCAGGCGCCGGATGAGCGGCATGTAGCGGGCGATGGTGGCGGCGGCCGCTCGATTGCCGCAGACCCGGACCAGCACGTCGTGCAGCTCGTCGTCGGCGCGCAGGGCGGCGTCCACGTCTCGGGCGTGTACGGCACCCGCGAACCGCTCGTTGGCCGCGCGCATCTCCGCCACGTCCGCTGCCCGCAACCGGGGCACGGCGACCCGCGTGGCCAGCTCGTGCATGGCGCCCACGACGGCCGCCGCGTCCCGTACGTCGTCGGCGACGACCGGGGTCACCCGCGTGTAACTCTGCGGCTTGCTCTCCAGCAGCCCCTCGTCCACGAGCCGCGAGAAAGCCTCCCGCACGGGCGCCCGCGACAGCCCGAGCCGCTCGGCGAGCTCGGTGTCGCGCACCACCGCACCGGGTTCGATGTCCCCGGCCACGATGGCGTCCCGGATGGATTCATAGGCACGCTCCCGCAGCAACGTGCGGGGCACGGGTCGAAGGGCCTCCACGGATTGAAATGTTAGATATCAACGGTGGGAGGAACAAGGGTGTGGCCCGCACCCTCGTGAAGGTGCGGGCCATGCTCATCGAGCGACCATGCTCATCGAGCGGCGGTCAGACCGCTACCCACGGCCAGTCGGCGTTCCGGGCGGCTTCCAGCAGCGGCACCATCCGGAAGGCCGCGTCCGACAGGCCGCCGAAGGTGTGCCTGTCGCCCGTCCCGGACGGGCCGTGACCCACCCGGTATCCGGCCAGGTTCCAGGTGTAGACCGGGATGTGCGCCGGGACCTGCTGGGTCGGGTCGCCGTGCCGGTTGTGGCCGTACTGCTCGTCGGTGACGATCAGCACCCGGTCCTGCCCCCGGTAATGCGCGCGGATCGCGCTCGTGGTGTCGGTACCCCCCAGGTCGCCGAAGCGGCCGAGGATCTTCAGCACCGACTCGCCCTCGCGGAAGGTCAGCCGCTTGCTGGTCGTGCCGAACTCGACGAGGTCCGCCTCCGCCGCCCGCAGCGCGAGCGCCGTACCGAAGATCGCCGCCGCGTCGGCTCGGTTCAGCTCGGAGCGGTCCGACAGCCGGGAGTAGAACATCGAAATCGATCGGTCCACGAGCACCAGCGTGCGGCCGGGCAGCGCGGGCACGTTGGCCAGCGAGTGGCCGAGCGCCTGCTCCAGCGGGTACGACCAGCGCAGCGACGGCGCGTGCTGGTAGGCGGCGAGGTATCGGAGGGGGAACTGCCGCGAGCGCTTGACCTCCGCCGGGTCGCTGAGGCGCGCGGCGACCTGGGCCGCCACCTCGTCGGACACACCGGCCTCGTCGAAGTTCCTCAGGTTCCTCACCAGCGCCATCTGGCCCATCGACGGGATCACGGCCTCCCAGGCCGCCTTGTCCATCGGGCCCTGCAGCCAGCCCGCCAGCGCCTCCCAGGTGATGCCTGCGGCGGAGAGCCGCTCGACGCCGCCGGGAGCCGTGACGACCGCCCGGCGCTCGGCGACCGGCAGCGCCATCAGCGCACGGCGCGCGCCGAGCACGGGGATCGAGACGGGCGGCACGGCGGCATCCGGGTTGTGCCGGCGGTCCAGCGCGTACTGGAACAGGTCGCCCTGCCACCGCTTGCCGGGGTCCGGCGCGGCGTGCACCAGGTTGAGGATGTCGCCGAAGCGGTAGCCCTTCGAGGTGGTGTCGTACTTCAGCAGCGCCTTGCCCGTGTAGAGGCGTCGCACGGCGTCGGCGATGCCGCGCTTGACCGGCTTGGGGACGGCGCGGCCGTACATGGCGGTCCAGTAGGCGAGCAGCTCGCCGGGCTCGTCGGGGCGCTGGAGGACGGAGTTCACGACCTGGCGGTTCGACGGGCCGTCGGTGGCTCCCGCGTCGAGCCGCGCCTTCACGTACTCGGCGGCGCCCACGATCGAGGCCGTCCGCAGGTTGCCCTCGCCGCGCAGCCAGCCGAGCAGGCCGGCCGTCCAGGACGAGTCGGCGACGGCGAGTTCGCGCACGAGCTTCGCGAACCGGTCGTCGCGGTCGGCGCCGGACTCGTAGAAGGTCTGCTGCGAGGCGAAGTTCGAGATCGCGAGCAGAAAGAGTTCGGAGCGCACGTCGCGCTCTCGGCCACGGCCGCCCTCGTACGTGCGGAGCACGCGGCCGGTGGAGGTGACGCGCGAGGTGGGCTGCGCGCGGGCGGTTCTGGTGTTGAATCGCGCCATGGTGAATTCCCCCGAATTCTTTTCCGTTCGGAGGGAGGCGCAGCGAAAGGAGGGTGTCCGAGATCAGGGATCGGCGACGGGACTATCACCTGGCGCGTCTTCCAGTTCCGCCACATCGGCCCGGAGCCGATGACGGGATTCGAACCCGCACCAATTCCTTGACCAGGTCCCTGAAGTATCCGCTGCCTGCGCACCGGGCACCCACCATGTGCTGCGCCTCCCGAGATCAAGTCGGCGGCGGCATCGGATTCTTTGCAGAGAAGAAGTAGCCGCAGCCCGCGCACCGGGAGGTGCGTGAAGTTGTGGTGTCCAGAGATCGAGGTCGGCGGAACCGACAAGGTGCTCTAACCCCTGAGCTACACCGGCTCGCGGTACCGGTGGCGGGACTCGAACCCGCGGCCGCCCCATTATCAGTGGAAGTAGGTCCTGCCTTCGCACCTGGACGTGCATCACTCTAGGAGGCGTACCGCGGGCCGGGCGAACGAATTAATTGCCGCCGGGAGTGTGCGGCGTTCAGTCGCGCTTCTGCCGCTTCCAGGGCCCCGTGATGGCCAGCATGATGCCGGGCTCCTGGATGTTGGCGTACAGGGTCCTGCCGTCGGGCGAGAAGGTGACGCCGGTGAATTCGCTGTACTCCGGCTCGTCCTCGGTGCCGATGTTCAGTTCGTTGCGGGCGATGGGGTACGTGCGGCCGCTGTCGGTGGCGCCGAAGAGGTGTTGGCCTCGATTCGTCTGTGGTCTGACGTCGTCGCCGTGAACGGCTGGGTGCCCGATATGTCCCTCGCCGTGTGGGGACAGGTCATCGCATGCGCTGCGGGGGCGTCGGCTTCCACGGGCCGATGGTGGTGCGGTGCTCTCCTCTCCGGTGTCGTCGGTGTGGTGGCCGACTGTCAGGTGCGCGTCGGAAGCTGGGTGGCCCGCTGCCAGGCCGTGGTGAACGCTGCCGCCCAGGGCCAGGTGCGGTCGAGGTGCAGGGTGCGTTTGCGGGCGTGGGCGGTGAGCCGGGCGGGCAGGTGGTACAGCTTCATCCGGATCGTCTCCGGCTCCGCGGCGGCGAGTTCCGGCTCGTCGTGCAGGAGGAGGAGCCGGGTCCATGCGTCGAGGTCGGCGGCGATCGTGGCGGCCAGCACCCAGGCGGCATTCAGCTGCCAGGACTTCGACGGCAGCAGCCCGAGACCGATCCGCTTGATCGCTTTCACGCGGTCCTCGACCTCGGCGTGATCACGGTAGAGGGCGTCGACGAACCACACCTGCCCGGAGCCGGGCACTCTGGAAAGCCCATGATGGGCGGGGATATTGGTGGCGATGATCTGGTAGCGCCAGCCGGTGCGCTTCTCGAAGGCCGTCAGCTTCTTCGCATCCCGCCGCGAGGGCTTGACCCGGCGCACGAT
>NZ_JBFBBS010000048.1:0-41334 GCF_040682835.1 Streptomyces sp. NPDC051104 | reverse complement strand
GTAGCCGAGCATCGTGGTCGGGGAAGACGGCACGAACGGCGGGTTGTGGTGCTCGCCCGTCGCGAAGACGTCCAGACCGACCTCCTCCGCCTTCAGCGCGATGGCGACCATGGCCTTGATCCGCTCGCGCTCGGTCGGCGTCCGGCCGGTGGTCGGGTCCGGCGTGACATCACCGACGCTGAAGATCCCGAACTGCATGATCGCTCACACCCTCCAAGTTGTTTACGATTCAACTATACCCGCAAACGGTTCCGCCCTTCCCGGTATTCCGCCCCTGTCGGTGCCCCCTCGTACGATCCCGGACATGGCCGCCCCACGCCGTGACACCAGAGGAATCGTCGACGCGGCGGAGCTCTTCGCGCGCGTGGACTTCCGCCGCCGCGAACCGGCCGCACCCCTGCGGCCGTACCTGGAGCACTACTGGCTGATCGACTGGGACCTGACCCGGCCGTACGCCTCACACGTGGTCCCGCACCCGTCCGTGAACATCGTCTTCCAGCAGTACGCGGACCGGGAGCCCTTCGCCGAGCTCGCCGGCATCGGCCTGGAGCTCTTCACCCAGAAACTGGAGGGGAAGGGCCGGGTCTGCGGCATTCAGTTCCGCCCGGGCGGCTTCCGCCCCTTCTTCCCCAACCGGCCGGTGTCGGAGTGGACGGGCAAGCGGCTCCCGCTCCCGGAAGCCGACGCGGCCGCCGTCCTCGCCCCCGACGACGAGGACGCCCGTGTCGCCGCCCTGGACACCTTCCTCCTCGACCTCGCCCCCCGCCCCGACCCCCGGGCCGACCTCGCCATGGCCCTGGTCGACCGCATCCGAACGGACCGCACCATCCGCCGCGTCACCGACTTCGCCCGGTCCGAGGGCATGTCCGTACGGGTCATGCAGCGCCTGTTCGCCGCGTACGTGGGCGTGGGCCCCAAGTGTGTCGTCCTGCGCTACCGCATCCACGAGGCCCTGGAACGCGCGGAGACCGAGAGGGCGGTGGACTGGGCGGGCCTGGCGGCCGACCTGGGCTACGCGGACCAGGCCCACCTGGTGCGGGACTTCACGGCGACGGTGGGGGTGCCCCCCACGGCCTACGTTCGGCACAGCCCCCATGAGGGCCGCTAGAAGGCGTACTCGTCCCCCGTCTCCAGCGCGAGCACCTGCTGCCGGTCCCCGACGGGGTCCCGGTCGGCGGCGTCGCCGTTGTGCAGGGTCTCGACCTCCAGCCGCACCTCGGCGGGCGCCCCCGCAAGACCCACCCGCAGCCGGATCTCCCGGCCCACCCCGCCCGCCGCGAGCGGTCCCGTCCCGCACACCACCGTGTTCGAGTCGGCCGCCGCACAGCCCTCCGGCAGCTGCTGCGGACCGCTCAGGGCGCGCGAGAAGCGCAGCCGCACGGTGGCCCCGGCGACGGCGGCCCACCCGTCGTTGCGCGGGGTCAGCCGTACGTCGGCCCGGCCACCGGTCAGGGTCACATACCCGTGAGAGGCGATGGCAATCTTGGGCACCACCGCCACGGCGGGCACGGCGGCACCCACCGCCAGGGCCGCACCCAGCACACCTGCGATCCGCTTCCGCATACGTCACTTCCTCCGCGTCGGTCCCCGGACGATCACCGCATGTATGCCACGCGGACGACGGGACAGGCGCCGCCGGGCAGGTGAGGTGCGAGCGGAAGTCGGCGGTGAAGCGCTGGGGCCGGTGGACATGGCACGGTCCCTCCCGTTCGTGGTGCGGGCAGGCCGGTCCGACTGCGGCCCCGGCTGCCGTGGCGCCAGGCTTCGCCCCACGCCCGTCCGGGACCGGCCGGCATGCGAGGGTGGCCGCATGCTGATCCTCCGCTCCGCCGCCCTGTTCCTCCTCGCCGCGCTGTTCGAGATCGGCGGCGCCTGGCTGGTCTGGCAGGGCGTGCGCGAACACCGCGGATGGCTGTGGATCGGCGCGGGCGTCATGGCTCTCGGTATCTACGGCTTCGTCGCCACATTCCAGCCGGATGCCCACTTCGGCCGCGTCCTGGCGGCGTACGGCGGTGTCTTCGTGGCCGGTTCACTGGCCTGGGGCATGGTGGCGGACGGCTACCGCCCCGACCGCTGGGATGCGACCGGGGCGCTGATCTGCCTCGCCGGAATGGCCGTGATCATGTGGGCGCCCCGGGGCCACTGACCACGCCTCGGGCACCAAGCCGGGCGCGTGCCCCCGCCGCCTATCCTGGGCAGAGGCCACTCATACGCCCCATGAACGAGCAACTGCCGAACGACCGTCGAGGAGTCGACCATGACCGCCGCAGCACCCTCCGCCGCCTCCCGTATCGCCGTCGTCACGGGCGCGAGCAGCGGAATCGGCGCCGCGACGGCCCGGCAGCTCGCCGAAGCGGGCTACCGCGTGGTCCTCACCGCCCGCCGCAAGGACCGTATCGAGGGGCTCGCGGAGGAACTCACGGGCGCCGGCCACTCGGCGACGGCGTACGCGCTCGACATCACCGACCGTGCGGCGGTCGACGAGTTCGCCACCGCCTTCAGGACGATCGGCGTCCTCGTGAACAACGCGGGCGGCGCGCTCGGCGCCGACCCGGTCGCGACCGGCGACCCCGAGGACTGGCGCCGGATGTACGAGACGAACGTCCTCGGCACCCTCAACGTCACCCAGGCCCTGCTGCCCGCCCTGACCGCGAGCGGCGACGGCACGGTGGTCGTCGTCTCCTCCACCGCCGGCCACGCCACGTACGAGGGCGGCGCGGGCTACGTCGCCGCCAAGCACGCCGAGCACGTCCTCGCCCAGACCCTGCGCCTGGAGATCGTCGGCATCCCGGTCCGCGTGATCGAGATCGCCCCCGGGATGGTGAAGACGGACGAGTTCGCGCTGACCCGCTTCGGCGGCGACGAGGACAAGGCGGCGAAGGTCTACGAGGGCGTCGCCGAGCCCCTGACGGCGGACGACGTCGCCGACACGATCGCCTGGGCGGTCACCCGCCCCAGCCACGTCAACGTCGACCTCCTGGTGGTCCGCCCCCGCGCCCAGGCCTCGAACACCAAGGTCCACAGGGACCTGTGATACCCGACCCGGTCCCAGCGGACGACCCGGAGCAGGCCGCCGAACAGGAACGCCTGGCGCTGGAGAAGAAACGCGAACGCTATGTCTGGTACTACCTGGCGTACTTCCTCTTCGGCATCCACATCGTGGCGTTCGTGATGATCTACGCGGTACGACACGCCAAGTGAATCCGGGACGCCGGATTGAGGGGACGGGCCATGGGCGCGGCAGATGACCGCCGCGCCCGTCCCGGCACTCAGCCCTTCACACAGATGAACTGCTTCAGCTTCGCCACGACCTCGACGAGGTCACGCTGCTGCGCCATCACTTGGTCGATGTTCTTGTAAGCGGCTGGAATCTCGTCCAAGACTCCCGCGTCCTTGCGGCACTCGACGCCTCGCGTCTGCTCCTCCAGGTCACGTACCGTGAAGCGTCGCTTGGCCGCGTTGCGGCTCATGCGCCGACCGGCGCCGTGCGATGCCGAGTTGAAGGCCTTCTCGTTCCCCAGGCCCTTCACGATGTACGAGCTGGTGCCCATCGAGCCCGGGATGATTCCGTACTCACCGGAACCCGCGCGGATCGCTCCCTTACGGGTGACCAGCAGGTCCATACCCTCGTACCGTTCCTCGGCCACGTAGTTGTGGTGGCAGGAGATCTCCGGCTCGAAGGCCGGCTTCGCCTTCTTGAACTCCTTCCGGATCACGTCCTTCAGAAGTGCCATCATGATCGCACGGTTGTACTTCGCGTACTCCTGCGCCCAGTAGAGGTCGTTTCGGTATGCGGCCATCTGGGGTGTGTCCGAGACGAATACCGCCAGGTCACGGTCGACCAGGCCCTGGTTGTGCGGGAGCTTCTGCGCGACGCCGATGTGGTATTCGGCCAGCTCCTTGCCGATGTTGCGGGAACCGGAGTGCAGCATGAGCCAGACCGCACCCTCGGTATCCGTGCAGCACTCAACCAGGTGGTTCCCGGCTCCCAGCGTTCCCATCTGCTTCAGCGCCCGCTCCTCGCGGAACCTCACCGCTTCGGCCACCCCGCCGAACCGCCCCCAGAACTCCTCCCACCCCGAGGTGGCGAACCCGTGCAGCCGCCCCGGGTCGACGGGGTCGGCATGCATCCCCCGCCCCACCGGAATCGCCTGCTCGATCTTCGAGCGCAGTCGTGACAGATCCCCCGGCAGGTCGTTCGCCGTCAGTGACGTCTTCACGGCCGACATTCCGCACCCGATGTCGACCCCGACCGCCGCCGGACACACCGCGCCCCGCATCGCGATCACCGAGCCGACCGTCGCGCCCTTGCCGTAGTGGACGTCCGGCATGACCGCCAGGCCCTTGATCCACGGCAGGGTCGCCACGTTCCGCAGCTGCTGCATCGCGGCGTCCTCGACCGTGGTCGGGTCCGTCCACATGCGGATCGGGACCTTCGCCCCCGGCACCTCTACGTACGACATATCGTCCTCAATCCCCCGGAATCACAACAGAAGTCTGTAAGCGCAAAACCGGCGCCAAGGTCGACGTAAGGGACAACGGACCGGCGTCCACGGCAGTGCGTGCGATACACATTGTCTCCAGGGGTCCGCCCCGTGCGGCAACCGAATAACCAGCGGCCCCACCCCGCGGAACACCGTCGAGAGGAGCCTGACCGTGCAGCGGAAGGCGTACGTACCGGGCGCCGCCGTGCTCCTCGCGGCCCTGTTGGCCGCCTGCACCGGCGGTTCCGGCAGCGGTGGCCGGGCCACGGATCCCAAGGCCGGTTCCACCACGAGCGCCGCCGCCCCGCAGCCGGGCAAGTACCGCACCCTCGCCGACGCCTGCAGTGCCGTGACCCATGACACCCTCGACGCACTTCTGCCGGGCCTGACGCGCATGGCGGACCAGGAGCAGCGCGACAAGGCGTACCAGGGCGATGCCGCCCTCACCTACAACAACGACCGCCGCTCCGGCTGCCGTTGGAAGGCGGAGTCGACCGACGCCACGGACCATCTGTTCGTGGACTTCGAGCGGGTGGTGTCGTACGACAACGCGGTCTCCGACGACAACGCCGCCCACCAGGTCTACGCCACCAAGGAGCAGGCCGCGAACCTTCCGGAGCCCAGCGCCGGTTCCAGTTCGAGTTCCGGTTCCCCTGCGAGCCCGAGTCCCGGTTCCGGTTCCGGTTCCGGCTTCGCTTCTCCGTCCTCATCCGCCTCCGCCTCCGCCACCGTTTCCGCCGCCGGGGCCAGTGGCAGTCCCGACCCCTCGGCATCGGCGTCCGGCTCTCCCTCCGGCAGTCCCTCCGTCACCGGAACCCCGGCGGATCTCCAGCCACGCACTCTCGACGACCTCGGCGACGAGGCGTTCATCGACGACGAGCTGAGCACCGCCCAGCAGCGGACCGTGACTGTGGTGTTCCGCACGTCCAACGTGATCGTGACCATCGAGTACGACGAGCAGCCGGCCGCCCCCGGGACCACCCCGAGCAGCGAGGACATGCAGGACAAGGCCAGGAAACTGGCCGGACAGCTGGCCGGCTCGCTCGGCTGAGGGACCCCCTCGCCGCGGTCTCGCGAGGGAACCGGATCTCACCCCGCATGCGTCCCCACCGCGTACCGTGGCCCCTCGGACCCGTTCCGACCGAACGACCACGAGCGTCACAAGCGTCATGAGTGAAGGAACCATGCACCGACCTGCACAGCGAGAGCAGCGAGACCAGCACGATCACAGTGATCAGGGCGAGCGGGGCGAGTGCCGGCCGGGCCGGCGGGGTTCGCGCGTGAGCCGTTTCCTCGTCTGCGCGGCCGCCGTCCCTGCGGTGCTCGTCGCCGCCGGGTGTTCCTCGGGCTCCTCCGGTTCGGGCTCGGGCGGCGACGCCAAGCCGCAGGCGCAGGAGTCGAGCGCACGGCCCTCGCAGAGCGCGTCGGCGAACGCGGTGCGGCCCGCCGCGTACGCGACGCTGCCCCAGCCCTGCTCCGTGCTGTCCCAGAAGACCCTGGGCGATCTGGTCCCGAAGGGTGCCAAGTCCGGCAAGGCGGGCTCGACGGACGACGCGAAGACGCGGTCGAGCTGCGCGTGGAGCAGCCTGCAGAACAACGGCGTCAAGGGCTCCCAGTTCCGCTGGCTCAACGTCTCCCTGCTGCGCTTCGAGTCGGACGCCACGCGCGGCGACGGGAACAAGCTGGCGCAGCAGTACTACGACCAGCAGGTGCAGGACGCCAAGGCGGTCGACGGCGCGAAGGGCACCAAGGCGGTGCCGGTTTCCGGGGCGGGCGACGCGGCGACGGCGGTGACGTACGACCTGAAGAAGAAAGAAGGCGACTTCAAGCAGCAGACGGTGGTGGCGCGCGTGGAGAACGTGGTGGTCACCGTCGACTACAACGGCGCGGGCCTGGCCGGCGACAAGACGCCGGACGCGGACGACCTGACCAAGGCGGCGGAGAAGGCCGTCAAGGAAGTGGTGTCCGCGGTGTCGGCCGCGAACAACGACGGTGGCAAGGCGGCGGGCGGGTCCCCGTCGCAAGGTGCGTCGAAGGGCGCCTCGCCGTCGAAGTCGGCGTCGCCGTCGTCCTCCGCGTCGGCGAGTCCCGCGAAGGGCGGGTCTCCGTCGGCGTCGGCCTCGCAGAAGAACTGAGCCGGCTGCCGCGCGGAACTCGTAGCGCGCGCAGGGCGGTTGCGGGGGTTCGGTCCGGTGCGGATGGGGGGGTCTCCCCATACCGGCCACCCGTTCACCGCACGCGTGTGCCACCCTGTTGCGCGCAACAACAGGCACTGGGAGGGGAGTACGGGTGACCGCGCCACTGCAGTTGACACGGATGCACCGGATTCTCATCGGTGTGGTCGTCACCGGTGCAGTCATCATCGCCGGGATCGGTTTCGCGGGTTCGTACGCGGCCGTCCGTGAGCTGGCCATCAAGAAGGGCTTCGGGAACTTCAGTTATGTCTTCCCGGTCGGTATCGACGCGGGCATCTGTGTGCTGCTGGCCCTGGACCTGCTGCTGACCTGGATCCGCATTCCCTTCCCGCTGCTGCGCCAGACGGCGTGGCTGCTGACGGCGGCGACGATCGCGTTCAACGGCGCGGCGGCGTGGCCGGACCCGCTGGGTGTGGGCATGCACGCGGTGATCCCGGTGCTGTTCGTGGTCGCGGTGGAGGCGGCCCGGCATGCGATCGGCCGGATCGCGGACATCACGGCGGACAAGCACATGGAGGGCGTCCGTCTGACCCGCTGGCTGCTCTCGCCGGTCCCGACGTTTCTGCTGTGGCGGCGGATGAAGCTGTGGGAGCTGCGGTCGTACGACCAGGTGATCAAGCTGGAGCAGGAACGCCTCGTCTATCAGGCGCGCCTGCGCTCCCGCTTCGGCCGGGCGTGGCGTCGTAAGGCTCCGGTGGAGTCGCTGATGCCGCTGAGGCTGGCGCGGTACGGCGTCCCGCTGGCGGAGACGGCTCCGGCGGGCCTGGCGGCGGCGGGCATAGAACCGGCGCTGATACCCCCGGCGCCGAGGCTGGAGGCGGCCGCGGGCAGTCGTGCGCCCGGGGCGGCTCCCGTCCCGCAGCAGGCGGTCCCTCCCGGCGGGCAGCGCCCCGAACTCCAGGGCAACCAGAACGCCGGACAGCCGGGATACGAGGAACTGGACGACCAGAGCCCCTGGTTCCAGGCCCAACGGCAGATCGACTACCACGGCGGCTACGACCCGACGTACGAGCCGGAACCCCCGTACGACGACTGGTACGAGGACCAGCACCCCGAGCAGTTCGAGCAGACCGTCCCGCAGAAGTTCCAGGCGCCCGTCCCGCAGGGCTCGCAGCAGCCCGGCCCGCAGGGACCCCCGCAGCCGTCCCCCGAGGACACCGGCAGCTTCCCCATCCCCGTCGGCCCGAACCGCACCCGCGAGCTCGGAGAGGGCGGCGGCACGCCCCAGCCGGACGAGGACGCGTACTACCAGGTCTTCAAGCAGTCGATCAACGGCAGCTACCCGACGCCCCGTGAGTTCAGCGAGAACGTCGAGGCGGAGTTCAGCATCGGCCTCCCCCCGGAAGAGGCCAAGCGCATGGTCAACCGCTTCACGAACCGCTACAACGCGGAACTGGAAGAAGACCACATCGCCTAGATCCTGCGTGGAAAGGCGCCCGGTGCCGAGGAGCACCGGGCGCCTTCTCTTTGGCTTACTCCCCGAGGAGGGCCCGCACCCGGTCCTGGCCCACCGCGAGCAGCAGCGTGGGCAGGCGCGGGCCGGTGTCGCGGCCGACGAGCAGGTGGTACAGGAGCGCGAAGAACGACCGCTGGGCCGTCTTGATCTCCGGCGGCAGCTCCTTGGGCGTGGCGTCCGCGGAGAATCCGGCCTGGACCTTGGGCACGCCGTACACGAGGTGGGTGAGCCCGTCCAGCGACCAGTGGTCCTCCAGGCCGTCGAGCAGCAGCCGGATGGACTGCTGGGAGGGCTCGTCGAGGGACTTCAGCAGTTCGACGTCGGGCTCGTCGCGGACGATGGTGCGCTGGTCGGCGGGGACGTGGGTGTTGATCCACGCCTCGGCCTTGTCGTACCGCGGGCGGGCCTCGTCGAGCGAGCTCAGCGGGTTGGCCGGGTCGAGGTCGGACAGGATGCGCAGCGCCTGGTCCTGGTGGCCGGCGGTGATGTCGGCGACGGACGCGAGGGTGCGGTAGGGCAGCGGGCGGGGCGTCTTCGGCAGCTCACCGGCGGCGGTGCCGACGGCGCGGGTGTACGCGGCGACGTCACCGGGGAGGGCGGAGCCGTCGGCGACCTTGCCCGCGAGCTTGTCCCACTCGTCGTAGAGGCGCTGGATCTCCTGGTCGAAGGCGATCTTGAAGGACTGGTTGGGCCTGCGGCGGGCGTAGAGCCAGCGCAGCAGCTGGGGCTCCATGATCTGGAGGGCGTCGGCCGGGGTGGGGACGCCACCGCGGGACGACGACATCTTCGCCATGCCGGAGATGCCGACGAAGGCGTACATGGGCCCGATGGGCTGCTTGCCGTCGAAGATCCCGACGATCTGTCCGCCGACCTGGTACGAGGAGCCCGGCGACGAGTGGTCGACACCGCTCGGCTCGAAGATCACGCCCTCGTAGGCCCAGCGCATCGGCCAGTCGACCTTCCAGACCAGCTTGCCGCGGTTGAACTCGCTCAGCCGGACCGTCTCGCAGAAGCCGCACGCGGTGCAGGTGTACGTCATCTCGGTCGAGTCGTCGTCGTACGCGGTGACCGTGGTGAAGTCCTTGCCGCACCGGCCGCAGTACGGCTTGTACGGGAAGTAGCCGGCGGAGCCGGAGCTGCCGTCGTCCTCCGACGCGGCGCCCGAGCCCTCCTCGGCCTCCAGTTCGGCCTCGTCGACGGCCTTCTGCTGCTGCTTCTTGGCGGGCTTCGCCTTGGTGCGGTACTGGGCGAGGACCGCGTCGATGTCGCCGCGGTGCTTCATCGCGTGCAGGATCTGCTCCCGGTACGCGCCCGAGGTGTACTGCGCGGTCTGGCTGATGCCGTCGAACTCCACGCCCAGCTCGGCGAGCGAGGCGATCATGGCGGCCTTGAAGTGCTCGGCCCAGTTCGGGTACGCCGAGCCCTCGGGGGCCGGGACGGAGGTCAGCGGCTTGCCGATGTGCTCCTTGAACGTGTCCTCGTCGACACCGGCGATGCCCTTGGGGACCTTGCGGTACCGGTCGTAGTCGTCCCAGGAGATCAGGTGCCGCACCTCGTACCCGCGCCGGCGGATCTCGTCGGCGACCAGGTGCGGGGTCATGACCTCGCGCAGGTTCCCCAGGTGGATGGGGCCGGACGGAGACAGTCCGGACGCGACGACGACCGGTTTGCCCGGGGCCCGACGCTCCGACTCCTCGATGACCTCATCCGCGAAACGGGAGACCCAGTCGGTGGTCTCGGTGCTCTGAGCCACGATCGGCACGTCCTCTTTTTCTGAAGGTTCTCCACGAGCAGCCGGTACGGTCGCACGGCTGACCGCTCCATTGTCCCAGGCTGCGCCACATCCACGAAAACGCCTTTTCAACGCGTTGGACGGGTGAACGGGGGCCGCCGTTCACCGGGCGAGAGGAAAATTCGCTTTACCCCGCATGGGATACTGGCCGTGTCTATCCATCCCCACGAGGAGAACGGCACCCATTCCTATGGCCTCGGTCACGTCCCTCACGTCCGCCGTCCACCAGCGCCTCGCGTCCGCCCTCTCGGCTGCCCTGCCGGAGACCGCCGACGCGGACCCGCTGCTGCGACGCAGCGACCGGGCGGACTTCCAGGCCAACGGGATCCTGGCGCTGGCGAAGAAGGCGAAGGCGAACCCGCGGGAGTTGGCGACGCAGGTCGTCGGCCAGGTGGTCACCGGTGACGTGATCGGGAAGGTCGAGGTCTCCGGTCCCGGCTTCCTCAACATCACGGTCACGGACAAGGCGATCACCGAGAACCTCGCCGCCCGCGCCGCCGACGCCGAGGGCCGCCTCGGCGTGCCGTACACCGAGCAGCCGGGCACCACGGTGATCGACTACGCCCAGCCGAACGTGGCGAAGGAGATGCACGTCGGCCACCTGCGTTCCGCGGTGATCGGCGACTCGGTCGTCAAGCTTCTCGAGTTCACCGGCGAGACGGTGATCCGCCGGCACCACATCGGCGACTGGGGCACCCAGTTCGGCATGCTCATCCAGTACCTGGACGAGCACCCGCACGAGCTGGACCACAAGGCCGCCGAAGTGACTGGCGAGGAGGCTATGTCGAACCTCGACCGCCTCTACAAGGCCGCGCGCAAGCTCTTCGACTCCGACGAGGAGTTCAAGACGCGGGCGCGGCGCCGGGTGGTCGACCTCCAGGCCGGCGATCCGCGCACGCTCGCCACGTGGCAGAAGTTCGTCGACGAGTCGAAGATCTACTTCTTCTCGGTCTTCGAGAAGCTGGACATGGAGATCCGGGACCCCGACATCGTCGGCGAGTCCGGCTACAACGACATGCTGGCCGAGACCTGCCGTCTCCTGGAGGACTCGGGCGTCGCCGTCCGCTCCGAAGGGGCGCTCTGCGTCTTCTTCGACGACATCAAGGGCCCCGACGGCAAGCCGGTCCCGCTGATCGTGCAGAAGTCGGACGGCGGCTACGGCTACGCGGCGACGGACCTGTCCGCGATCAGGGACCGTGTCTTCAACCTGAAGGCGAACTCGATCATCTACGTGGTGGACGCCCGCCAGTCGCTCCACTTCAAGATGGTCTTCGAGACGGCACGGAGGGCCGGCTGGCTGAACGACGACGTGAAGGCGTACCAGCTCGCCTTCGGCACGGTCCTCGGCAAGGACGGCAAGCCGTTCAAGACCCGTGAGGGCGAGACGGTGCGGCTGGTGGACCTGCTGGACGAGGCGATCGACCGCGCCTCCGCCGTCGTACGGGAGAAGGCGCAGGACCTGTCCGAGGAGGAGATCGCCGAGCGGGGCGCCCAGGTGGGCATCGGCGCGGTGAAGTACGCGGACCTGTCGACGTCGGCGAACCGGGACTACAAGTTCGACCTGGACCAGATGGTCTCGCTCAACGGCGACACGTCCGTCTACCTCCAGTACGCGTACGCCCGTATCCAGTCGATCCTGCGCAAGGCCGGCGACGTGCGGCCGTCCGCGCATCCGGAGCTGGCGCTGACGGACGTGGAGCGCGCGCTCGGCCTGCACGTGGACGCCTTCGCGGAGACGGTGGCGGAGGCGGCGGCGGACTACGCCCCGCACAAGATGGCGGCGTACCTGTACCAGTTGGCGTCGCTGTACACGTCGTTCTACGACAAGTGCCCGGTGCTGAAAGCTCAGACGCCGGAGCAGGTGGAGAACCGCCTGTTCCTGTGCGACGTCACGGCCCGGACGCTGCACCAGGGGATGGCGCTGCTGGGCATCCGGACGCCCGAGCGGCTCTGAGCCCCACCCTGCCAGGGCCGCGGCCCGTCCTCTCCCCCGTGGGGAGGACGGGCCGCGGTGCTTTGGGAAGGGCGACTCTCGCAGGCGGTCGTCAGGCGTAGTGGTTGGCGAACCACTTGAAGGCGGCCCTGGTGTCCTTCCCGGCGATTCCGTCGATCTTGCCCTTGTAGCCGCAGTACTTCTTCAGCATGCGCTGCAGCGCCTTCACCGTGTCGCTGCCGACGACGCCGTCGATCTTCTTGTTGTAGCCCCAGTACTTGTGGAGGTAGCGCTGCATGGCCTTCCAGCTGTCGGTGCCGAGCCGGCCGTCGATGGCTCCCTTGTAGCCCCAGTCGCGCTTCAGCACCCGCTGGATGCCCTTGGCCTCCTTCGTGTTCAGGCCGAGGTTGTTCACCGCCTGCACGGAGACGGCCTGGGCGCTCATCGCCGGCTTGGCGGTCGGCGCGGAGGCCGCGAAGCCGGCGGTCGCACCCGCGAGGCTCCCGGCGGCGATCCCGGCGACGGCGGTGGCGGCAACGAGGGTCCTCGCCATGAGGTTCGGTCGCATGCGTGTCCCTTTCGGGTGATCGGGCGGCGCCTGAGGTGGTGGGCGCCGCTGGCAACTCGAGAGTGCGGGCCGGGCGCCGAGCTCCGCCACGGGCGCCGCCGCAATGACGACTTCGTGGGACGTCCCGGGCGCTGACCTGCGGGGACACGTCTTGGCAGGACGCCTGGGCGGGACGCTTCGACGCGACGGCGGCGGGGAGCGGGTGGGGCGGGCGGGTGGCCTATTCGGTGCCGGGGCGGGAACCGATAGGTGGGGTGCGCCGTGAAAGTTCATGCAGAATGCGGCGGAAACAGGGACCGACGACCAAGGTCCCGGGACGCGAGTAGGGGGGAACATGCCGCGTTGGAAAGCGCTGCCCGCAGACCTGGATCCGCGTGTGCGGCAGTTGGTGGTGCGATTACGGCGGCTGAAGGACCACGGCGATCTGAGCATGCATCGGCTGGCGGCGAAGACCGGCTACAGCCAGAAGTCGTGGGAGCGGTACCTCAACGGCAGGTCGCTGCCGCCCCGGGAGGCCGTGGAGGCACTGGCCCAGGTCGGCGGTGAGGATCCGACACGGCTGCTGGTGCTGCACGAACTGGCCGCGGAGGGCTGGGAGAAGCGGCGCCGGGGCACGCAGGTGGCGGAGGCGGACGGGGAGGAGCCTTCGTCGGCCGAGGCCGGGCCGTCCTCGGCCCACGACGAGACCCCGGTCGCGGCGGACGGCAGGGCGGCGCGGCCGCACGGACGTTCGTTGCGCCTCGCGGTGGCGGCCGGAGCCGTGGCCCTGGTGCTGGCCGTCGTCTCGGCGGTTCTCCTGGCCGTCCGCCTCACGGACCACGGCACCGACGACAAGGCGGCTGCGACCCGCCCCGCCTCGACCGCCGGAACCTTTCCGACGTCGGGGTCGGCGCCGTCGTACACCTGCCGCATCCAGCGGACGGACGGCCACTGGTACGCGGGCAACAGCCGTACGCAGGACGCGATCCTCGCCCAGGGCGTGGCGGGGCCGGACGTGGCCGAGGCGCAGTGTCTGCTGCGCCGGGCGGGCTTCTCCCCGGGCGGCATCGACGGCGTCTACGGACCGCTGACCGAGCGCGCGGTCAAGGACCTGCAGAAGCGGGCCGGACTGCCCCCGGACGGCATCGTCGGACCGCACACCTGGGGGGCGCTCCGCAAATGACCCGGCCGACGGGGACGCAGGGGACGACGTCCGCGGAGCGGGCGCGGCTGGCGGCCGAACTGCGCGCGCTGAAGGCACGCACCGGTCTGAGCCTGGCCCGCCTGGAGGAACGCACCCCGTACAGCAAGTCGTCCTGGGAGCGCTATCTCAACGGCAAGACCCTGCCGCCGCGCCAGGCCGTGCTGGATCTGTGCCGCCTCGCCCACGAACCCGCCGGTCGCTGTCTGGCCCTGTGGGAACTGGCGGAGTCGGAGGCGAGCGGACGCGCACGGGCGGAGGAGCCGCCGCCCACGGCCCCGGTACAGCAGTCACCCCCGCCTCCGGCTGCTTCATCCCCTTCCCCCTCCACGGACGGGGACACGGCGGGAGCCACGGATGCGGACGCGGCGAAGGACGCGGCGAACGCCACGGACACGGCGAAGGCCACCGGCACCGCCCCTGCCCCGGCCGAGGAAACCGGACACGCCGTCCGGAAGGGCGCGGCCGCCGCGCTGGTCACCGCCGTATGCGCCCTCGCCACCGGGGCCGTCGCCCTGGCCCTCTTCCTCCTGCCGCACCCGGGCGGCATCCCACGGCCGTTTCCGTCCCCGCCCCAACCCGCCCTCGCCCCGCTCTGCGGGGGCGCCACCTGCGAGGGCGGGGACCCGATGGCCCTGCACTGCGGCCCCCACCCGGCCACCCTGGCGTCGCGCCACACCGCCGCCGGCGTCGGTATGGAACTTCGCTACAGCACGGAGTGCGGCGCGAGTTGGGCCCGGGTGTGGGGCGCCCATGTCGGCGACCGGATCGAGGTGACCGCGGACGGCCGTAGTCACTCCGCCCGGGTCAAGGACGCCGACGAGGCGAAGGACTACGTCTACACCCCCATGGCCGCCACCCGCCCCGGCACCGCCGTCCGGGCGTGCTACCGGCCGACGGCGGGCGGGCAACCGGCGTGCGTCGAGGGCCGCGTCACGGCCCCGCCACCGACCCCGGCGAGCCGACCCTCCGGATGAGGAGGTGGTGTGCCGGCTGAACTGCGACACATCTGGGAAATGTGTCGCACCTGCGGATTCAACGGCCTGCCGGCAGTCGCTCCACACATGGCCGTGGACGTGACCTTCGCGTGCGTCGCTGACATCGAGCCGAACTTCACGAGGCCATACGAACTCGCACCACACCACCTTGCCGGGGTCCCGCTCCCCCACCCCCCACTTGTCCGAGAGCGCCGCCACCAGGAGCAGGCCCCGGCCGCCCTCGTCCGCCTCCAGCGGAATGCGCGGCTCACCGGGACCGCTGTCGTGCACCTCCACCCGCAGCACCACGCCGTCGTACCGCAGGAACACCCGGAAGCAACGGCCCGGCGGTACGCCGTGCACCAGCGCGTTCGTCGCCAACTCGCTGACACACAACAGCACGTCGTCGCCGCGCTCCGCCTTCGCGAGCCCCCAGTCGGCCAGGACCTCGTACGCGAACTGCCGTGCGGCCGGGACGGACCGGCGCTCCCGCCGGAAGAACCTCTCGCGCAGGGGCGGGAGTTGGATCATCTCGTTCACGGGACGAGTGTTGCGGAGAGTCACTACCGTGGATCACTCGGTGAACCCGTACGGTTTTTTTGTACGGGTTCCTTCGGGGTCGCGAACGGGCACGCACGGGGAGTTGGACCAGCATGACCTCCAGGAAGCCTCCACGGAAGAAGAACGTCTCGGCCATGAAGATGCTGGGCGTCCAGCTCGGCACGGCCCGCCGCGCGGCGGGCTACACCCAAGGGTCCCTGGCCCGAGAGCTGATGGTCGACGAGGAGACCATCGCGTCGATCGAGCAGGGGCGACGGCCGCTGAAGCCGGACCTGGCCGAGGTGCTGGACCAGCTCCTGGACACGAAGGGGTTATTGACCGCAGGGGTGGCCAACCTCCCGGAGATCGACCAGTTCCCGATGTGGGCCGAGCTGTACATGCAGCACGAGCAGGAGGCCATCGTCCTTTCCTCGTACGCCAACCAGGTTCTGCCTGGCCTCCTCCAGACCGAGTCGTACGCGCGCTCCGTACTACGCGAACGCGTTCCGGCGTACGACGCGGACGAGATCGAGACCAGGACCGCCGCCCGCGTCGGCCGCCAGGACATCCTGCACCGCAAGGTCCCGCCTACGGTCAGCTTCGTCATCTGGGAGCCAGTGCTGCACCTGGAGATCGGCGGCCCCAAGGTGCGCAACGAGCAACTGCGCCACCTGCGAGAGTACGCCGAACTGCCGGGTCTTTCCGTGCAGTTCCTGCCGCTGGCCAGCCCGTCCCATGCCGGGCTCAACGGCCCATTCGTACTGCTGGAAACCCCGGACCACCAGCACCTGGCCTATATCGAGGGCCAGCGAGGCAGCCAGTGGGTCTCTGACCCGGACGAGGTGTCCATCCTGTCGCGCAAATATGCGATGCTGCGGGCACAGGCCCTGACTCCCCAGGAGTCGAAGGGACTGCTGGACCGACTGCTAGGAGAGCAATGAGCACCGCACTCGAGTGGTTCAAGTCGACCTACAGCGGCGATGAGGGCGGCGAATGCCTCGAAGTCGCCTTCCCCACCCCCCAGTCCAACGACAACGCGGCGGTCCACATCCGCGACTCCAAGAACCCCACCGGCCCCACCCTCCGGGTAACCCCTGCCACCTGGGTCGCCTTCGCCACCTACGCGGCCCGCTAGGCGACCCTCAGCTGAGCCCCTTCCCGAGCCTGCGCAACCCCTCCTCGATCTCCCCCGGCGTGTGCGTGACGAAGCACAGCCGCAGGGTCGACCGGTCCGGCACGTCGGCGTAGAACGGCGCACCCGGGACGTACGCCACGTCCTGCTCCACCACCCGCGACAGCAGCGCCGTGGTGTCGTACCTCTCGGGGAGTCGCGCCCAGAGGAACATGCCGCCCTGGGGGCGGTTCCAGACGGAGCCCTCGGGCAGGGCCTCCGCGAGGCCGGCGAGCATCGCGTCGCGGCGTTCGCGGTACGCCGCGGCGACCCGGGCGACGTGCGCGTCGAGGTCGCGGTCCGCCAGGTACCGTGCGGCGGCGAGCTGGTTGACGGACGGCGTGTGCAGGTCGGCCGCCTGCTTGGCGATCGCGCAGGCCCGCCGCAGCGCCGCCGGCGCCCGCAGCCAGCCGAGGCGCAGGCCGGGGGCCATCACCTTGGAGAACGACCCGAGGAGCGCCGCGCGGTCGTGGGCGTCCTCGTACGAGGCGATCCACGGGACGCGCTCGCCCTCGAAGCGGAGCTCCCCGTACGGGTCGTCCTCGACGACCCACAGGCCGTGCCGGGCGGCGCCGCCGGCGATCGCGGCGCGGCGGTCGGCGGGCAGGGTGCGGCCGGTGGGGTTCTGGAAGGTGGGGACGGTGTAGAGCAGCTTGGGGCGTTCCCGCACCACCAGCTCCTCCAGCGCGTCGGGGTCGATACCGTCCTCGTCGCAGGGGACGGCGACGACCCTGGCGCCCGCGAAGCCGAAGGCCTGGAGGGCGGCGAGGTAGCAGGGGTTCTCCACGAGAACCGTGTCACCGGGCTCCAGCAGGGCGGTGGCGAGCAGGGAGAGTGCCTGCTGGGAGCCGGTGGTGACGAGCAGGTCGTCGGGGCCGGTGGCGAGACCGCGCGCGGTGGTGCGGTCGGCGAGCGCGGCGCGCAGCGCCGGTTCGCCCTCGGTCGTCGAGTACTGCAACGCCCGCTGCGGGACCTCCGTCAGCACGGCCTGGAACGCGGCGGCGACGCCCTCGCTGTCGAAGAGCCCGGGGGCGGGCAGGCCGCCCGCGAAGTTGACGACTTCGGGACGCGCGGTGACGGCGAGGATGTCCCGAACGGGGGAACCGCCGACCGAGGCGACCCGGGCGGCGAACGCGGGCTGTGGCGGACCGCTGGGCGTGCTGTCGCTGGAGGTCACGGAGGGCGGCTCCTCAAATGTACAGGTGTTCATCAGACGTAATACGTCATAGGGAACACCACTCGAAAACACCTCGTTCATGCACCTTAGGGAAATCGCTGTCCCTTACAACAGTCTCGTTTCGCCATGCGGACGGCGGTCCGCGGGCCCTAGCATGCGGCGCATGCTGCCGAGCGTCGACACGAACGACGAGTTGAAAGCCATGGTCTCGGACGAGGGGGTGTTACGCCCGGCCGTGCTTCATCTGCTCGACCAGATGGGCCTCGTGGGGCTGGCGGTGCGCCGCTTCCCGGACGGGACCCTGCCCGTGTACGCCGTCGGGGGCGACCTGGTGCTGAAGCTGTATCCGCGGTTCGAGGCGCGGGAGGCCGTGCGTGAGGCACGGGTGTTGCACCACCTGTGGGGCCAACTCAAGCTCCCGACACCGCGGTTGATCGGCACCGAGGAGTTCGTGAACGGCTGGCGGTGGGTGCTGATGTCCCGGCTGCCCGGCTGGACCCTCAACGACGTCTGGCACCGGCTCACCGCCGCGGAACAGGACCGTATCGTCACGGAGTCGGCCGAGGCGCTGGCCTCGCTGCACGCGATGTTCTGGAACCCTCTGACGGACATCGTCGGGCCGCCGGACTGGACGGCGTTCCTGCGCAGCCAGCGCGCCGGGGCGGTCGAGTGGCACCGACACTCCGGGGTGACCGAGCCCTGGCTGAGCCGGATCCCCGACTTCCTGGACTCCGTGCCGCTGCCCGTGTCCACCGAACGCGTGCTGCTGCACACCGAGTTCATGAGCGAACACCTGACCATCGACATGCGCGGCGGGCGCGTGCTGACCGGTATGTTCGACTTCGAGCCGGCGATGATCGGTGACCCGGCGTACGACTTCGTCAGCGTCGGCCTGTTCATCACCCGTGCCGACCCGCGCCAGCTCCGCCGTTTCTACGAGGCCTACGGACGCGCCCCGTACGACCCGGACCAGCTGATGGCGTGCACGCTGCTGCACGTCTTCAGCGATCTGCCCTTCCACCTCCACGAGCTGCCGCGTCCGGCCGAACCACGTTTCGACGCACTCGCCGAGCTGTGGTTCGGCACGGACGGCTGACACCGGGGAACGCTCCCGGCGTCAGGCCTTTCGGCCGGTGGCCGCGTACACGTTGATGTCGGCGTCGGTGACGTCGTTGATGTCGCGGTAGCGGACCTTCTCGATGTCGTCGAGGGTGGCGAGGTGGGCGGGGTCGACGGCCTCGGGGACGGGTGCCGCGCCGTCCTGGTGCCAGTGGTGGACCGGGACGACGCCCGGCTCGTCCAGCGTGAGACCCGGGGTGTCGGTGAAGAACCGGGCGACCTCGTCCCTGGAGCGCAGCACGAAGGTGAAGCCGCGCTCGGTGTAGGTGCGCTGGACGGCGCGGATGTTCTCCGGGTTGAGATCCTCGGTGAGGTGGCTGAGCACCAGCCGGCTCCCGGAGGGCAGCTCGTCCATCAGCTCGCGCACGATCGGGTACGCCTCCTCGTCCTCGACGAAGTGCAGGATCGCCACGAGCACGAGGGCGACCGGCTGGTCGAGGTCGAGGGTCTTCGCGGCCTGTTCGAGGATCCGGCCGGGGCTCTTGAGGTCGGCGTCTATGTAGTCGGTGCGGCCCTGGAGGCCGCTGGTGAGCAGGGCGCGGGCGTGCGCCAGGACGACCGGGTCGTTGTCGACGTAGACGACCCGGGAGTCGGGGTTGATGCGCTGGGCGATCTGGTGGACGTTGTCGGCGGTCGGCAGGCCGGTGCCGATGTCGAGGAACTGCCGGATGCCGTCCTCCTTCGCCAGCCGGTTCACGGCGCGGCGCAGGAAGTCGCGGTTGTGCCGGACGTCGAGGTAGCCGCGCGGGTTGGCGGCGAGCGCCGCGGCGGCGGCCGCGCGGTCCACCGGGTAGTTGTCCTTGCCGCCGAGGAAGACGTCGTAGACGCGGGCCGGATGGGCCTTGGTGGTGTCGATCCGCTTGCGCAGCTCGGCCGGGTCCTGGCTGAGGGCATCGTCGGACATGGCGTCTCCCTGGTCGTCGGCGTAAGGAGTCGGTCGTTCCATCGGTCGATCGGTCGATCGGCCGTTCCCCCGGTTGTTCGTCAAGCGACCGATGTGAAGGTCAACAACGTAACTCCCAAGGCCAGTTGGAAGTGCCCGGTCCGCTTCCGGCCGAGGCCAGCCGTCCCGGATTTCCCTCCCAAGGGACGGCGTTTGCGCAGGTCGGGAAGTGTTCCACCGGCTCGGCGTCCCGAATTCGGCGGCGACTGTGGCGGGGCGGGCGAACCACCGGTCAAGCTGAGCCGCCGAGGCCTCCGCTCCCGCCGACCGGTCGAGTGGAGCTGTCACCCCCCAACTCGCACGTCCGAAGGGCCCCGACCATGTCCTTTGCTCGTACCGCCCGTCCCACCCGTGCCGTCCGCCCCCGGCTGCTCGCCGCCGTCACGGTCGCGCTCGCCGCGCTCGCGTTGCCGGCGTGCGAGAACGGCGAGGGCGTACGGGACGAGGGCCCCTCCTCGCTGCCCGGCTCTTCCGTCCGGGACACCGGGCGCCCGGGCAGGGCGGTCCCCTGCTCGGGCAGGCACATGCGGGCGACGGTGACGCGGGTGAGCGAGCCGGTGAACCACCTGCTGCTGACGGTGACGAACACGGGCGCCGTCAACTGCTCCCTCAACGGCTACCCGAAGGCCCGCTTCGGCGATTCCGGCGCCCTCGCGCCGCCGGCCCGGGAGCCGAAGCCCCGGGGGTCCCGGATCACCCTCTCCCCCGGGGGGTCCGCCTACGCGGGCGTGCTGCTGTCGGCGGCGGACGGCACCGGCGGTCACGGCCGCACCGTCACGTCTCTCACGATCACGCTCCCCACCGGCCCGGCCGCCAACCCGGCGCTCCCGCCCAAGGGCGTGTACGTCGACGACACGCTGCGGATCACGTGCTGGCTGCCGAACCGGAAGGCGGCGCTGACGTACTAGCCGACGTACTGGCCGACGTACTAGGCGTCAGCGCGGAGCTTGCGGGCCACCTCGGTGGCCCAGTAGGTGAGGATGTTCCGCGCACCGGCGCGCTTGATGCCGGTCAGGGTCTCCAGGATGGCCCGGTCGCGGTCGACCCAGCCCTTCTCGGCGGCGGCCTCGATCATGGCGTACTCGCCGGAGATCTGGTACGCGGCCACGGGCACGTCGACCGCGTCCGCGACCCTCGCCAGGATGTCGAGGTAGGGCCCGGCCGGCTTGACCATCACCATGTCGGCGCCCTCCTCGAGATCGAGGGCGAGTTCACGCAGGGACTCGCGCCAGTTGGCGGGGTCCTGCTGGTAGGTCTTGCGGTCGCCCTTCAGCGAGGAGGCGACGGCCTCGCGGAACGGCCCGTAGAAGGCGGAGGAGTACTTGGCGGTGTAGGCGAGGATCGCGACGTCCTCGCGCCCGATCTGGTCGAGCGCGTCGCGGATGACGCCGATCTGCCCGTCCATCATCCCGCTGGGCCCGACGACATGAGCACCGGCGTCGGCCTGGACCTGCGCCATCTCGGCGTACCGCTCGAGGGTGGCGTCGTTGTCGACCCGGCCCCTGGCGTCCAGCACACCGCAGTGCCCGTGATCGGTGGTCTCGTCCAGGCACAGGTCCGACATGACGAGGAGGTCGTCGCCGACCTCGGCGCGCACGTCCCGGACGGCGACCTGAAGAATCCCTTCCGGGTCGGTGCCCGAGGTCCCGACGGCGTCCTTCTTCGACTCCTCGGGCACACCGAAGAGCATGATCCCGGAGACCCCGGCCTCCACGGCCTCCAGCGCCGCCTTCTTCAGGCTGTCCCGGGTGTGCTGCACGACACCGGGCATGGACGCGATCGGCACGGGCTCGCTGACTCCCTCACGCACGAAGGCCGGGAGGATGAAGTCGGCGGGGTGCAGCCGGGTCTCGGCGACCATACGGCGCATGGCGGGCGTGGTGCGCATCCGCCGGGGACGGGTACCGGGGAAGGATCCGTACTTCGTCATGCCTTCTACGCTACGCCCGGCCGGGAGGTCCTTTTGCCGACGCTGCGTCGGCCCTGGCGACGGGGCTGTTCCAGGCCCCGTCGGCCGGTCGGTCGTCGTCGCTCGCCCACTGCACGCCGGTGCCGTAGGCGATGATGTTCACCGAGCTGTGCCCGCTCAGGCTGCTCCTGCTCGGGGCATGCGCGGGGGAGGTGAAGCCGACCCCCAGCACCGCGTCGTAACCGAGCTCGACCGCCCTGAGCAGAAGCTCCTCGTAGGCGTCCTCCATCGTGGACCTGGCCGCCCCCCAGATCACCCCGCCCTGTGCAAAGGGCCGTGACGCATGGCCGAGCGTGCTCGCTTCGATCTCGAGCGCCCTGCCACGACTCTCTTCGTCCTCTTCTCGCCTCTTACGCGCGTTGTCTCTCCACCCCATCCGGCCATTGTGAGGCAGAGACGTGCGGCAGCGATGACTTTCCGGCCCGTACGGCGTCTACCACCCGTAACCCCGACGACCGAGGAGCAGGGCCATGGGAAAGATCGTCTCGAACTTCTTCATCTCGCTGGACGGCGTGGTCGAGTCGCCGGACAAGTGGCACTTCCCGTACTTCAACGACGAGATGGGCGCCGCGATCCAGGCGGGCATGCAGAGCGCGGCCGCGTTCCTGATGGGCCGCAGGCTGTACGAGGAGTGGTCCGCGTACTGGTCGACGACGGAGGCCGACCAGGACTTCGCCACGTTCATCAACAGCGCCGACAAATATGTGCTGGCGAACACCCTGGAGAAGGCCGACTGGACCAACACCACCGTCATCTCGGGCGACGTCGCGGCCCAGGTGCGTGAGCTCAAGGAGCGGACCGACGGCGACATCCAGATGTCCGGCTCCGCGACGACCGTGCGGTGGCTGCTGGCCGAGGGCCTGCTCGACGAACTGAACCTGCTGGTCCATCCGATCGTCGTCGGCCAGGGCAAGCGGCTGTTCGAGGGCACCGCGACGCACTCGCTGAAGCTGACCAGGTCAGAGACGTTCCGGACCGGCGTGCTCCACCTGACGTACGTCCCGGACGCCAGCTGACCAGGACTCCCCAAGGGCCGCCTGTGGGCAGTCGCCCCAGGCGGCCCTCAGGTCAGGTCGTCGACCGACGCCTCCGCGCCCCCGGCCTCCGCTCGCTCGGACGCGTCACCGGATCCCCGGCCGCCAGCGCGGCGGCCCGGCGCTTGAGGCCGAAGTCCGCCAGCGCCTCCGCCAGCTTGTGGACCGACGGCTCCGGGGCCATGACGTCCACGCGCAGGCCGTGCTCCTCCGCCGTCTTCGCGGTCGCCGGGCCGATGCAGGCGATCACCGTCACGTTGTGCGGCTTGCCCGCGATGCCGACCAGGTTCCGGACCGTGGAGGACGACGTGAACAGGACCGCGTCGAAGCCGCCACCCTTGATAGCCTCACGCGTGTCGGCCGGCGGAGGCGAGGCGCGGACCGTCCGGTAGGCCGTCACGTCGTCGACCTCCCAGCCGAGTTCGATCAGGCCCGCCACCAGCGTCTCCGTGGCGATGTCGGCGCGCGGCAGGAACACGCGGTCGATCGGGTCGAAGACCGGGTCGTACGGGGGCCAGTCCTCCAGCAGGCCGGCCGCCGACTGCTCGCCGCTCGGCACCAGGTCCGGCTTCACGCCGAAGGCCACCAGCGCCTTCGCCGTCTGCTCGCCGACCGCCGCGACCTTGATGCCCGCGAAGGCGCGCGCGTCGAGGCCGTACTCCTCGAACTTCTCCCGGACCGCCCGCACCGCGTTGACCGACGTGAACGCGATCCACTCGTAGCGGCCCGTCACCAGGCCCTTGACCGCCCGCTCCATCTGCTGGGGCGTGCGCGGCGGCTCGACGGCGATCGTCGGGACCTCGTGCGGCACGGCCCCGTAGGACCTCAGCTGGTCGGAGAGCGACACCGCCTGCTCCTTCGTACGCGGCACGAGGACCCTCCAGCCGAACAGCGGCTTGTTCTCGAACCACGACAGCTGGTCGCGCTGGGCGGCGGCGGAACGCTCACCGACCACGGCTATCACCGCACGCCCGCCCTCGGGGGACGGCAGGGCCTTCGCCTGCTTCAGCGTCTGCGCGATGGAGCCGAGGGTGGCGGCCCAGGTGCGCTGCCGCGTCGTCGTACCGGCGACCGTCACCGTCATCGGGGTGTCCGGCTTGCGGCCCGCGGCCACCAGCTCCCCGGCCGCGGCCGCCACGGAGTCCAGCGTCGTGGACACCACGACCGTGCCGTCGGACGCGCCGACCTCCGTCCAGCAGCGGTCGGAGGCGGTCCGGGCGTCCACGAACCGGACGTCCGCGCCCTGCGCGTCCCGCAGCGGCACCCCCGCGTACGCGGGCACGCCCACGGCGGTAGCGACGCCGGGGACGACCTCGAACGGCACGCCCTCGGCGGCGCACGCCAGCATCTCGCCGGCCGCGTACGCGTCCAGGCCGGGGTCGCCGGACACCGCACGGACGACCCGCTTGCCGCCCCGCGCAGCCTCCATGACAAGATGTGCGGCATCCCGCAACGCAGGGACACCAGCGGCTGTTGACTCGCCGTCAACAACCGTCAGCTGAGGCGTGCCCGTGCCCGGATACGGCCCCGTCGAGGGGTCCGTGTCCGTGTTGAGCTCGGCGACGCCCGCTCTGGCATGCGTGCGCACGACGTCGAGCACCTCGTGCTCGCCGACGAGGACGTCCGCGTTGGCCAGCGCCTCGACGGCGCGCAGTGTGAGAAGCCCCGGATCTCCGGGTCCGGCACCGAGGAAGGTGACGTGCCCGTGTTCAAGGCCGGCGGGAAGGGTGGTGGGGCTCAATGTGCTCGCTCCCCCATCAGACCGGCCGCGCCCTTGGTGAGCATCTCGGCGGCGAGTTCGCGACCGAGCGCCATTGCCTGGTCGTGCGTCTCGGGCACGGGACCGGTGGTGGACAGCTGCACCAGCGTGCGGCCGTCGGGCGTTCCGACGACTCCGCGCAGGCGCATTTCCTTGACAACGTGCCCGTCGGCATGGGGGTCCCCCCGCTCGAGCGGAGCCGAGAGTGGGGGAAGGTCGGCCAGCGCGCCCACGGGGGCGCTGCAACCGGCCTCCAGGGCGGCGAGCAGGGACCGCTCGGCGGTCACGGCGGCCCGGGTGAACGGGTCGTCGAGCTCGGCGAGCGCCGCGATCAGTGCAGCATCCTGGGCGGTGTTCCCCACCCTGCACTCGATCGCCAGTGCCCCCTGGCCAGGGGCGGGCAGAACCGTGTCGACCGACAAAAAGTCGGTCACCTCGTCGATCCGCCCGATGCGGTTGAGCCCGGCCGCGGCGAGGACCACGGCGTCCAGCTCTCCGCTGCGGACGTATCCGACTCGGGTGTCGATGTTGCCGCGGATCGGGACGGTCTCGATGTCGAGGCCGTGGCCGCGCGCGTACGCGTTCAGCTGCGCCATGCGGCGCGGCGAACCGGTGCCGACGCGCGCCCCGCTGGGCAGGTCGGTGAACTTCAGGGCGTCGCGCGCGACGATCACGTCCCGCGGGTCCTCGCGTACCGGCACGGCGGCCAGCACCAGCTCCTCGGGCTGCGCGGTCGGCAGGTCCTTCAGCGAGTGCACCGCGAAGTCGACCTCGCCGCGCAGCAGCGCGTCGCGCAGGGCCGTCACGAAGACACCGGTGCCGCCGATCTGCGCGAGGTGCTCGCGGGAGGTGTCCCCGTACGTCGTGATCTCCACGAGCTCCACGGGCCGTCCGGTCACCCGGCGCACGGCGTCGGCGACCTGCCCGGACTGGGCCATGGCCAGCTTGCTGCGCCTGGTCCCGAGCCTCAGTGGTGACTGCTCACTCATGCTCGCCCTCGGTTCTTGGCGTTCTCGGTGTTCTCGGTGCTCTTGGTGTCGTCGGCCCGGGAGACGGAGGCGACCGTCTCGGGGTCCAGGTCGAACAGGGTGCGCAGCGCGTCCGCGTAGCCGGCGCCGCCGGGCTCGGCCGCGAGTTGCTTGACCCGTACGGTCGGCGCGTGCAGCAGCTTGTCCACGACGCGCCGCACGGTCTGCGCGATCTCGGCGCGGTGCTTGTCGTCGAGGCCGGGCAGCCGCCCCTCCAGGCGGGCGATCTCGCCGGCCACCACGTCGGCGGCCATCGAGCGCAGCGCGACCACGGTGGGCGTGATGTGCGCGGCGCGCTGGGCGGCGCCGAACGCGGCGACCTCGTCGGAGACGATACGCCGGACCTGGTCGACGTCGGCGGCCATCGGCGCGTCGGCGGAGGCCTCGGCGAGCGACTCGATGTCGACGAGCCGCACCCCGAGCAGCCGGTGCACGGCCGCGTCGATGTCGCGGGGCATCGCGAGGTCCAGCAGCGACAGCACGGGCGCGGGGCGAGGAACCTCGAAGACGGGCTCCGGACGGCGGCGCTCCGGGATCCGGCCGATCGTGGCGACGGTCGCGGCGAGCGCGCTGATCAGCTCGGCCTCGGTCTCCGGGTCCGCGGCGACGGCCCTACGACCGCTGCGCGGCTCCCCGGCGCCCTTGTCCACCCAGGCGGCGTGCTGCTCCAGCTCGGCGGCCGGCATACCGGCGACGGCGGCCTCGCCGAGCACCGAGAAGTGGGCGGTGCCCTGCACGGCCGAGAGGTCGAGCGGGCGGCCCTCCTCGGTGCCGAGGCTGGTGGGCGGCAGGTCTCCGCGTATCGGCGCCGGGCCGGTGATGCGCGCGGCAGGCGCGGCTCCGGCGTCCGGGGCGACCGGCCCTTCCACCCGGCCATCGAGGGCCGCGGCGACCGACTGGGCGGTGAGGACGAGACCGGTCGCGCCCGTACAGGACACCACGACGTCGGCACGTGTCAGCGCGTCCGGAACCGTCTCCATCGGCACCGCACGCGCCAGTACGTCCGTGTCGTCCCCTTCGGTGAGGATCTGCGCCAGGCGCTCGGCGCGCTGCAGGGTGCGGTTGGCGATCACGACCTCGGCGACGCCGGCGCGCGCGAGCGTCGCGGCGGCCAGCGACGACATCGAGCCGGCGCCGATCACCAGGGCACGCTTGCCCTTGGCCCACGTCTCCACCGGCGCACCGGCCGACAGCTGCTCCAGGCCGAAGGTGACCAGGGACTGCCCGGCACGGTCGATGCCCGTCTCGGAGTGTGCGCGCTTGCCGACCCTGAGGGACTGCTGGAACAGGTCGTTCAGCAGGCGTCCGGCGGTGTGCTGCTCCTGCGCGGTGGCCAGGGAGTCCTTGATCTGCCCGAGGATCTGCCCCTCGCCGACGACCATGGAGTCCAGCCCGCAGGCCACCGAGAACAGGTGGTGGACGGCCCGGTCCTCGTAGTGGACGTAGAGGTAGGGGGTCAGCTCGTCGAGGCCGACCCCGCTGTGCTGGGCGAGCAGGGTGGACAGTTCGGCGACACCGGCGTGGAACTTGTCGACGTCCGCGTACAGCTCGATGCGGTTGCAGGTCGCGAGCACCGCGGCCTCGGTGGCCGGCTCGGCGGCGACCGTGTCATGGACCAGCTTGACCTGGGCGTCCGCGGTCAGCGCGACCCGCTCGAGGACGCTGACCGGTGCGCTGCGGTGGCTCAGCCCGACGACGAGGAGACTCATGCCGGCATCACGGCGGGGACATCCCCGTCGGGTCCCTTGTCGGCGGACTCCGTGGTCGTGGCGGCAGCGGCCGGCAGGCCGTCGGGCAGCGCATCGGCGATGGCCTCCTCGCCGGCCTTGCGCTGCTCGTGGAAGGCGAGGATCTGCAGCTCGATGGAAAGGTCGACCTTGCGGACGTCGACACCGTCCGGAACGGTCAGCACGGTCGGCGCGAAGTTCAGGATGGAGGTCACACCCGCGCCCACGAGCCGGTCGCAGACCTGCTGGGCGGCGCCCGCGGGGGTCGCGATCACGCCGATCGAGACGCCGTTGTCCTTGATGATCTTTTCCAGATCGTCCGTGTGCTGGACCGGGATCCCGGCGACCGCCTTGCCGGTGAGGGCCGGGTCGGCGTCGATGAGGGCCGCGACCCGGAAGCCGCGGGAGGCGAACCCGCCGTAGTTGGCCAGCGCCGCGCCGAGGTTACCGATACCGACGATCACAACCGGCCAGTCCTGGGTCAGGCCCAGTTCGCGGGAGATCTGGTAGACGAGATACTCGACGTCGTAGCCCACGCCCCGGGTGCCGTAGGAGCCGAGGTAGGAGAAGTCCTTGCGCAGCTTCGCGGAGTTCACGCCCGCGGCGGCGGCCAGCTCCTCGGAGGAGACCGTGGGTACCGAGCGCTCCGACAGCGCGGTCAGGGCTCGGAGGTACAGCGGAAGCCTGGCGACGGTGGCCTCGGGAATCCCTCGGCTACGGGTCGCCGGTCGGTGAGTTCGGCCAGTTGCCACGGTGCTCCTGCGGGTAGAGCGGGGCTGCGGGCGGTCACACGTCCCCGGACCGCCCCGTCGAATGCAGGCTATGTCTTTGTGAACGCGTGCACAAAGATGGTGTCCGATTTGCCCGGTCAACGTGACCGGGGTCACGCGCGGTACTCCTGGGGGCCTCACCGCACACTCTCCTCAACGATCCCCGCCCCCACGACCGGTCGCCCTCGATCCTAGGCGACTTTGCGGACCTCTTTGGACTACTCGGTCAGCGCCCTGCGCAGCCGCTGCTCGTCGACACGCCAGAAGGTGTGCTGGGCGCCGTCGACGAGGACGACGGGGATCTGCTCCCAGTACTCGTCGTGGAGCCGCTGGTCCTGGGTGATGTCCTTCTGCTCCCAGGGCACGCCGAGCTCGCCGCACACCTTCTCGATGACGACCTGCGCGTCGTCGCAGAGATGACATCCGGGCTTGCGGATGAGGGTGACGAGCCGCTCGTCGGGGTTCTGGCCGCTGTTCTTACGCCGAAAGATGGGACTCATGTCGGTCATTCTCACTCCGGGGGACGGCGGCGGCAGCCTGCGCTCACCACCCGGCCGGGCCCACGGCCACCGCCCGTGCCACGCCGAGGGGATGACTCCTAGGGAGACCTTTAACGACTCGGTCGTGGAGAGTTCACAGCCTCCAAACCTCTCGAGTCCGGAACCACCGAACAGAGTGGCTATGCTCGCGTCATGGCCGCTCTCGGATGGCTCACTCCCCGTAGGCGCTCCGCCACGGCGCGGAGCGTGTTGGCAGGCGAGGCCTCGGCGGAGGCAGCGCGCAAGACCTCGCAGGACGTCTCCGACCAGGAACAGCAGTTCCCGGTGCACGGCGACGACAAGGCGGCGGCGTTCTTCGACCTGGACAACACGGTGATGCAGGGCGCCGCACTGTTCCACTTCGGCCGGGGCCTGTACAAGCGGAAGTTCTTCGAGACCCGCGATCTTGCGAAGTTCGCCTGGCAGCAGGCGTGGTTCCGGCTGGCCGGGGTGGAGGATCCCGAGCACATGCAGGACGCGCGGGACTCGGCGCTGTCGATCGTGAAGGGCCACCGGGTCTCCGAGCTGATGTCGATCGGCGAGGAGATCTACGACGAGTACATGGCCGAGCGGATCTGGCCGGGTACGCGGGCGCTGGCGCAGGCGCACCTGGACGCGGGCCAGAAGGTGTGGCTGGTGACGGCCGCACCGGTGGAGATCGCCACGGTGATCGCACGCAGGCTGGGCCTCACCGGAGCCCTGGGCACGGTGGCGGAGTCGGTCGACGGCGTCTACACCGGCCGCCTGGTGGGCGAGCCCCTCCACGGTCCGGCGAAGGCGGAGGCGGTCCGCGCGCTGGCGGTGGCGGAGGGGCTCGACCTCTCGCGCTGCGCGGCGTACAGCGACTCGCACAACGACATCCCGATGCTGTCGCTGGTGGGCCACCCCTACGCGATCAACCCGGACGCCAAGCTCCGCAAACACGCCCGCGCCTGCGACTGGCGCCTGCGCGACTACCGCACGGCCCGCAAGGCCGCGAAGGTCGGCCTGCCGGCAGCGGCCGGGGTGGGCGCGGTGGCCGGGGGCACGGCAGCGGCGATCGCCCTGCACCGCCGGCGCCGCTGACACCGGCTTCTTCACCCCGGCGCCGCTGGCTTCTTCACCCCGGCGCCGCCGACACCGGCCCCTGCACCGCCGGCCCCGCCGACACCGGCTTCTTCGGCCAGGGGTGACCTCCGGCCGGGGCCGCACCGGACCCCCCGCAGGGCGGCCGTACCGGTGGCCCCCTCCCTCGGGCCTGCACGAAGCTGTCGGCCTGAGCGACTCCCGGCAACCGCGCCGCGGCAGCGGCGGCCCGCCTGCGCACGCCTGGATGCGGACCGGTCGCCGCGCGCCTGGGGCGCGGACGTCAGCAACGCCGTAACGCCACCCACGGCTGCTGTCCGAGCCCCAGCTCCCGCCCGTCGCTCACACCCTCCCCGGCCTCCGCTCCCTGTACGCACCGTGCACGGAGCGTTCCCGCGCCCGTCTTCCGCGCCCGCCTCGGCCCCTCCTCGGTGGGGGGCCGGGGGTCGGCAGCCCCCGGGAGGGGACGGGTACGGGCGGCGGGGCCAGCAAAGTGCCGTGGTCAGCGGTGACTTGTGGCGGACGGGTGCATTCGGGCGTTTCTACCCCGCCCCCGGCCCAGCACTCCTCCCACCCCGCACCCGGCCACAACACGCCCCGCACTCAGACGGAAGCCGAACTCAACCGATCAACAAACGGTCACTATGCGGCACTTGAGCAGGCGTCAATCGGTTACAGAAGCGACGTAATCGATGATTTGAGCAACTGGGTGTAGCGCTGCCTGTACTAAGCGTTATTCTCCTCAGACGCAATCCGGTACCCCTCCGTCGCTACGACGGGTGAACGGTCCCGTACTGCATGTGATGGAAGCTCTGCCTCTGGGAGTCCCGTGTACCCACACGTCGGGGTTGACGCCTCGGGCCTGGCTACGCTCCGCGCGACGGTCCACGAACTGTTGCGCGGCCTCGTCCCCACCGCGTACGCCGCCCCCGCCTTCGCCACCGCCACGCCCGTCGGCCCGTGCTACGCACTGGCGGACGGCAGCGCCGCGGTCGGCAGGCGCGGCCGCTCGGGCGCGGGCGCCGCCCCCGCACGCCGCCCGGCCGCGGACAGCGACAGCGCCCGCATGATGGACCTCGTGGAACGCGCCCAGGCCGGCGACGCCGACGCCTTCGGGCGCCTGTACGACCAGTACAGCGACACCGTCTACCGCTACATCTACTACCGCGTCGGAGGCAAGGCCACCGCCGAGGACCTCACCAGCGAGACCTTTCTGCGCGCCCTGCGCCGCATCGGCACCTTCACCTGGCAGGGTCGCGACTTCGGCGCCTGGCTCGTCACCATCGCGCGCAACCTCGTCGCCGACCACTTCAAGTCCAGCCGCTTCCGGCTGGAGGTGACGACCGGCGAGATGCTCGACGCCAACGAGGTCGAGCGCTCCCCGGAGGACTCCGTGCTGGAGTCGCTCTCCAACGCGGCCCTCCTCGAAGCCGTGCGGCGACTCAATCCCCAGCAGCAGGAGTGCGTCACGCTCCGCTTCCTCCAGGGCCTGTCCGTCGCCGAGACCGCCCGCGTGATGGGCAAGAACGAGGGCGCGATCAAGACCCTCCAGTACCGGGCCGTCCGCACCCTGGCCCGACTCCTCCCCGAAGACGCCCGCTGAGCCCCCGGACCGCCCTCGCCCATCCAACGGGCGAACACTTAGCGCGACCATCAACTCACCATCTGTGCAAGCCCGTTGTGTTCGCGATCCGATCATCCGCCGTCCGTAACCCAAGTGCCGAGCCGCTCGTTGTGCGGGATACAGGCTCCCTGTGGTCACACCCTGACCCTCTTTGATCACTCGATCGTGTGGATGCGGTCAGCGTGTGCAACCCTCAGGACCCCCTGGGGAGTCGACCGTCATGACGAGAGGAGGTGCCGCCAGTGATCGCGAACGTATCGGCGCACCGGCGGGCGAACGCCTTCGCCCAGGCCCTGGAGGAGCAGTCCGACGACCGGGGCGCGGCGGCCGAGCAGCCCGAAGGGCCGGCCCCGGCTGCGGCGGAACGGACCGATGAGGCCCGCCTGTTGGGTCTAGCGACCCGTCTCGGCGAACTGCCCGGGCCGACGCTCGACCCGGAGGTCAAGGTCGTCCAGCGTGCGCGGCTGGTGGCCGCGATGGAGGCCATGTTCCGGGAGGGCGCGGCCCCGGCAGGCGAGGCGGCAGGCCCTTCGGTGCCGGAGCAACGACACGGGCGGGGCGCCCATCGTGCAACCACGCTGGGGAAGTTGCGACCGCGGACACGGCTCACCAAGGGTCTCGCTGCGGGCGGACTCAGTGTCGGAGTGGCCGCGGCCTCCTTCGGGGGAGTGGCCGCCGCGAGTTCCGACGCCCTGCCCGGTGACTCCCTCTACGGCCTCAAACGCGGCATCGAGGACGTCAAACTCGACATGGCCGACGGGGACGACGACCGCGGGCAGCTCTACCTCGACCAGGCGTCGACCCGGCTGAGCGAGGCCCGCCGACTGATGGAGCGCGGCCGCGCCGGCGACCTCGACCACGAGTCCCTCACCGAGGTCCGCCGCACCCTGTCCGGCATGCGGCACGACGCGGCCGAAGGCCACCGCCTGCTGCACGAGGCGTACGAGAGGGACGGCTCACTCGTGCCCATCCAGACCCTCTCCACCTTCTCCGAGTCGCACCGCGAGGCCTGGGGCGCCCTGCGCGAGCGGCTGCCCGCCCAGCTCGGGGACGTCAGTCAGGAGGTCTCGTCGGTCTTCGACGCCATAGACCGGGATGTCGCACCGCTGCAGTCGCTGCTGCCGCAGCCCCCGTCCCAGGGCGGCCCCGGCCGGCACCGCAGCTCCGCCCCGGGCTCCGCCGGCTCCGACGCCCCGGCCCCCAGCACCACCGGCGGCTCCGCCCCGGGCACCCACAGCAGCAGCGGCAACCCCCAGCCGTCCAGCTCCAACAGCACCGGCGACGGCCTGCTCGGCGGCAACACGGGCGGTCTCCTGGACCCCCCGAAGGACAGCGCGAGCAGTTCCCCCTCGACGAGCAAGACCCCGTCCTCGGGGCCGAACGTCACACTCCCGCCGTTGCTTCCGGGCCTGCTACCGGGCCTGGGCATCGAAGGCGAGGAGAACAGGTAGGGAACCAGGAAACCGCATGGGGGCGCCCCTTCCAGCAAGGGGCGCCCCCATCGTCGTACCGCAAACCCCGAATCGCTCAGAAGAACACGGACCTCCGCTGCACCAGCAGCTTGTACAACGTGTGCTGAATCTGCTCCCGTACCTGATCCGTCAGGTTGAACATCAGCATCGGATCCTCCGCGGCCTCCGGCGGATACCCGTCCGTCGCGATCGGCTCCCCGAACTGAATCGTCCACTTCGTCGGCAGCGGAATCGCCCCCAACGGCCCCAGCCAGGGAAACGTCGGGGTGATCGGAAAGTACGGGAACCCCAGCAACCGAGCCAGCGTCTTCGCGTTGCCGATCATCGGGTAGATCTCCTCCGCGCCGACGATCGAGCACGGAATGATCGGCGCCCCGGCCCGCAGCGCCGTGGACACGAAGCCGCCACGCCCGAACCGCTGCAGCTTGTACCGCTCACTGAACGGCTTCCCGATCCCCTTGAAGCCCTCCGGCATCACCCCGACCACCTCACCGCGATCGAGAAGCCGCTCGGCGTCCTCCGCGCACGCCAGGGTGTGGCCCGCCTTGCGGGCCAGTTCGTTCACCACCGGCAGCACGAACACCAAGTCGGCCGCCAGCAGCCGCAGATGGCGTCCCGCCGGATGGTTGTCGTGCACGGCGACCTGCATCATCAGGCCGTCCAGCGGCAGCGTCCCGGAGTGGTTGGCGACGATCAGCGCCCCGCCCTTGTCCGGGATGTTCTCGACGCCCTTCACCTCGACCCGGAAGTACTTCTCGTACACCGGCCGCAGCAGCGACATCAGGACCTGGTCGGTCAGCTCCTCGTCGTAGCCGAAGTCGTCGACCTCGTAGTCGCCCGTCAGGCGTCGGCGCAGAAAGGCCAGTCCTCCGGCGATACGCCGCTCCAGGCCCCCTTCCCGGGAGCGGGCCGGCGGCCTTTCCTCACCTGTCACGGGAACATCATCCTGCGGGAGGGCCCCGCCGTGCAGGGGCTGGACATCGCGGACCCCCGCGGGCTCCCCCTTCAGCCGGCTGCTCCCCGCGCTCCGGCGCCGCGACGGCCGCTGCACGGCAGCCCCCCGGGACCGGTCGTCGTCGAACGGAATGACCTTGGCGTCCGCCATCGTTGATGCGCTCCTCAGTCGGCGGTAGGCGTCGGGGGGTGGCCACCGCCCAGGACGGGCAGTGCGGCGATCCGGTCGACGGCCCCCGCGAGGGCCTCCGGCGGCAGCAGTCCGGGCCCGCGGCTGCGCGCGAAGTCCGCGAAGGTCTCCGCGGTCGTGTACTTCGGCTCATAGCCGAGCGTCTCGCGCATCTGGTCCGTGGCCACGACCCGGCCGTGGGTGAGCAGCCGGATCTGCTCGGGCGAGAAGTCCGTCATGCTCAGCGTGCGCATCGCGGACCCGACCCAGGTGACGGCGGGCAGCAGCAGCGGCACCGTGGGTCGGCCCAGGCGCCGCGCACACTGCGACAGCAGCAGCACCCCGTCGCCGGCGACGTTGAACGTGCCGCTGTTGAGGGTGCCGCGCCGCGGCTCGTGCGCGCCGATGCGCAGCACCTCGATCACGTCGTCCTCGTGCACGAACTGCAGCCGCGGGTCGTAGCCGAACGCGGTGGGCAGGACCGGCAGCGAGAAGTACGACGCGAGGGGGGTGCCGGCGTGCGGTCCGAGGATGTTGGCGAACCGCAGCACGCACACGGCGACATCGGGCCGGCGCCGCGCGAAGCCCCGCACGTACCCCTCGACCTCGACGGCGTCCTTGGCGAAGCCGCCGCTCGGCAGCGACTTGGGCGGGGTCGTCTCGGTGAACACGGCCGGGTCGCGGGGGGCGGACCCGTACACGTTCGTGCTGGACTTCACGACCAGCCGTTTGACGCTCGGGGACTTCTGGCAGGCACCCAGCAGCTGCATGGTGCCGATGACGTTGGTCTCCTTGACCGTGGCCCGGCTGCCGCTGCCCAGCGCGGTGCCGGTCACGTCCATGTGGATCACCGTGTCCACGGAGTGCTCGGCGAGCACCCGGGCGATGGTGGGCTGGCGGATGTCGGCCCGGATGAACTCCGCGCCGCCCAGATGGTGCTCGGGCGGTACCGCGTCCACCGCGATGACGCGGTCGACCTCCGGGTCACGCTGGATCCGTCGTACGAACCGGCCGCCGAGCCGGCGGGCCACTCCGGTCACGAGCACGACCTTGCCCAAGATCAGCGCCTCTCTTCCCGTCGCGTCCAGTAGTGGACGTAGCTCTGTCCGCCAGCCTGCCGCGTTCCCCGTATGCGGCCAACTTAGCGGGTCGATGTTGCGCTGTGATGACCGCCCGATGCACGAAGTGACGACCCACCCGTACGTACGACCAGACCAAGCCATTCGCTTCACAGGCGTACGCACCGCCGGAACGCGTCGGCACACGCGCACCCGGGACGCACCCATCCGGAAAACGACAAACACCCCCCACCGGTGGTGGGGGGTGTTGCGCGCGTTCACGCACAGAAGAAGGGGCGCCCCCGGACGGGGCCGCACCTTACTTCTTGTTGCGACGCTGAACGCGAGTGCGCTTGAGCAGCTTGCGGTGCTTCTTCTTGGCCATCCGCTTGCGCCGCTTCTTGATAACAGAGCCCACGACTACCCTCGCTCACTTCTCATCACTCGGTGCTGGGCGCCATGGGCCCATACGACCTACGAGGGGCTAGCCTACCCAACCCGAGCGCTGAGGTTGTAATCGAGGTCCCGCCGGAGACCGCAACGACCTCCGGCGGGCCGCCGTCAGACCGTCTCCACCCCCACATAGCTGTCGCGGAGGTACTCGTGAACCGCTTGCTCCGGGACCCGGAAGGACCTCCCCACCCGGATCGCCGGCAGATGACCACTGTGCACCAGCCGGTACACGGTCATCTTCGACACCCGCATCACCGAGGCGACTTCCGCCACGGTCAGGAACTGAACCTCGTTCAGAGGCCTCTCGCCAGCTGCAGCCATGACACACCTGCACCTTCCGCACTCGACGGCCACCGGCTTCCCCTTCCGGTGACTCTTCGTCGCTGCGCGCTCACTCCCCAATGTAGGTGCAGATGATGCAAGTGGGGAAGAGGGGATGGCATCCGCGGCCTACTGTGACAGACACGCTCGATTGAGTACATAGCGAGTAAGCGGTCGGTAGTAATCGGACCGCACAGCGTCATCAAGGGGAACGACCACGGACACCCGCCCCTCCGCCTCGCCGACGAAGAGCGCGGGATCGTCCGTATCGGCGAGGCCGATCGCGTCGAACCCCAGCTGACCTGCTCCGCAGACCCAGCCGTGGTCCCCGATGACCAGTTCCGGCAACGGGCCGCCGGCTTCCGCCGCGGCGGCCAGCGCGGTGCGAAGCGGCAGCGGCGAGTGCGTGTGTGCGCCGGGCTCACAACCGGCTCTTCCGGATCCTGGTTCTCGCACGAGGGCGACTCCTCGTACGTAATCAAGGTTGTACGTGCGTAGACCGAACCGGGTCGTTATGTCGACACAGCGACCCTGCGCCGGGGTGAGGACGGTACATCCCGCCGCCGACAGGGCGTCCGCGAGCGCGGCGTAGAACCCGAGCAGCCGGTGCGGGTGCCCGGTGCCGAGCAGCACCGCCTCGCGGTGGCGCGCGGCCCTGGCGACACGCTCGGCGAACGCCTCGAGCCCCTCCAGCGTGCGCTCCGGATCGATCACATCATGGCCGGACACATACCGTGGATCGGCCGAAACCCCACACTTGTCCGCCATCAACTCGATCAAATCCTCAGAACTCCATGTCCATTCGGGATCGAGTCCGATCAGAGCGCGGGGGTCGCGGGCAGCGAAGAGCCGATAGCTGCGCAGGCTCTCCTCCCGGGAGGTGGCCACGGGCCCGGCCAGCCGGGCGGCCAGCAGATGCGCACGCAGTGCGCCGGTGCTCAACACCCCAGCGATGCTGTCCCAATCACCTCCGCCGCACGTCCGGAATGCAGGGAACACCCCACAGTCGGCGTAATCGCCCCCCACCCGGGGCTGCGCCCCCAGACCCCCCTGTCGGCCTTGCGGCCTCGTCCTGGAAAGGCCGGAGGGGCTGAATTCCGCCCCTCCGGCGTTTGAGGAGCGGAGGTCCGGGGGCCTGGCCCCCGAACGGGTCTGGGGCGAAGCCCGGGCAGGGTTCCGGGGGCGGAGCCCCACGAGGGGTGCAGGGGACGCAGTCCCGCCAGGGTTGTAGGGGGCGGAGCCCCGCGAGGGTGCAGGGGCCGCAGCCCCCGCCCCAGGTCTGGGGCGAAGCCCGGGCAGGGTTCCGGGGGCGGAGCCCCACGAGGGGTGCAGGGGACGCTGTCCCCGCCGGGGTTGTAGGGGGCGGAGCCCCGCGAGGGTGCAGGGGACGCAGTCCCCGCCCCAGGTCTGGGGCGAAGCCCCAGCGGGGTGCAGGGGACGCAGTCCCGCCAGGGTTGCGGGGGCGCAGCCCCGCGAGGGGCGCAGGGCCGCAGCCCCGCCCGAAGTCTGGGGCGAAGCCCAGGCGGGGTGCAGGGGACGCTGTCCCCGCCGGGGTTGTAGGGGGCGGAGCCCCGCGAGGGTGCAGGGGACGTAGTCCCGCCCCAGGTCTGGGACGCAGTCCCCACCGGGGTTGTAGGGGGCGGAGCCCCCGCCCGAGGTCTGGGGCGAAGCCCCAGCGGGGTGCAGGGGACGCAGTCCCCACCGGGGTTCCAGGGGCGGAGCCCCTGGAGGACGGGAAGGGTAGGGGCGGCGGGGGCGAAACCAACCCGGGGCGCGCCCGGGGGCTACGGCAGCAGCCCGCGCAGCGGATACACCGCCTTCCGCGCCGCCAGCACCGCCTGGTCCAGCCGATCGGCCGGATCGTACCCGGACTCCCACCCCGAGAACGCCACCGGCCACCGCCCATCCGTCATCCGCGCGGGCGCCAACTGCCGCGTCCGCGCGAAGACTTCCTGCCGCCACCCCTCCGGAATCACCGTCTCCGGCTCAATCGGCCGCCCCGCCGCGATCGCGACGAGATGCGTCCAGGACCGCGGCACGACCTCCACCACCGCATAGCCGCCCCCGCCCAGCCCGACCCACCGCCCGCCCGCGTACTCGTGCGCCAGGTCGTGACACGCGACCTGCACCGCCCGCTGCGCGTCCAGCGACACCGCGAGATGCGCGAGCGGATCCTCGAAGTGGGTGTCGGCCCCGTGCTGCGTCACCAGCACCTGCGGCCGGAACTCCGCGATCAGCTCCGGCACCACGGCATGGAAGGCCCGCACCCACCCCGCATCACCCGTCCCCGCCGGCAGCGCCACGTTCACCGCGCTGCCCTCCGCGTTCGGCCCGCCCGTCTCCTCCGGCCATCCGGTCTGCGGGAACAGCGTCCGCGGATGCTCGTGCAGCGACACCGTCAGTACCCGCGGATCGTCCCAGAACGCCGCCTGCACCCCGTCCCCGTGGTGCACGTCCACATCGATGTACGCCACCCGCTCCGCCCCCAGCTCCAGCAGCCGGGCGATGGCGAGCGCGGCGTCGTTGTAGATGCAGAAGCCCGACGCGCTGCCCGGCATCGCATGGTGCAGCCCGCCCGCGAAGTTCACCGCGTGCAGCGCGTCCCCGCGCCACACCCCCTCCGCCGCCCCGACCGACTGCCCCGCGATCAGCGCGGACACCTCGTGCATCCCGGCGAACGCGGGATCGTCGAGAGTCCCGATCCCGTACGACCCGTCGGCCGCCCCCGGGTCCGTGGACGCGGCCTTCACCGCCTCCACGTAGTCCTGCCGGTGCACCAGCCGCAGCGTCGACTCGCCCGCGGGCTTCGCCGCGACCACGTCGACGTCCCTGTCGAGCCCGAAGGCGTCGACCAGTCTCCGGGTCAGCGCGAGCCGGACCGGATCCATCGGATGGTCCGGGCCGAAGTCATAGCCCGTTACTGCCTCGTCCCACATCAGCTGTGCGCGGCCGCTCATGTCCGCCACCGTATCGGTCTTGTCCCGGCTTGAACGAACGGGCGTACACCAATGTCACCAGGACCAACGCCATCGGTACGAGCATGGCGCCCCGGTAGTTCCAGGCGTCCCCGAGCGCCCCCACCAAGGGCGAGCCGATGAGAAAGCCCACATAGTTGAAGATGTTCAGCCGCGCGATCGCCGTGTCCGAAGCCCCCGGGAACAGCCGCCCGGCGGCCGCGAACGTCTGCGGCACCAGCACGCACAGCCCCAGCCCCAGCAGGGTGAACCCCAGCATCCCGACCCACGCCCCGGGCGCGCCCGCCACCACGGCGAACCCGAGCGCCGCCACCAGCGCCCCGAGCCGTACGACGGCCACGGCCCCGAACCGCCGCACCCCGAAGTCGCCGATGGACCGCCCCAGCAGCGTGGTGATCATGTAGACGTTGTACGGAACGGTCGCCAGCTGCTCCGAGCCGCCGAGCGTGTCCTGGAGGTACTTCGCGCTCCAGTTGGAGACGGTGGAGTCCCCGATGTAGGCGAACGTCATCACCAGGCAGAGCGGCAGCAGCAACCGGAAGACGACGGTCCCGGCATCCGCCTCCCGGACCTCCGGTGTCTCCTCCGCATCCCCGTCCTCCGGGGCCTCCCGGGCCCCCGGGACCGGGGCCGAGCCCCCGTCGACATACCACCGAGTGCCCACGAGAGCGGCCGGCAGCAGCACCGCGACGACCGGCAGATATGACACCCACAGCGCCAGATGCCAGTGCGCGCCCACCCAGGCGAGCGAGGCACCGACGATCCCGCCGAGGCTGTACGCGGCGTGGAACCCGAGCATGATGCTGCGCCCGTACGTCCGCTGGAGGCTCACCCCGAGCATGTTCATGGAGGCGTCCAGCGCGCCGACGGTCAGCCCGAACGCGGCCAGCGCCACCGCCAGCTCGGCCATGTGCCCGCCGGCCCCCACACCGAGGAGGGCGAGCAGCACGACGGGCTGCGACCAGCGCAGCAGCCGGCTGGGCCGTACGCGCTTCACCAGCTGCTCCGTCGTCACGCTGCCGACACCGGCGAGGACGGGCACCGCGGCGAGGAAGACGGGAAGCAGCGCGTCGGAGACGCCGTACCGGTCCTGGATGGCCGGAATCCGCGTCACCAGCAGGGCGAAGGCGGCGCCTTGAGCGAAGAAGCTGAACGCCAGCGAGGCCCTACCGCGCCGCAGCACATCTGTCATGGCGGCGAGCGTAGGGCCCCGGTCTACCCGTGGGTAGATCCAGCCGAAGATGATTTTTGTTCAGCTTTACTCGGCCGGTTACTTGGAGAAAGAGGGCGCGGGGGCGGCGGCAGGGGCGGCACCGGCGTTCGCGTCGGCGTTCGTTTCAGCGGCCAGTATGTGGGCCATGGGCCCGGCGGCCAGGGCACCGCTGACGAAGAACGCGAGCACCATCGCGACGGCGAGGACGACCGAGCCGAGCCAGACCATCGTGTCCACGGGCAGGGTGTAGGCCCCCACGACCCGCACGACGCACTCACCGAGGAGCACCACACCCCACACCACCGAGAAGACCCGCTCGGCCCGCCGGAAGGCCCCGGACCCACTCTGCAACCGCGCCCAAGCTGCCTCTCTGGCCGCGTCACCCTTCACCAGCCAGGGCTTCATCCCGGCGGTCATCATCGGCTTGCCCAGCGCCACGGAGACCAGGATCCCGATCCCGATCGTGCTGCTCACGCCGCTGTCTTTGGCGAGCATCAGCCGCGGGTCACCCGAGACGAAGCTGAGCAGCAGCCCGACGACGTTCACCACGAGGATGAGGACGGCGAGGGCGTTGACCCTGCGCTCCTTCACCACGCCGAGGACGGTACGCACGGCGGGCGGGACGCTGCTCCAGGCGAGCGCCGCGAAGGTGCTCATACCGAGGGCGTCCTTGAGGAGGTAGTACGACCCCACGGGCACCACCACGTCCATGATGAGCGGCACCAAGTTCTGCTTCTTGCTCTTGCTCTGGCTCTGGCTCTGGCTCCGGGACACCGTGTTCGTCGTCATGCCCCTAGCTTCGCCGCAAGGAGGGGTCCGCCAGTAGAAACGATCGTCCGGAGCTCGGCATGACAAATGTCAGTGCCTGGCCCTGGTGCGGGTCACACGAGCAGGTCGGCCAACTCACCCATCGACGCGAAGAGTTGGGTTGCACCGGCGAGACGGTCGGCAGGCGTCATGGCGGTGAACCCGTACACGTCCATGCCGGCGGCCACGGCGGCCTGCACACCGAGCGGACTGTCCTCGACGACCACACATCTCTGCGGCGCGACCCCCATCCGCTCGGCCGCGTACAGGAACAGGTCGGGCGCCGGCTTGCCCCGCCCCACGTCCTGCGCGCTGAAGACGCGGCCGTCGTCGAACCACCGGTCGAGACCGGTCGTCCGGTGCCCGACCCGGATCCGGTCATGGCTGCCCGAGGACGCCACACAGAACGGCACTCCATCGGCCGTCAGCTTCTCCAGCACGTTCTCGACGCCGGCGACCGGCTTCAACTCCCGCTCGAACGCGGCGAAGACGCGTGCGTGGAAAACGTCGTCGAAGTCGTCCGGCAGCCGCTCTCCGGTCCGCTCCAGGAGGAGGTCGTGGATACGGTGCATGGCCGAGCCCATGTAGTCGCGGATGGAGTCCTCGTAGGTGGTCGGGTGCCCCAACTCGGTGAGGTAGGCGGCCAGGAGCCGGTTGGAGATGGGCTCACTGTCGACGAGGACGCCGTCGTTGTCGAAGATGACGAGGTCGTAGCGCATGCCTCGACCCTAGACGCAGAAAACCCCCGTGCTGAATAGCACGGGGGTTTTCTCAAGAATTGTTCGGCGGTGTCCTACTCTCCCACAGGGTCCCCCCTGCAGTACCATCGGCGCTGTAAGGCTTAGCTTCCGGGTTCGGAATG
>NZ_JBFBBS010000047.1:0-41983 GCF_040682835.1 Streptomyces sp. NPDC051104 | reverse complement strand
CGCGACCCGCGCTGGCGCCTCAGCACGTCGCGGGCGCGGGCGCCGTTGCAGGCGGTGAAGTCGAAGCGGGACGCGTTGGGGGCCGCGGCCCACAACGCGGGGAAGGAGTGGCTGCTGCGCAGACAGTCGGTGCTGGAGGTGAGATAGCTGCCGGCACCGACACCGGCGGAATAGGAGTCGCCGAGGGCGACGTACCCGGTGGCGAACCCCCGAGGCGCGGCGTGTGCCGTGGGAGTTACGGTGAGGGTGCAGACGGCGGTGAGAAGTGAGCACAGACGGGCGGCGATACGCGAGGGTCTCATGCATTCCGCTTACCACCGTGCACAGGGGCCCGCTGCGGTGCCGTCGGGCGACGCTCGTCCCTGTTGAGAGGCGGCCACATCTGTGCTCGTGGAGCTCGGTCGCACGGCACGGGCCTCGTACCGCCGCTGGAGCCCGCGGCGGGGCGCGGTCTCCCCGCCACGGACGACACCCGAGCAGCCGTCACTCGAGCGGCGGCGTTTGTATGCCGCGCCCGGGGAACTCGAAGGGTCTGTCCGTCCGTCCCCACCTCGCTCACACCACGGGGGAGTGCTCGGTGTGCGGTCCGTGACCGAAGTCCTGTCGGCCGGGGCGGCCGACACGGTCGCCCACCAGGCACTCGGCTGACCGGCGCCCGCCATCGGCCACGACGCAGCGGTGATTGCCGCTCTCGGTGTCCCGGCGGACGACGTGCCCGGCCCGGAGGCCGGGCACCGACAAGCACCGCCGTGACGGCTCCGGCCCGTGTCGTGTGCCCGCCCGTGGGATGCCGCCGCCTGGCCTCGCTCGGCCGTAGGCCATACTGGCTGGGTTCCGGAGCAGCCGCAGAGGTGGAGAGATGGACACACCACAAGGCACGCGGCAGGCGGCCCCCCAGCCCTTGCCGACGGCAGCGTTGAAGGGCGGCCCACTACGGGACCGGGCCGGGATGCGGGCGGTGGGTGAAATCAGCCTGGCCACGCAGCCGGTGTGGGAGCGCCTGCTGGAGGAACTCGTGGACGGGGACGAGCCGGTGTGCCATCTGGAGCTGTCCGCGGTCACCTTCATCGACGTCCGCGGCGCAGCCTCGCTCGCGGCGGCGGCCCAAGCCCTGGGGAAGGGGCGACGCATCGTGCTGTGGCAGCCCCCGGCGAGTCTGAGGCGAACGCTGGAGTTGTTCTGGCCCGAGCTGTCGGTGATCGAGGTGGCGCAGTCATGATGGGCACGACGGTGGACGACCGGTTCTGGCACCCCGCCCTGTTCTACTCCGGCCGCGACGAGTACGTGGCCGGCACCGTGTCGTTCGTGCGGGAAGGGCTGGCCGCCGGGGAGCCGGTGGCAGTGGCCGTACCGGGCGGCAATCTGCGTCTGCTGCGGGACGCTCTCGGCGAACAGGCCGAGGCCGTGCAGTTCCTGGACATGACCGAGGCCGGGCGCAATCCGGGGCGGATCATCCCCCGGGTGCTGCGCGGCTTCGCGGACGCCCACCCCACGGGCCGGGTACGGATCATCGGGGAGCCCATCTGGGCCGGACGCACCGCGACCGAGTACCCCGCGTGTGTGCAGCACGAGGCCCTGATCAACGCGGCCTTCCGGGGTCGGGCTGTGAGCATCCTGTGCCCCTACGACACCTCCCGGCTGGATTCCGCGGTGCTCTCCGACGCGCACGCCACCCACCCGACGGTCATCGAGCGCGGCCAGGAGCGCGCCAGCGGCGCCTACGCGCCCGATCAGGTCGTCAGCCGGTACAACCAGCCCCTGCCTCCCGCACCGTTCCGCGCCGCCGAGTTCCCCTTCGACGCCGCCGCACTGCCCGCCGCCCGCCGCTTCGCCACCGAGCGGGCGGCACTGCTGGGCCTGCCGAAGGACCGGACGGCGGACCTGGAGCTGGCAGTGTCCGAGCTGACCACGAACAGCGTGGTGCACGGCGGTGGCCGCGGCACCCTGCGCCTGTGGGCGGAGGCCCGGCAGCTGGTGTGCGAGGTCAACGACGCCGGGGTGCACACCGATCCGCTCGCCGGACGTATCCCTCCGCCCAGTGCCCGGCCCGGCGGCCGGGGCCTGCTGCTGGTGAACATCCTCGCCGACCTGGTCCGTCTGCACACCGGCCCGGCCGGCACGACCACCCGCATCTATCTCGCCACCGAGAAGTACGCCCACGAGGCTCACTGAGCATCCGGACCTGACCCTGCGTCCACGCCGCTCCGGCGCGCGGAGAAGCCGTACCGGCATCCCGGCTGCGGCCCAGGCGGCAGCCGCTCGGCGGCCGATACGGTGTTCGGGGTGATGGTGACCCGCGGGGGCGCGGTGCCTGATACGACGGTCACCCCGTTCGGCGAGCCCCCAGGGATGACCGAACGGGGTGACCGAACGCGTTGCTACGGGAGGAGGCGGCCATGGATCTTCGGCAGATGGAGGTCGTTGTCGCGGTCGCCGAAGAAGGCGGGTTCAGCGCGGCGGCACGGCGGTTGCACGTGGTGCAGTCCGCGGTGTCCACCACGGTGCAGTCCCTGGAGCGCGAGCTGGGCACACCGCTGTTCCACCGCACCACCCACCGGGTGTCGCTGACCCCCGCCGGGGAGGCCTTCATGCCGGCCGCCCGCGCCACCCTGCAGGCCGCCCAACAGGCCCGTACGGCCGTCGACCCCTTCAAGGACGCACTGCGCGGCGAGATCACCGTCGGTGTGATGCAGGGCCTGTTCACCGGCCTCGCCCGGGCACTGGCCGACTTCCACCGCGAGTACCCCGCGGTGACGTTCAGGCTGCGCCAGGCACCCGTCGGCGACATCGCGCAGACGGTGCGCGACGGCAGCGTGGACCTGGCCGTCGTCGCCCTCGACACGCCGCAGTTGCGGGGACTCACAGCCCGGTTGCTGGCCCAGGAGGACATGGTCCTGGTGACAGGTCCGGCGACCGGTGCCCCGTCGGACCGGCGGCCGGTGACCCTGGCCGAAGCAGCCCGCCTCGCGCTCGTGGACTTCCCCCCGGGCTGGGCGATCCGGCACGAGGTCGACAAGGCCTTCCGGTCGGCTTCGCTCGAACGCTCCACCACCTTCGAGGTGAACGACGTGCTGGCGGCGACCGACCTGGTCCGGCACGGCTTGGGCGTGTGCATCATGCCCCCGTCGCTCGCCTCCCGATTCCCCGATCTGCCAGTACGCCCGTTCGCCGGACAGGCACCGGCGTGGACGGTGAGAGTCGTCCACCAGCCGGGACAGACGCCTCCCGCCGTCGCCGCGTTGCTGCGGCACATCACCTGACCCGTCGCCGCGCTGCTGCGCACATCACACATGACCAAGACCTGGGGATGGTCGGCGTCGACGCGGGAACCCGGGCCCCGCAAGAAGGCGATGTCACCACGGATGAGGTGAGTCATGGCAGAGCAGAAGTCGTCGTCCCTGCCGACGCCGCTGAGGGCCGTTCCCCGGCCGGTGCGCGACGCGGCCTCGGTCCTGGGCCGGCTTCCCGGCGCCGGGATGGTGGGCAGGGCGGCCGAGGGAGCGCTGGAGAAGGTCGGCGCCGTGTCACCGCGGGGGCGGCGGCTCGCGGTCTATGCCGGGGCCGGAGTGCTCGGCGCCGTGGGCGTGGTCGAGTGGCCCGTCGCCCTCACCGGTGCGGCGGTGGCCTGGCTCACGCAGCCCCGGCCGCAGGCATCCGGGCAGGCCCCGGCCCAGGCGTCCGAGAGCGAGGGGACGACCTCCACCGCAACCCGGCCAAGGGCGTCCCGGGCGAAGAAGCCCACGTCCACGGCACCCGAGCCCGCGCCCTCGAAGAAGCCTTCGGCGTCCTCCGGACGCGCCGGCTCCGGCACGCGCCGCGCCCGTGCCGCCGGCTGAGGGCGCGTCATGGTCCTTGCGCTGCTGACGAGGCCTTCCGCCGCCGGACGTATCGTGCCGTCGGCGGTCCACCTGTTCGAACGGTCGGCCCCGACCGTGGTGGGCGCGGCCGCGGGAGCCGTGGCCCAGACGGCGCGGGCGGGGGTGCGGGGCGCGGACGCCGCGGTCCGCGTCGCCCGCGTCGCCCGGCACGCGCTACCGGGCCACCCCCGCCCGTGGCGGTCCGGCACGCGGGCGCATCTCCCGCTGCGGCAGGCGGTTCCAGGGGAGGAGCGGCGGGCGGACGGAATCGCGACGAGGGCGCGCCGGGTGGCCGCGGCGCTGGCGGATCACCCGGACGTGGCCTTCGCGTACTGGGACGGTGGGTTGGCCCGCCTGGTGGTGGCCGCGACCGAGGAGGCGGTCACCGACCGTGTGGTGGAGGACGCGACCGGCCTCGCGGAACGCCACGGGCTGGTCCGGGCGGACGACCTGCCGGACGAGTTCCCGCATCCGGCCGAGCCCGCAGGGGTACGGGCCGCCGCGGCCGCGCTGGCGGCCGACGTGGTAGGCACCGCGGCCGCGGTGATCGGGTCGGCGCTGCGCCTGCCGCCGTCGCCGCGCCTGGTGACCGCGGCCGTGACACTGCTGCGGGAGAACCCGCGCTTCCGCGACCTGCTGCGCGCCCGGCTCGGCCGCACCGGCATGGACCTGGCGCTGGCCTGGGCGAACGCGGCCGCACACGGCGCCGGCCAGACACCCACGTCCCTGGTGCTCGACGGAGCGCTGCGGTCGTGTCAGTTGGCGGAGACGGTGGCACGTGCCGCCGCCTTCGACGCGGTCCACGACGAGGTGTGCACGCCGGAGCGGGTCAGCGTGCCCGCGGGCGAGGTGCCGCGCCCGCCGCTGCGCACGGCCCCGGCCCAGGAGTACGCCTCCCGCGCCTCCACCGGCAGCCTGGTCGGAGCCGCAGTGACGCTGCTGGTCAAGCGCAGTGTCGACGAGGCCGCCGAGGCGGTGCTGGCGGGATCGCCGAAGGCCGCGCGCTACGGACCCGCCGCCTTCCAGGCCGTCCTGAGCGGCGCGCTGTCACGGGAGGGTGTGCTGGTGCGCGACCCGCAGCGGCTGCGGCAACTCGAGACGGCCGGCACGATCGTGCTGCACCCGAGCGCGCTGCGCACCGAGAGCGGTGAGGCGGACCCCTGGGCCGAGGCGGTACTGGACGCGGCGCGCCGCGCCGGGCTGCGCGTCGTGGTCGTGGACGACCCCGCACTGGAGGAGTTCACCGGCCTGGCCGACCAGGTCGTGGACGCGCGGCGTCCCCTGGACGACGTGGTGCACGGGCTGCGCGGCGACTCCGGCGGCGTCGTCACGGTCGCCCGGCTGGGCTCGGCCGACCAACACACCGTCCTGGCCGGGCTGCTCGCCGGCGACGTCGCCGTCGCCCTCACGGACCGGGACGCCGCCGTCGTATGGGGAGCGGACGTCCTGGCCGTACACGGCCTGGCCGACGTGTGGCGGCTGCTGGTCGCGGTCCCCGCGGCCCGCGCCGTCGGCCGCCGCGCGCAGACCCTGGCCCGCTCCGGTGCCGCGCTCTCCGGTCTGCTGGTGGCCGTCGGCGAGTCCAAGGGCGGCCGGGGGCGGCGCGGTCTGCTGCCCGGCCTGCGGCACGTTCCGGTCGACGTGAGCGCGGCGGCGGCCCTGGTGTCCGGGGCGCGGGCGGCGCTGGGCGTCGCGGCGGCCCGCGCCCCGCACCCCCGCCCGCGCGTGCCCTGGCACGAGCTGCCACCCCAGGAGGCCCAGGCCCGGCTGGCAACCGAACGGGCCCGCGAACCGGACCCGGTCGACCTGGTCACGACCCGGCTGCGCAAGGCGACGCGCACCGTCGGACGGTTGCCCGCCCTGGCCCCGGCGCGCTGGACGTTCCAGCTGGCCCGGGCGGTGCGCGGCGAACTCGACGATCCGCTCACGCCGGTCCTGGCGGTCGGCTCCGCCGCCTCCGCGATCCTCGGCTCCGTCGTCGACGCGGCGCTCGTCGTCGGTGCGCTCGACCTCAACGCGCTGGTCGGCGGCATCCAGCGGCTGCGCGCCGAACGGGCGCTGTCCGGCCTGCTCGCCGAGCAGAAGCAGAAGGCGCGCGTGGCACCCGCGCACAAGGACGCGGCGGAGCCCGCGCGGACGGTGGACGCCGCCCGGCTCAGGCCCGGCGACGTGATCGAGCTCAAGGCGGACGACGTCGTACCCGCCGACGCCCGCCTCCTCCGGGAGGACGGCCTCGAGGTCGACGAGTCGGCGCTGACCGGGGAGTCCCTGCCGGTCGTGAAGCAGGTCGATCCGACCCCGGGCGCCCCTGTCGCCGACCGCAGCTGCATGGTCTTCGAGGGCACCACCGTGGTGGCCGGACACGCGCGGGCCGTCGTGGTGCAGACCGGCGAGACCACCGAGGCGGCCCGCGCCGTGACGCTCGCCGCGCGCACTCCGCCCTCCGCCGGGGTGCAGGCCAGGCTGCAGGAACTCACCCGCAAGGCACTCCCGCTCACCCTGGGCGGCGGAGCGGCGGTGACCGGACTGGCGCTGCTGCGCGGCACGCCCATCCGGGAGGCGGTCAGTGGTGGCGTGGCCGTCGCCGTGGCCGCCGTGCCCGAGGGGCTGCCCCTGGTGGCCACGGTCGCGCAGCTCGCCGCCGCCCGGCGGCTCGGCCACCGCGGCGTCCTGGTACGCACCCCGCGCACGCTGGAGGCCCTGGGCCGCATGGACACGATTTGCTTCGACAAGACCGGAACCCTCACGCAGAACCGGCTGCGCCTGACCCGTGTCGCCGACGCCGACGGCACGGTCCACGGGGTGAAGGAGGCGGCGGTCGCGGGCATCGTACGGGACGCGGCGCGTGCCTGCCCCCGCCTGAACGGCGGCTCCGAGCGGCCGGTGCACGCCACCGACGCGGCCGTCCTGGACGCGGCCGGTGCCGACCCGCGGTGGGAGCAGGCCGAGGGCCTGCCGTTCGAGGCGGCCCGCGGGTACGCCGCGGCGGTCGGCCGCGCCGCGAACGGCCCGCGCACGCTCGTGGTCAAGGGCGCCCCGGAGACCGTCCTGCCCGCCTGCTCCGGAATGCCGGACCACGCGTCCGCCACGGCCCAGACGCTCGCCGGCGAGGGCCTGCGTGTCCTGGCGGTGGCCAGGCGCACCCTGGGCGAGGACGAGAAGGAGTCCGACGTCATCGAACGACCGCTGGAGCGGCTGGAGTTCGCCGGTCTGCTCGCGCTCTCCGACGCGCCGCGCGAGACGTCCACGGCCCTGGTCCGCGGTCTGCGGGACGCCGGCGTACGGCCGGTCATGCTGACCGGTGACCATCCCCAGACCGCCCGGGCGATCGCGACCGAACTGGGCTGGCCCGAGGACACCGTCGTGGTCACCGGGGACGAACTGGCCGCCGCGGACCGGTCGGTGAGGGTCCGGATGCTGGCCGACGCGGGCGTCGTGGCCAGGGTCGTGCCGGAGCAGAAGCTCCAGGTCGTCGAGGCCCTGCGGGACGCCGGCCGGGTGGTCGGAATGGTGGGCGACGGCGCCAACGACGCCGCGGCGATCCGCGCCGCCGACGTAGGCGTGGGCATCAGCGCCCGGGGATCGGCCGCCGCCCGCAACGCCGCCGACCTGGTGCTCACCGACGACGATCTGACCGTCCTGGTCGAGGCGGTCCGCGAGGGCCGCGCGCTGTGGCGCAGCGTCGCCGACGCCGTCGCCATCCTGATCGGCGGGAACGCGGGCGAGATCGGCTTCGGCGTCATCGGCACCCTGCTGTCGGGGACCGCACCGCTGAGTACGCGTCAGATGCTGCTGGTGAACCTGTTCACGGACCTGTTCCCGGCCATGGCGGTGGCGGTGACCCCGCAGCGGCAGGAGCCGGACGGGGAGGGGGAGGGCGCCGCGTCCGTGGACGGGGTGCCACGGGTCCTCGGGGCGCCCCTGGTCCGGCAGATCCGCCATCGCGCGCTGACCACGTGCCTGGGTGCGGTGGCGGCCTGGCTGATCGGCCGCTTCACCCCGGGCAGCGCTCGCCGTGCCGGCACGATGGCCCTGTGCGGGGTGGTCGGCACCCAGCTCGCCCAGACCCTGGCCGACCGCCGCGACAGCCCGCTGGTCCGGGTCACGGCCCTCGGCTCGGCCGTCGCACTCATCGGCCTCATCCAAACGCCGGGCGTCAGCCGTCTGTTCGGCTGTACTCCGCTCGGACCGTTCGCCTGGGCGGGCGTCGCCGCGGCGATCGCTCTCGCGCTGATGGGCCAACAGGCGTTGCCCCGACTGGAACCGGCCATCGCCCGACTGCTGCCGACGGGACGGGGGTGACGGCCGACGGCCCGCGGGGCGAGGTGTGCGGGGGCGTCGGGAAGGCCGGGCGCCGGTGGCTGCGCCCGGCCACGGCGCGCTGCGCCGGCGTTCCGACCGTCATGGCCTGCGACGGCATCCGGCCTGGCAGCCGGACGGGGTGCCGCAGCACTCGGCCCCTCCGCCCCCCGGCGAGCCGGACAACCAGCAGGCCGCCTCCGGCCCCTCCGGGGCCCGCGCTCGCTGCCCTACGCCCCGTCGCGCTGACGGTGGGGCCGGTTCGGTGCGGGGACGAGGCCGAGTTGCTGGGCGCGGAGCACGGTGCTGATGCGGTCCCGGGTGCCCAGTTTGCGGTAGACGTTCTGGATGTGCTTGTGCACCGTCCGGTCGGATATGCCGAGGCGGCGGCCGATGGCGGCGGCGGTCAGCGCTTCGGTGAGCAGCAGCAGGACGGCCGTCTCCCGGGGAGTGAGATCACAGTCCGCGGCCACGTCCTGCGGAGCGCCCGGAGCGACGAGTCGCTGCCAGCTTTCCAGGAGTTGCCGCTGCTGGTCGACGGCCGCCAGCAAGGGCTGCACCCGCCGGGCGAAACGGAGCTGGTCGTCGGTGAAGTCCGTTCCCGCGCGGTAGACGAGACACCCGGTGATGGGAGTGGTCGCCTCGGGCAGCGGGATCGCCAGCACGTGGTCCATGTCCAGCGCATCGCCGACCAGACGGGCGGTCGCGCTCGCGGACCAGGCGGCACCGAGCACCCGGCCGGCTGTGACCGGCGCGCGGCTGCGATCGTTCGCGTAATGCCCCGCGAACGGGAACCCGGCGCGCAGAAGCCCCAGGGCCTCGTCGTCGAGTACGTCCAACGCCGACGCCGCCTCGGGCGCCGTGCCGACCGTGCCCGCGCTCTCGCTCCAGTCGTCCAGCTTGTAGATCAGGACCTCACCGCCGCACACATCCGGCAGCGTGGCGGCCATCAGGGGCCACAGCCGTGCGGGTTCGCGTTGGTGGAGCGCCGCCGTGGCCACCGAGAGCATGCGTTCGTAGGCCGCGTCCAGCCCCTGTTCCATGTGTCGCTCCGCTCATCCGGCCGTTCGTCGTACGCAGTTCTACCCATACCGGTGCGCCCCTCGCTGATCCACACTCCAACCGAAGCGACATCGACGTTCCCGGACGCACTCCGGCCCACGGGCGCTGGGCGGTGCGGCAGAGTGGATCAGGCGACCGGGGGGTGCCTGATCCGCCTCATGGGGTCGATGGCGAGTGGCCCACCAGAGTCCGTGCGGGCCGGCGGCATAGGGGAACGCCGGCCCGCACGGCCGCCGCGATCCTGCCCACTCCTGGCCCTCCCGGCCCACCGCCTGGCCAAGTCTCCGCGGCGCTCGGCCCGTGACCCGAGCCGCAGCACCGGCACCCGGTCCGCAAGCCGCGGTGCGGGGCGATTGTCAGTGGCCCCTCCTACGGTGTGAGCAGTGGGACCCGGCGGAAAGGCCGCTGGTCCGCTCTTGGGGAGGGGTCTGTCTGTCATGTCTGCCGGGTCCGCGGTGTCGACGACGTATCTGGAGCTGTCGCAGGAAGGCGGCGGTGCGCACAAGTTCTACGAAGTGGCCGTCGCCGGCCAGGTGGTGACGGTGCGGTACGGGCGGATCGGTGCAGCGGGCCAGACCCAGACGACGACCTTCCCGACGGCGGAGAAGGCACGGGCCGCCGCTGCGAAGAAGGTGGGGGAGAAGGTCCGCAAGGGGTACGCCCCGGCCGTTCCCGGGCAGCGCGCTCCGCGAACGGTGACGCGGCGTCAGGTCGCCTCGGCTCCGTCAACCGCCCGCGCCGTGGCGCCCGTGCTGTGGCGGTTCCGTACCGGCTCCTCGGCGTTCGGTATCCATGTCGACGACGAGCACTGCTGGGTCGGCAACCAGGCGGGCGACGTCTACACCCTGGACCACGACGGTGGCGTACTCGCCCGCTTCAGCCTGCCGGACGGCGTGAAGTGCCTGGTGGCCGACGACTTCTGGATCTACGCGGGCTGCGACGACGGCAGGGTGTACGACCTGTCCTCCAAACTGCCGTTCGCGGCGTACGAGATCGCGCCGGACGTCGACATCTTCTGGCTGGACATCCACGAGGGCGTCCTGGACGTCTCGGACCGTGACGGCCGCCTGACCGTCATCGATCACGAGGACGAACACCAGTGGGCCCGCCGCAGCCAGGGCGAGCACGCCTGGATGGTCCGCGCGGACGACCGGGCCGTCTACCACGGCCACCACCGGGGTGTCACCGCCTACGCGCCCGACGGGGGCCGCGAGCTGTGGCACACGCCCACCCGGGGCGGCGTCCTGTTCGGCTGGCAGGAGGACGACACCGTCTACGCGGGAACCGCGCACCGCGTGGTCCAACGGCTGTCGAAGGCGACCGGCGCGATTGAGGCCACCTACGCATGCGACAGCGCGGTGTACTCGTGCGCCACATCGCCCGGCGGGCGGTTCGTCTTCGCCGGTGACGCCGCCTCGTCCGTGTACTGCTTCGACCGCGACGGCACGCGCCTGTGGAAGCTCGGCACGGGCGGCGGCTCGGCGCTGTCGATGCAGTACCGCGACGAGCGGCTGTATGTGGTGACCACGGACGGCTCGCTGGTGTGCGTGGACGCGAGCGAGGCGGCCGTCTCCGCGGCGCAGCAGGGGACGGTGCCGGTGCCGCGGGACGTCAAGCTCGCCGCCGCGCTGCCGACCTACGCTCCGGCCACGGCCGCCGGCGCGGTGGCCACCGTCGCCCACGCGCCTGCCGGGGCGGTCGTCGTCGAATGCGTCCAGGAGAGCGGCCGCCTCCGCGTGCATGTGGTGTCCCAGGGCTACGACTCTTCGTGGAACGTGCAGTTCCCGCGCGCGATACGGGAGCCCGGGGCCCGCTACGTCGTGGACGCCCTGCACGCGGCGGCCGGTGGTTTCTACCGGGTCCGCGGCGACATCCGGCGGCTGCTGTGACCGGTCCGGGCGCGGGCCGCCGCGCCGTACTGCCGACGTCAACGCCGGTACACGGCAGGGCCCGGAATCGGGGGTTCATGCGTCGGTGATCGGGGCGCTATGCTCACGAACAGACCGTGTGATGACAGATGGACCTGTCAGTCGACATCCGCGCCGGCCGTGCGCACGGTACTCCGCGACAGGGAGGGGCCGTCGTGAACCTGGCCAAGGACGCGCACGTGGAACTGGACCGGGACGTGTTCATGCGTGGACTGGTCCGTGAGCTGGCGACGTCCCTGGAGTCCGTGGTCGGACTCGAGGAGGCCTCCGGCTACATCAGCCTGGTCGGCCAGTCGGTGGGACTGCAGATCAACGAGGCCTACACCGAGGCCATGGGCCTGCCGCAGCTGACCCGCGAACAGGTCGCCGACGTGCTGGTCGATCTCAAACAGCGCATCGAGGGCGACTTCTATCTCATCTCCCAGGACGAGCACCGGATCGTCCTGGGCAGCCGCAGCTGCCCGTTCGCGGAGAAGGTGCTCGGGCGGGAGTCGATATGCATGATGACGTCCAACGTCTTCGGCACCATCGCCGCGCAGAACCTCGGATACTCACGCGTCGAACTGGAGGAGACCATCGCCCGCGGCGCCACCGGCTGCCGCGTCGTGGTGCACCTCGAACCGGAACTCGACCTGGGCGATGAACCGGGCCGCGAGTACTTCGGTGACGCTGCGGCCGTCGAGGAGGAGGCGGTCGACGCAGGGAGCGGAACGGGTGGCTGAGATGAACCTGGCGATGTTCCAGGCCATGGCCAGGGCTCTTCCCCACGCCGTCGTGGTCTGCACCGCCTCGGGCCGCGTGGTGGCTGCCAATCCCGCCACGACCCGTACGGTGGACACGCTCCGTCCCGAAGCGGAACTCGCGGACCTGGTCCTGGACCCCGCCGACCTGTACCGGCGGTTGGCACAGTGGGCGCGCAGCGGGTCCCCGCTGCCGGGCGTCATGACCGTGCGCGACAGTGCCGGCGTCCCGGTGCGCCTGCGTTGCCACGGAGGCCGGGCCACCTGGTGGAAAGGCCCCGAGCCGGCCATCCAGCTGCACCTGTCCCGGCTCGACGTCAGCGACCGCTTCGTGGCGCTCAGTCAGCGCGTCAGCCTGCTGAACCAGCAGATGGCCTACCGGCACGCGATCGCCCAGCAGCGGGACCAACTGCTGCGCACCGAGCAACGGGCCCGGGCGCGGATGCAGCGCCTGTACCGGCTCACGGCGGCCTTGGCGGCCGCCGCCACCCTCACGGACGTCTGCGACGCCGTGTACAAGTGCGCACCCCAGGCACTCGACGCCGCGGACGTGACGCTCGAGCTGCACCCGCGGCGGATCGTGCCGTCCCTCGGCCCGGCCGACACACTGCCCGTGACCACGGCCCTCTGGGTGGATCTCGACCGGCTGCACACGGCACCGGTCTCCGCGCCGGCATACGACGCCGAGCAGCGTCTGCCGCTTCAGACCGAGGGTGTCACCCTCGGCACCCTGGTCATCCACTACGCCCCGGGCGCCGAGCAGGACGCCGAGCACACCGTCGCCATCGGCCAGCAGATCGCCCAGGCGGTGCGCAGGGCGGGTCTCTTCGAGCACGAACACCGGCTCGCCGAACGCCTCCAGCGCAGCCTGCTGCCCAACCTGCCACCCGTCGAGGGCCTGGACATCGCCGGCGGATACGCCCCCGGCACCCAGCTCGTCGACGTCGGCGGCGACTGGTACGACGTCCACATCCTCGACGGCGAAACCGTGGGCCTCACCATCGGCGACATCGCCGGCCACGGCATCGCCGAGGCCACCGCCATGGCCCAGACCACCACCGTGTTGCGCAGCATCGCCCGGCGCAGCGGTACCCGTCCGCCCGCGGTCCTGGCGGAGCTCAACGACTTCCTGGGCACCTACCACCACGGGCTGATGGCCACGGCCTGCTACGCCGCCTACGACCGCCGCACCCGCACCCTGCGTTACTCCCGGGCCGGCCACCCTCCGCCCCTGCTGATCCACGCCGACGGCTCAAGCCGGTACCTCGAGGGCGCGCTCGCCCCACCGCTCGGCCCTGTCCCGTTCACCGACTACCCGCAGGCGGAGGCCACCGTCCCGACAGGCACCACCCTCGTGTTCTACACCGACGGTCTGATCGAGCGGCGCGGCCAGAGCCTGGATGTCGGCCTGGCACAGCTCCTTCAGACAGCGCGCTCGACCGCGGGCCTCGACGCCGAGGGCATCTGTTCCCTGCTGCTCCACCAGCAGCCCGACACGGAGATGCCCGACGACAGGGCCCTGCTCGCCGTGCAGTTCCCGTCGTCGTCCGCCGGCTGAAGCGCCTGCGGCCGGGCGCACGCCTGCCGTACCCGCCCGTGCATCCGGTGATGCCGCGGGCTCCGGGCGGGTACAGCCGAACCGGGTGTGCGGGGAGCCGCCTACAACTCCTTGACGCGGATGTCCCGGGAGGAGATCACATCCGTCGTGCTGTGCACCTGCAGTCCGTTGTAGCCGGAGGCGAACCGCCGCCCGTCCGTGCCCGGATCGTCCGAGCGCGGCGGGGAGAAGGCCTGACCCCCGGTGTTGTCGAACTCGTTGATCAGCACACCGTTGCGGTGGACCGAGTAGTGCTGGCCGACCACGCGGATGTCGTAGTCGTTCCAGGTGCCCTTCTGCGTGACGCCGGCCCCGGCGAGCCCACCCGGTCGAAGCCGTAGATCGAGCCCGTCTTGTACATGTCGCCGGTGGGCGAGTCGAGCACCTGCACCTCGTGCCCAAGATCGTCGGCCCGGCCGACTCCTTCGGCTTCCAGGTCGTCGCGGGGAAGGGCGTCGGAGCGGGCGCGTGGATGTACCTGCCATGTGCAGAGCCACTCCGACATGGGGATGGTGGGGCTGTTCCTGGTGAAGAAGGCGGACGGAACGATCCCCGGATACGAGCCGCACGACCACGATCCCGCGCACTGACGCCGAGGTCCGTGTCACCGCGCGGCAGGGGCTGCCGAACCGGTGTCAGGCCGTGGCCTCGCGAATCCGTGCGAGCAGGGCGCGCAGCTCGGCGCGGTCCTCCGCGCTCAGGGCGGCTGTGGCTTCGGCCAGCGCCAGGCGGTCCACCTCCTCCGCTTCGCGGTGACACCGCCGGCCCTTGTCGGTGAGGCGGAGCAGGAAGGCCCGGCGGTCCTCCGGATGGCGCACGCGCTCCACCAGCCCGTCGCGCTCCAGGCTGTCGACGATGCTGGTCGTGGTCCGTGCCGCGACCCCCGTCATCTCGCTCAGGTCCCGCATCCGCAGAGGCTGTTCCGCCCGTGCGAGCATCCGCAGTGCGCGGAGCCGGGCGACCGAGGCGCCGCCCGCCCGCAGCCGGGACTCCACGAAGCGGCGCAGTTGCTGCGTCGTCTCGTAGAGCTCGTCGACCAGGATGTCGCTGCTGCCCTGCACTGCCATGTCGTTTCCCCGCTCCGTCGCGATAATCCATTCTATGAGCACCCTCATACTGAGTATGCTCAGTACGTGCTCCCGCTCCGCCGTCTCCCCGTCCTGCCCCGCCCCTCCCTCCGTCCCAGCCAGCGCCTGGTCGTCCCCGTCATGTGCGTCTGCGTGACGTTCATCGCGATCGTCGACGGAGCCATCACCACGGTGGCGCTGCCGTCGATCGCCCGCCAGTTCCGGCTGACCACCGCCGCCCTGGACGGAGTGGTCGTGGCCTATCCGGTCTGCCTGGCCATGGCCATCCCCGCCTCGGCCTGGCTGGTCGGACGATGCGGCGCCAAACGCGTCCTGCTCACCGCGCTGACCGGCTTCCTCGGCTCCTCACTGCTGTGCGGCGCGGCCGCCGGCCTCGGCCAGCTCGTCGCCTTCCGCGCGCTCCAGGGACTGTCCGCCGGAGTCCTCTTCCCCGCCTCGGCCTCCTTGCTCTTCTCCACCTTCAACTCCTCGGAGCAGGTGCGGATCTCCCGATACATGATCATCCCCCAGCAGATCGCCCCGGCCGCCGCCCCCATACTCGGCGGCCTACTGGTGGACCACCTGTCCTGGCGCTGGGTCTTCTACGTCAACCTGCCGGTGGGCCTGCCGGCCGTGCTGTTCGGGGTGCTGTTCCTGTCCGGGCACTGCGGCCCCCGGCCCGGCCGCTTCGACCTGCGCGGACTGCTGCTGAGCGCGGCGGCCCTGGGCGCCGTGATGTTCGGCATCAGCGAAGGCCCCAACCGCGGCTGGTCCTCCGCCGGCGTGGTCACCGCCCTGGTGCTCGGCGCGGTCCTGCTCGCCGCCACCATCGCCTTCGAACTGCGTACCGCCGAGCCCCTGTTGAAGCTCCGCCTCTTCGCGGACCGGCTCTTCAGGGACACCAACCTCATCAATCTGGTGGGTCTGGTGCCGATCCTGGGCGCCATGTACCTGGGCCCGCTCTTCCTCCAACAGGGGCAGGGCCGCACCGCCCTGGAGTCCGGCACCAGCACCTTCCCCGAGGCCTTCGGCGTCCTGCTGACCGTTCAGGTCGCCGGGGCCCTCTACGCGAGGATCGGCCCCCGGGTCATCGTCGGCTGCGGCCTGGCCGGTGTCAGCGCGGTCCTGCTGCTCTTCGCCACCTGCGACGAGCACACCGGCCTGTGGACCTTCCGCGGCTACATGTTCCTGCTCGGCCTCGCCATGGGCGGCGTCTTCATGCCGACCACGGTGGCCTCACTGGCGACCGTCGCGCGACCGGACCTGGCCCAGGCGTCCACGCTGAACACCGTCGTACGCCAGACCGGAGGCGCCCTCGCACCGGCGGTGGTGACCATGGCCCTCGTCATGAGCACCCCCTCGGCGGCCGCGGCGGACCCGCCCGTCACCGCCTACCAGCACGCCTACCTGGCCCTGGCCGCGATCGCGGCCGCGACCGCCGTGTTCGCCTTCACCGTCCCCGACGGCCCGGCCCGCGACGCGGCACGCGGCACCACCGTCGCGAACCGGTCCACGCCCTTCCGGCGCCAGAGGGAGAACGCCCGCTAAGTGCCGCGGCAGGCAACGTTTGCCCGTCAAGGAGCGGTGTCCGGTGCGTGCTCTGGGGGTACCCCCTGCTCGAAGAGCTTGGGGGTGGGGGTCCCCCCTGCTCGAGCGAAGCCGAGAGCTTGGGGGAGTGCCGGGCGTCGCGACGGGGCGAACGTTGCCTGTTGCGGCACTAGGACATCCCGCCTCTGCCCGCTCGGGCTGCCCGCCGTACGGAACCTGCGACCGACCACGACCGTCATCGCCCGCTTCGCCTGACCCGGCGAGCGACACCCCGGCGCTTCTGCTGTCGGTGCGCTGCCACGATGGCGACTGGCGGTCTGCGGCTGCGGCGTTCGGTCTTCTCATGGGTCGGCGTCGGCGCCGGCACGGGCCTGTTCCTGCGGCACCCCGGGTCGTTCCGGCGTGCTCGCGTGGATGACCAGGGACAGCAGCGCGGCGGCCGCGCAGGCGGCGATCAGGCTCAGCCAGACGGGGTCGTAACTGCCGAACGCGTCGCGGGCCGCCCCGCCGAGGATGGAGGCCGACGCCGCGCCGACCTGGTGGGCGGCGTTGACCCAGCCGAAGACGATGGCACTGTCGTCGCCGTAGAAGGTGCGGCACAGGGCGATGACCGGGGGGACCGTCGCGAGATCGAGCAGGCCGAAGAGGACGACGAAGGCCATCATCGGCGGGTCGGCCGTGGCCGTCATGATCAGCGGCAGGCTCACCAGGAGCAGGCCGCGCAGGATGAAGCAGGCGGCGAGGAGTCGGCGCGCGTCGCTGCGGTCGGTGAGCCAGCCGGAGGCGATGGTGCCCATCACGTTGAAGACGCCGATGAACGCCAGGAGTGTCGAGGCGGTGGTGACCGGCATCCCGTGGTCATGGGCGGCCGGCGCGAAGTGGGTCCACATGATGCCGTTGGTGGACGCCCCGCAGATGGCGAACGCTGCGGCGAGCAACCAGAAGGGGATGCTCCGCGAGGCGCTGCGCAGAGCCGTCAGGGTGCGGCGCGCGGCGCCGGGCGCCGGAGCCGGCCGCGGCACGGACGTCAGGCTGCCGTAGGGGCGTTGGCCGAGGTCGGCGGGGTGGTTGCGCACCACCAGGTACACCAGGGGAGTGACGGCGAGGGCCGCCAGGGCGAGGGTTACCAGGGCGGGGCGCCAGCCGTGGTGCTCGATGGTCCATGACAGGGCGGGAAGGAAGACCATCTGCCCAAGGACGCTGCCCGACGAGAGGACTCCGGTGACCAGGCCGCGGCGACGGACGAACCAGCGGTTCGTCACGGTGGTCCCCAGCGTCATCGACAGCGAACCGGTGCCCAGGCCGACGAGGAACCCCCAGCAGAGCGTGAACTGCCAAGCCGCGTTCATCGCGGTGGTGAGCAGGGCGCCCGCGGCGACGGCGCCGAGCGCGGCGACGACGACCCGGCGGACGCCGAAGCGGTCCATCAGGGCCGCCGCATAGGGGGCCGTGAGTCCGTAGAGGACCATGTTGACCGAGGCGGCGAGGCCGATCGATCCGCGCGACCAGGCGAACTCGTCGTGCAGCGGTTCCTGGAGGATGCCGGGCATGGTGGAGAACGCGCCGGCCACGACGACGGCTGCTCCGGTGACGGTGGCGACCCACCAGGCACGGTGGGCCAAGGGGGTTCGGGGATTGCCGCTCGTGTCTCGCATGCCGTCCATGCTTGGTGGAGACCGCGGCCCGAAACCACTGGCCAGATGGACCGGTAGTGAAAGAATCCGGCCATGACTGTCACAGGTGGGACGGCGCACCGGATGGTGGTACTGGTGCGCCCGGGGCTGTTGCCGATGGAACTGGGTATCGTGCACCGTCTGTTCGGGACGGCCGAGGACGACCGGGGACGGCCGCTGTACTCCGTTGTGACCTGTGCCCCGTCGCCCGGCGAGATCCCCACGGACGCCGACTTCACCGTCAACGTGCCCTGCGGGCCCGAGGTGCTGGAGGACGCCGGCACCGTGATCGTGCCGGCCGCTCTGGAGGACTACGAGCCCCAGGTCCGCGGGCGGTTGAGCGACGACGTGCGCGGGGCTCTGGAGCGCATGCCCGCGACGGGGCGGCTGGCGTCCATCTGCACCGGGTCGTTCGTGCTGGCGGCGGCGGGGCTGCTGGCGGGACGGCGGGCGACGACGCACTGGAAGTCGTGCGCCGAACTGGCCGCGCTGTACCCGGAGATAGACGTCGATCCCCACGTGCTCTACACGGATGACCGCGGCATACTGACCTCCGCCGGCGTGGCCGCCGGAATAGACCTGTGTCTGCACATGATCCGTGGCGACCACGGCGCGGACATCGCCAACGCCGTCGCCCGGCGCACGGTGGTACCGCCGCACCGCGACGGCGGACAGGCGCAGTACATCGAGCGGCCCGTCCCTGAGCCGGGGGACACCTCGACCGCCGCGGCGCGGGCGTACGCGCTGCGGCACCTGGACGAACCGCTCACCCTGGAGGACCTGGTTTGCCGGGCGGCGATGAGCGTGCGCACGCTGACCCGGAAGTTCCGGCAGGAGACCGGCGTCACCCCGATGCAGTGGCTCACGCAGCAGCGGTTGCAGTACGCGCGTCGACTTCTGGAGCGCACCGACGAGCCGGTCGACCGCGTCGCGGCCAGGACCGGGTTCGGCACGGGGACCGCGATGCGGCAGCACTTCCGCGAGTCCCTCGGTGTGTCGCCACGCGCGTACCGCAACACCTTCCGGGGCGTCGAGTGAGGGCACCCGCACGGGATGTGGGCCGCCGCTGAGTCCTACGGTTGTGCGGTCGGGGGGCCGGGGCGGTTCACGGCGGACAGCGCCGCCCGCAGTGCGGTTCTGGCCTCGGTGTCGATGCGGCGGACCAGTTCGGCGGCCGGCAGGTCGCGCACCAAGGGATATGTCTGCCCCGCCCAGAGGTTGACCAGGTCCGCCTCGCCGCGGGCGCGGCCCGTCTGACGCAGCGGAGCGGTCGGCTCGTCCGAGCGGGCAGTTGTGAGGATTCCGCGAAGCTGCACACGCACGGCTTTTCGCCCGGTTTCATCCGTACGTCGGCAGGTGACCCGAAGCGCGTACACGAAGTGCACGTTTCCCAAGGGCACGGACGACTTTCGATCGCAGGTGACTTTTCATGGACAACTGGCGAGACCACGCCGCGTGCCGACACGAGGATCCCGACCTCTTCTTCCCGATCGGCACTACGGGTCCGGCACTGCTGCAGACTCAGCGGGCCAAGGCGGTCTGCCGACGCTGCCCCGTGCAGGAGGAGTGCCTGCAGTGGGCGCTCGAGACCGATCAGGCCATCGGTGTGTGGGGCGGTACGAGCGAAACCGAACGCCGCGCGCTGAAGCGGCGCACGGGAGCCCGGCGCCGCTCCGGGTAGCCCGAGCGGCGCGTCAGGGTGCGCCGCACGCGCGATGCTTGCGGCGACCCCCGGGTCGTGCGCCCAGCCAGTGGAGGCCGCGGCCTTGCAGCGGCCCCACGCTGTCTTCACCCCCTCCCACGAGATCCGGCCCCGCGGTCCCGGCCACCGGGCTGTCCCGCCGCCCGCGACGGGGAAGCCTCGGTGGGGAGCCGCGGTGGAAAGCCGTGCGCCGAACGCAGGCATGTGCAGCGGATGCCGGGGTACACGAGGCTTCGTCAGCTTGTGCAGGCAGGGAGGCCTGCTCGGATCCGGGAGGGAAACACGTGACGGCAGCGATCACGGCGAAGATGGACGCGCACATAGCCGGACTTCCGCAGCTCGCCGACCCGTCCGGGGTCGCACCCAAGGACGCCCGTGCGTTGTCGAAGCTGTTTTTTGACCAGTTGGCAGTGCTGGAGGAGGGTACGCCCGAGTACCAGTACGCGCGCAACACGTTGATCGAGATGAACATGTCCCTAGTCCGCTTCGCGGCGGCCCGGTTCCGCAGCCGGGGGCCGGAGGAGATGGAGGACATCGTCCAGGTCGGCATGATCGGCCTGATCAAGGCGATCGACCGGTTCGAACTCTCGCGGGAGGTGGAGTTCACCTCCTTCGCCATTCCGTACATCGTGGGCGAGATCAAGCGGTTCTTCCGTGACACCTCCTGGGCGGTGCACGTGCCACGGCGCCTGCAGGAGGCCCGGGTCCAGCTCGCACGCGCCACCGAGGAGCTCCGCAGCCGCCTGGGCCGCGCTCCGACGGTCAAGGAGCTGTCGGAGCTGATGTGCCTGTCCGAGGAGGAGGTCATCGAGGCTCGTCTGGCGGCCAACGGCTACAACTCCTCCTCGCTGGACGCCGCCATCAGCAACAGCGAGGACGGTGAGACGGCGCTCGCGGACTTCATCGGCGCCGACGACCAGGCGCTCGAACTGGTGGAGGACTTCCAGGCGTTGGCCCCCATGATCGCCGAACTCGGCGAGCGGGACCGGCAGATCATTCACCTGCGGTTCGTCGAGGAACTCACGCAGGCGCAGATCGGCGAACGCCTCGGCGTCTCCCAGATGCACGTCTCCCGCCTGCTGTCCCGCACGCTCGCCCGGCTGCGCGAAGGGATGCTCACCACCAGTTGAAACACGCGCACTCCGGAATCCCCGCTTGACGAGCGGCCCCTGGAACGCCCCACAGGCGGTCCAGGGGCCGCCTGGCGCCGGACCTGCGCCCTCACGCGCATCGACAGCGGCGCGCCCCCGACCTGACCGGACGGTTCAGCGCGGGGATTCCGGTCAGCGGGTGGCGAGGAGCTCGAGTGTGTCGATCACGCGGTTGGAGAAGCCCCACTCGTTGTCGTACCAGGCGACCACCTTGACATGGCGGCCGTCGACGCGGGTGAGGGCCGAGTCGAAGATCGACGAAGCGGGATTGCCCGTGATGTCGGACGACACCAGCGGGTCCTCCGAGTACTCGAGGATCCCGGCGAGCGGCCCCTCCGCCGCGCTGCGGTACGCCGCCAGCACGTCGTCGCGCGTCACGTCGCGGGCGACGGTCGTGTTGAGTTCGACGATCGAGCCGACGGGGACCGGCACCCGGATCGAGTCGCCGGACAGCTTGCCGTCGAGGTTCGGCAGTACCAGGCCGATCGCCTTGGCGGCGCCCGTCGTGGTCGGCACGATGTTGACAGCCGCGGCGCGGGCGCGGCGGGCGTCGCGGTGCGGACCGTCCTGCAGGTTCTGTTCCTGTGTATAGGCGTGCACCGTCGTCATGAAGCCGTGCTCGATGCCGGCGAGTTCGTCCAGCACCGCGGCGAGCGGTGCGAGCGCGTTCGTCGTGCACGAGGCGTTCGAGACGATCGTGTGTACGGCCGGGTCGTAGGCGTCCGTGTTGACCCCGAACGCAAGGGTCACATCGGCGCCGTCCGACGGCGCACTGACGAGCACCTTCTTCGCGCCCGCATCCAGGTGGGCGCGGGCGGCCTTGGCCGAGGTGAAGCGGCCGGTCGCCTCGAGAACGATGTCGACGCCCAGCTTCGCCCACGGGAGCTGCGCCGGTTCCCGCTCGGCGAGCACCGTGAGGCGACGGCCGTCGACGACGAGAGCGTCCCCGTCGACGGTCACCGGGCGACCGAGCCGGCCGGCCGTCGTGTCGTAGGCGAGCAGCCGCGCGAGCGTGGCGGGTTCCGTGAGGTCGTTGACGGCGACGACCTCGAGGTCGCTGTCGCGTTCGAGCAGTGCGCGCAGCACATTGCGTCCGATGCGGCCGAATCCGTTGATGGCGATGCGAGTCATGAATGTGTCCCTTCGGTCCGCCACCAGGTTGCCGGTGCGACAGCCGCCCGTGACAGCGGCGCGATCGCCATGGTTCGCAAGGATCGCGCCACCCGCGGCGGGCTACTCGCCCCGGGCGAAGGTGCGCCGGTATTCGCTCGGAGTGGTGCCGAGGATGCGCTGGAAGTGCAGCCGCAGATTGGCCCCGGTGCCGAGACCGACCTCGGCGGCGATCTGCTCGACGCTCCGCTCCGAACGCTCGAGCAGCTCGCGGGCCAGGTCGATGCGGGCGCGCATGACCCACTGCATCGGCGTGTACCCGGTGTCTTCGACGAAGCGCCGCGAGAACGTGCGCGGCGACACCGCCGCATGCTGGGCGAGCACGTGGAGGGTGAGGGGCTCGTCGAGCCGGTGCAGCGCCCACTCCCGGGTGGCGGCGAACCGCTCGCCGAGCGGCTCGGGCACGCTGCGCGGTACGTACTGCGCCTGACCGCCGCTGCGGTAGGGGGCGGCGACCAGGCGCCGGGCCGCGTGGTTGGAGGCGGCCACCCCGAGGTCGCCGCGCAGAATGTGCAGGCACAGGTCGATGCCCGAGGCGGCGCCGGCCGACGTCAGCACACTGCCCTCGTCGACGAACAGGACGTTCTCGTCGACCTGGACGAGCGGATGCTTCGCCGCGAACGCCCGCGTGTAGTGCCAGTGGGTCGTGGCACGCTTGCCGTCGAGCAGGCCCGTGGCGGCGAGCGCGAAGGCGCCCGTCGAGATGGCGGCGAGCCGCGTGCCCCGAGCGTGGGCGGCGATCAACGCGTCGACGACGGCCTGCGGCGGGTCGTCGCGGTCCGGGAACCGGTAACCGGGGATGAAGACGATGTCGGCCCACGCCGGCGTGTCGAGGCCGTGCGCGACGTGGTACGACAGGCCGTCCCCGCCGGTCACCAGACCTGGTGCCGCACCGCACACCCGCACCTCGTACGGCATGCTCGCCCGGGTCGTGAACACCTGAGCGGGGATGCCGACGTCAAGCGGTTTCGCACCCTCGAGCACCAGGACGGCGACGCGACGCAGACGGGAGGCGGACACGGGGAACAGGGTACGCAGGCGCGGAGCTGTGGCTGTGTCCGGCCGCCGAGCAGACCGGACAGGTGGTCGGACCCGACGGGTCCACTCGCGGAGGCCGGCGACGGGCGGCTCCTCCTGCGCAGGGGAACCGACCCGAAGCGATCCGTTGCGATGCCGGGCGACTGCGGTGCGCGGCAGCGGTGGTGGGTCAGGGCAGGGCGATGCCGTCCAGCTTGCCGGCCTTGGCGTCGTCGATGAGCGAGGAGAACTGGTCGGCGCTCATCTGGACGCGTTGGCCGAAGTCGTCGGTCAGGACGATCCGGCGGTCGGCCGAGGCGTTCGGGTCGACGAACAGTTGGGGACAGCCGCAGTTGCAGTTCCCGCAGAACGTTGCCACGGGTTCCAGGCCGTTGATCTCGGACATGCTGCTCCACCTTCCGTGGGTGTGGGATTGCGGCGCCTCGGTATCCGGGTGTCCGGGACCGGCCGTCGCGCGGGGATTGTCCAGGGGATACCCGGCACGGACGGCGGGGACGCACGCCCCAGGTGCGTGCGGGGGCGCGGAGACCGCAGCCGTGCTCTTGTGCTCCCTCCGGTGCCTCGATTCCGTCGAGCGGGCCGGGAACTGAACGGTGTCCGCGTCCGACTCGTAAGCCAGTTCACGGCCCGCGCTGTGTCCTGGATCACGCGCTTCTGCTTGAGTGGAGAGCCGGGGCGTTTTCCGTACCCACGCCTGACGAACCATGTCCGGATGCGAGGATGAGGCGCCATGACGGTCGGGTGGTGTTCTCGCGCGACACGGGCCGCGGTGTTCGCGGCCGTCTGCGTGCTGCTCGCCGCCCTTGGGCACGTCACGATGTCCGGCAGCCACGTCCCCGCGTGGCCGCTGGCCGCGGGTGCTGCCGTGACCGGCGCCGTCGGCTGGTGCCTGGCAGGCCGGGAGCGCGGGCTGCCCCTGATCGTGGCTGTCGTGGTCGCTGCCCAGGCCATGCTGCACTCCGCGTTCTCGCTCGCCCAGTCGGCGGGTGCGGGACCGGCGTTCGGAAGTATGGCCTCCCTGGACATGGGTCCCCTGGCTTCCACGGGGGACGGCATGGGGCCCATGGACATGGACTCCATGCCCATGGACTCCATGGGCATGGAGTCCATGGGCATGAGCCCCATGGCTCACCTGGGCCACTCCTCGGGCGGTACCTCGTCCTTGGGCATGCTGGCCGCCCACCTGCTCGCCGCGCTGCTGTGCGGTCTGTGGCTGGCGTGCGGGGAGAAGGCCGCGTTCCGCATCCTGCGGGCCGTCGCCGGACGGCTGGCCGCGCCGTTGCGGCTGCTGCTCGCCCCGCCCCTCACCCCGGACCACCCGCGCACCCGGATGCGTCGCCGTCGCTCGCACCGGGCGCCGTGCCTCCTGCTTCTCGTCCACGCGATCACCCATCGAGGCCCCCCTGTGGGGACGGCTGTCGTCTGAAGACAGTTGGTTTCCCGAGGCCGCCGTACGCGCCTCGGGTCACGGCCGTACGCCCACGCAGGCGCCAAAGCGCCAAAGCGCCAAGCACCCTGGCGCCTGAGCACCGTAGGGCCGTCTCCCCACTCGCCGGAATCGCCGGAACTCGTCGGACCGCCCGCGCTCTCGCGTGTCCGAGGTCCGGACCCCGGATGACCCGAGAAGGACTCCAGGTGATTACTCCTGCCCTGCCCACCTCGCGGGACGAAAGTGATGCAGCGGTACCGGACGACGAGTCGACGACTGCGTGGGCCCTGGCCGCCCGGGGCGGCGACACGGACGCCGTAGAACGCTTCGTGCGCGCCCTGCACCGCGACGTCCTGCGCTACGTCACCCACCTGTGCGGCGATCCGCAGGCGGTCGACGACCTGGCACAGGACACGTTCCTGCGCGCCCTCGGTAGTCTGCACCGCTTCGAAGGGCGGTCGTCGGCCCGCGCGTGGCTGCTGTCCATCGCCCGCCGTGCGGTGATCGACAGTCATCGGTACGCCGCCGCCCGGCCGCGCCTGTCCGATACGGCGGACTGGCAGCTTGCCGTCGAACTGGCCCAGCCGCAGGGCCTGCCCGGCTTCGACGACGGGATCGTCCTGCTGGACCTGCTCTCCTCACTGACGGACGAGCGCCGGGAGGCGTTCATCCTCACCCAACTGCTCGGTCTGCCGTACGCGAAGGCCGCCGAGGTGAGCCGCTGCCCGGTGGGCACGGTTCGCTCACGGGTGGCGCGGGCCCGGGCCACGCTCATGGACCGGCTGTCCGACACGGACGAGCCCGCCGCTGTAGCGGCCTGAACCGGCGGAAGGGTGTGCGGTGCCCGCCGGAACCGTCTGGCAGGCACCGCGCCCACGGGAACCCTTTCTCCGGACAGTGGTCGTGTAAGGCGGACACGCCAAGCACAACGGGAACGGGCAGCAGCGCCTGACGACCGGCACCCGCACCGCGTACGGGTGACGAAGCCGACCTGCCGGCACCGCGGCGTACCGCGGCGCCGGCCGGCGTCACCGCCTGTGCGACACCCCCGACTCGATGAGGTAACGCTTGGTCACCCGGCCGCCGTACCGCCCGTCGATCAGGCCCGCGACGCACTCCAGCAGCCCGGTCCTGGCGGCTTCCGGAAGAGCCCGGTGGCCGGAGTACGTCCGCAGCAGCTCCAGATAGTCCGACGTGGTGTACGTGAGATCCCGCTCGTAGCGGCGGAAGACCGTGGGGCCGAACCGGCAGCTTCGCGCGACCTCCTCCGCATGGTCCGTGCCGTCGATGTCCGCGGCCGCGGGAGGCCGCAGCCCGGGTGACGTGTCCGGGTCGAAGCGCTCGTAGCAGCGCTGGACCTCGACGAAGAACTCCTCGGTGCCGCCCCTCACATGCTGGCTGCGCACCACGGCGAGCGCCCCGCCCGGACGCAGGGCGTCGGCGGCCTTGGCCATCCGCACCGCCGGGTCGATCCAGTGGAACGCCGTCGCCGAGACGACCGCGTCGAACGGCTCCTCGGGCAGCGGCCAGCTCTCGAAGTCCGCCGTCACCACCTCCACCGCCGGGGCCCCGGCCAGGTTGCGGCGGGCGACCGCGGCCATGTGCGGTCCCGCCTCGACGGCCGTGATCCGGCAGCCCCGTTCGGCCAGAGGCACCGTCGCCTGGCCGGTGCCGCAGCCCACCTCCAGGACGCGGCTGCCGGGCCGGGCACCCGCGAGTTCCGCGAGGTCGTCGAACAGCTCCGGCGGATATCCGGGCCTGGCCCGGTCGTACAACTCCGCGTCCTCGTCGAAGGTCCGGCTCAGGCGCGCCCGCCGGGAGTCCTCGGGCCTGTCGTCGCGTCGCGCGTGCGTGGTGTTGTCGGGCATGCGGAGCAGGCTAGTGCTGCGACCGAAGTGGTTCGCCGGGCTCAAGGGTTGTGGCTCCGACCTTGAGCCGAGTCGGACGGCATGGCAGCGAGAGCGGAGGCTTCCCTTATCGGGTGGCACGTGTCCTGTCGTACTGCGAGCATCTGCGGATGCTCACTCTTACCGATGATCTCGGTCAGCTGCCCTACGTCGTCGACGGCGACGGCGACGGGCCTCCTGTCGTACTCGTGCACGCCGGCGTCGCAGACCACCGTATGTGGGACGCCATCGCACCCGACCTGGCAGAACGGCACACCGTCATCCGCTACGACCTGCGTGGCTTCGGTGAGTCCGCACCCCCGACCGGCCCGTTCAGCGAGACTGACGATCTGCGCCGTCTCCTGGACCACCTCGACCACGAACGTGTCCGGCTCGTCGGCGCCTCTTGGGGCGGTCGCGTGGCCCTGGACTTCGCCCTCACCCACCCCGGCCGAGTACACTCCCTGGCAGTGCTCGCCCCGCCATGGCGGGGGTACCACTGGTCTTCGGAAATGGTCACCTACGACGAGGCGGAAACGGCGGCGCTGGCTTCGGGCGACCTGGACGCCGCCGTCCGTATCAACCTGGATATGTGGCTGCGCGGGCCGGCTCGGCAGTGGGAGGACGTCGCTGTCGGACTGGCCGACCGACTCCGGGACCCGATACGAACGTCGCTGGTGAACCAAGAGATCGTGGGAGAGCACTCCCAGGGGGGCGCAACCGGTGACATCGCCGTCATCTCCGTCCCCACACTGGTCGGGATCGGCAAGCTCGATGTCGCCGACTTCCAGGACATCGCCCGCCGGTACGCCGCTGAGATCCCCGATGCCACCTTGGTCGAGTTCCCCACCGCCGCCCACCTCATCGCGCTGGACGCGCCGGCCGAACTCGTCTCGGTACTGGGCCCGTTCCTCGAGCGTTAGTGCCGGACCCGGATGTGTGGCTCACGGGTGTCATGCCGCCTCGGCCCTGGGTCGGACCCGAACTCGTCGAAGGCAAACCCGGTTCGACGTCTGTGGCGACGACGCCCAAGGCCGGCCCGGGGTGAGCGAACCGGCCCTGGACGCGCTGTCGGCTGATTTCGCCGAGCCGGTCGTCAGGCGGGGAGCGCCTGGTCGCGGGTCTCGCGGGCGAGCCGGAGCATGCCGACGGCGAAGACGACGGCGGTGAGGCTGAGCGGGAGGGTGAGGGAGCCGGTGGCGTGGATGCCGTAGCCGATGAGGAAGGTGCCGGCCGCGGCCACCCAGCGCGAGAAGGTGGTGGTGAGGGCGAAGGCGGTGGCGCGCATCCGCGTGGGGTACTGCTCGGGCAGCCAGATGGTGAACACCGCGAAGCTCGCTCCGCCGAGGCCGAGGACCGGCAGGAAGACGGAGGTCAGCGCGATGGAGTGCAGCGGGTAGGCGATGCCGTAGGCACCGACCGTGCCGACGATCATCAGCGCGAACAGGACGGCCGGCGCGCGCAACGACGCCATCCTGGGCCGCGCCGGCGGATTGGGCGCAGCCGAGTCGTGTTCGGAGGCACACGACATCCCGGTCGGATCGATCTCAGCGGGACGTACCTGCTTCGCGGGGGCTCCGAGCCGACGGGGTACGGCGCCCGCCTCAGCTCTGCGGTGCCCGCAGCCGCCGTACGGGGGCGGGGACCGGGCCGGTCGACTCGCGGTCGATGTAGGCGGTGCGGAGGGTGTGGCGCCGGGGGCGGGGCGAGGCGCCGTTGATACGGCGGACCAGGATGTCCGCCGCCAGGCCGCCCAGTTCTGCACCGGCTGGCTCACCACGCTGAGCCGGGGCCGGATCAGCGTGGCCCATTCCGCGTCGTCGAAGCCGATGACGGAGACGTCGTCGGGGATGCGGGCGTCCAGGTCGAGCAAGGCGTCCAGGGTGCCGGCGTGGCCACGTTGTCGGTGGTGAACAGCGCGGTGGGCCGGTCCTCACAGGTCATGAGCTCGAGTACGGCGGAGCGTGCCCAGGCCCGGTCGTAGCCGGTGTGCCGGATCAGCTCCCCCTCGCGCGGGATACCGGCGGCATGCAGTGCCTGACGGTAGCCGGTGAGCCGCTCGGTGGTGGTCCAGATGTCGGCACCCGGCGCCAGGCGCGCGGAGTCGTCGGCGGGTGAGGCCGACGAGACGACCGCGATGCGCGTGTGCCCCGCGTCGGTGAACCGGGCCACCGCCGCCTTGGCGGCGCCCCGGTTGTCCACGACGACCGTGTCCAGCGCGGCGCCGCTCAGCGCTCGGTCCAGGCATCCTCGAGGAGATGCAGTGGCTGCGCACCACGCGCGTGCACAGCGCGGAGTTCTTCCACGGGTCCCTGGAACTGCTGGAGGAGAACACCAGCGTGATCGTCTTCCAGGGGGAGCACGAGACCCGGCCGCTCACCGACCGGGCCGAGGCGTTCGCCCGGCGGGTGTCCAAGGACGTCACCGTCTTCGACGCCCGCGACTACGCCCTGGAGGGCATCAGCCCCGAGTTCCGGGGGCTGCTCGCGCCGCTGGTGCTGGACACCGTGATGGACAGGGTCAGCAAGCACCTGGAGCGAGTGCGTGGCCACTCCCTCGACCTGCGCCGCTTCTACCGCGTCATGGACTACTGATCCGCCGGCCCGCTTCCGCATCGTCCATCCGCCTCTCGCGTGCCGGTGTCCCGGCACCGGCACGCCCAGGGCGGGCGCCGCGTCCCGCACGCCGCGCCCGCCGTCTCGGGAGACCTTGATGAACGTCCTCGGTTTCGGCGACAACACCGTCGACCGCTTCGTGGACCGCGGCATCGACTACCCCGGCGGCAACTGCGTCAACGTCGCCGTCTTCGCCCGCCGCCTGGGCCTGGACGCCGCCTATCTGGGGGTGTTCGGCGACGACGACCTCGGAACGTTCGTCCGTACGGCGGTGGCGGCCCAGGGCGTGGCCGTGGAGCACAGCGTGGTGCGCCACGGCGAGACGTCTGTCTCCACCCTGTGCGTGCGGGACGGCGACGGGAGTTCCTCGGCTACAACGGGGGCGGCGTCAGCGCTCGCGAACCGCTCACGCTGGACGCCCGCCTGATGGCCTACGCTGCCTCGTTCACGCTGGTGCACTCCAGCGTCTACTCCCGCACCGAGAGCGAACTGCCCAAGCTCGCCGCGGCCGGCTCGCTGATCAATTTCGACCTCTCCGACGAAGGAGTACCGAACCCCTGCCTACCTCGACCGGATCTGCCCCCATGTGGATCTGGCACGGCTGTCGTGCTCCCATCTGGACGAGACCGCCACGCGTGAGCTGCTCTCCGATGCCGTGGGCCGCGGGGCGGGAATGGCGCTGGCCACCCGCGGTCTTGAGGGGGCGATGGCGTACGACGGGCGGACCACGGCCGCGGTACCGGCCCGGACCGCGGACCCGCTGTCCATGTCCGACACCATGGGCTGCGGGGACGCGTTCCTCACCGGGTTCGCCGTGTCCCTGCTCCGCGGCGGCTGGTCCCGCAGGGTTCCGGTATCCGGCCCGGCGCTGGAGCGCGCACTGAGCCACGGGGCAGAAGCCGCGTACCGCCAGTGCTTCGTGGAGGCCGCCTTCGGATGCGGCCGGCCGACGGGGGCATCGACGGCCGGCCTCCGGGACATCGGCGAGCACGTGACGGACTGACGAAAGGCGCCACGCCGCGAGGGGCGGCTTTGCATACATCCGGTCGGGAAAGCCACACGTCCTGGGGAAGGGGCGGACTTCTGACCCGGAGGATGGCGGCGGTGACGGGAAGCCGGTGGCGGCTCGCCGAGGTACTGGGGCGGGCCAGGGACATGAACTGGCCGCAGGCGCTGCCATGGGCAGGGCTGCGCTACGCCCTCGGGGCCGGTGCGGTGCTGGCCGCCGCAACCGCCCTGTGGGGGCCGCGGCCAGGCATGATCGTCGCCGCGGGCGCGGTCAACGCCGGGGTGGTGGGCACCACTCCCGTCCTCAGCAACGCGGGGCCGCCCGTCACCGTGGCCACCCCCGGCGGACGCGAGCGACTGGCCCGGGCCGAGAGCCTGTTGCTGCCGGCCGCGCTCGGCCGAGTGCGGATCGAGGGACCGGTCGACGTCCTGCTCGGCTACCTCCCCGACCTCGACCTCGACGTGCGCACCCCACTACTCGCCGCCGGCCACGGACCTGCCGCGATCGCCGCACTTGGCGAAGGGCTGACACCCGACGGATCGTCGAAGCCCACCTGCCCTGCGCCCGGCGCCTGATCCGACAGCCGAGGGCTTCGGCGGCACGGATGTCCGGCGGGCGTTGCCGGCAGCCGCCCGCATGCGCCTGATCGGACACCGGCATAACGTGACGGGGTGCACGACCTCCCGCCGCGTCGGGCGAGGATGAGGAGGCGTTTCCGTAATGGCGAAGCTACTGTTCGTGATGACCGATGCGACGTACTGGACGCTGAAGGACGGCTCCAGACATGCCACCGGTTACTGGGCCGAGGAGTTCGCGGCCCCTTACAAGGCGCTCACGGAAGCCGGCCACCAGGTCGTAGTGGCCACTCCCCACGGCGTCGTCCCGAACGTGGACATGATGAGCCTGCGCCCGGAGATGGCAGGCAGTGCGGAGACCGCCCTCGAACTGGAGGGCATCATCCGCTCCGCGGAGGAGATGCGACGGCCGATCCAGCTGTCGGACGCCCGCCTGGAGGACTACGACGCCGTCTACTTCCCCGGCGGCCACGGTCCGATGGAGGACCTGTGGGCCGACGCCGACGCGGGCCGGCTGCTGACCGCCGCGCTCGCCTCCGGCAAACCGCTCGCCGTCGTCTGCCATGCGCCGGCCGCGATGCTGGCCACCAGGGTGCACGGTGTTTCGCCCTTCGCCGGCTACCAGGTCACGGCCTTCACCAACGACGAGGAGAACGCCGTCGGACTGGGCCCCAGGGCCCGGTGGCTGCTGGAGGACGAGCTCAAGGAGTTGGGCGTCGATTTCACCCGCGGCGAGATCCGGAAGCCGTACACGGTGGTGGACCGCAACCTGTACACAGGGCAGAACCCCGCATCGGCCGCGGTCCTCGCGGAACGGCTGCTGAAAGGCCCTGACGTAGGCGTCACACGCCCCGGAAGGTCCTTGCACCGCCCTCTTCGTGCCCCGGGCCGACCAGGAGCCGACACCGACAAGCCGGGCGACGATCGACCGGCCCGGCCGAGACAAGGGCGCTGAGTGGAGCACGGGACTTCAGCGAGGCAGGCTGTAGCCATGCGGTCGCTGTTCGGCTCATCCGATCCTCCAGGAGCGGGCGGGCACAGCGGGGTCCTCCTCAGACTCGCGCAGTGTGTGCCGTTCGTGATCATCGTGCTCGCGCTGGGTATCGAGCTCTCGCCCGCACACGCCGTGGCCACCGGTCCCATCCTCGCCGCGATGCCGGCCCTGGCGTCGCTCACGATGGGGCCGAAAGGCACCCTCTCGGCAGCGGCCGGAGCTCTTGCCGTCACCGTGATCACGGCGATCCTCCACGAGAACTGGGGCGGACAGGCCTACAGCAACCTCCTGTCCCTCTTCGTGGTGTCAGTGGCCAGCATCGTCATGAGCAACACCATGCGCATGCGCAGGCAGAGCGAGCTGGACCAGGTACGCCGCGTCGCCATGGCAGCGCAACGGGTGGTCCTGCCGCCCGTGCCCGCCCGGCTGGGTCCGCTGCGGATGGCCAGCATGTACCGCGCGGCGGAGACGGGGGCCCAGATCGGCGGAGACCTGTACGAGGCTGTGCACACCCGGTACGGGGTCCGGATGATCGTGGGGGACGTCCGTGGCAAGGGACTGCCCGCCGTGCGGTTGGCCGCTGCGGTGCTGGGTGCCTTCCGGGAGGCCGCGCACTATGACGCCGAACTGGTCGAGGTGATGAACCACTGCGCGGCCGCACTGGAACGGCAGAGCACCGGGAGAAACGCGATCGATCAAGGCTGTGAGGAAGAGCGGGCCGAGGACTTCGTCACCGCCGTCGTTGCCCAGGTGTGCGACAACTGCACGGTCCAGGTGGTCAATCGTGGGCATCCGCCGCCGCTCGTGCTGCGCAAGGGCAAGGTCGAGGCCCTGATGCCCAGCTCGCCACTGCCGCCCCTGGGCCTGGAGGACTTCCTCACCGTCACGCCGGCCAAGGCGGAGAACTATCCGTTCGAGCCCGGTGACCGTCTGCTTCTGCACACCGACGGCGTGATCGAGGCACGCAGCCCTGACGGGGTCTTCTTCCCCCTGCATGAGGCCATGGAAGCGGTGCACCCGTGCACTCCCTCGGAGTTCCTCGAGCAGCTGCACCAAGGATTGATCCGCCACGCCGGGGGCCGCCTGGCGGACGACGCGGCGATGCTCCTGGTCGAACGGCTCGCGCAAGGAGTCGAACACGGAGGGGAAGTCATCACGCCCTCCACGGACGGGCACAACTGACCGAAGAGGGCACTTCACGCGTCGCCGTCTGCGCTCGACGCGGGGCGCGGACGGGCGGCTGTCCCCTGCAGCCGCCCGGCCGTTCCGCGTCCCGCGCGGATTCCGCCCCACCCCGACTCGAATTCATGCCATGGTGCCCGTATGACCGGCGAGGTGAGGTTCGAGCCCGGCTTGTACCGGGGCACCGCGGCGTACTACGACCGGTTCCGGCTGCCCTACCCGGACGCGATGATCAGCGACCTTGTCCGCCGGACAGCCCCGTCAGGGAGCGGACGCCTGCTCGACCTTGCATCCGGCACGGGCCAGCTCGCGTTCCCGCTGCGTGGCTGGTTCGCGGAAGTATGGGCCGTGGACGCGGAACCCGACATGACCGAGGTGGTCCGCGCCAAAGCGATCGCCGCCGGGGCGTCCCATGTCCACGCCGTCACCACAATCGCCGAGGAGCTGCGGGCGGAGCCGGGCAGCTTCGAGCTGATCGTCGTCGGCAACGCCTTCCACCGGCTGCACCGGGCCCTGGTCGCGGAGCAGTCCTACGGCTGGCTCGAGCCGGGCAGCTGTGTCGCCCTGTGCTGGTCGACCTCCCCGTGGGTTGGCCCGGGAGACTGGCAGCGCGCGCTCGACGACTTGCTGCTCAGATGGCGTGACGCGCTCGGTGCGGCCGGCCGCGTTCCGCCCGGCTGGGACAGAGCACGGCAGCAGGATCCTGACCGCGACGTACTGTCCCGTGCCGGGTTCGAGCCCGCCGGGCGACACGAGTTCTCCGCCGAGCACCACTGGACGATGGATGAGCTCGCCGGGCACATCCGGTCGACGTCGTTCCTGCCGCCTGCCGTACTCGCGGACCACGCCGCTGAGTTCGACGCCGACCTCACTGCCGAACTCAGCCGCTACACGGCCGGCGCCGGCCTCACCGAAAGGGTCGGCTTCGCCTACGAACTGGCCCGCAAGCCAGCTCCCGCGGGGACGCATACCTGAGGGGCCGGAGCCCGGCGGAGGCCCGGCCGTGGGCGGTCGGGCGAGCGGAACGGTCACCGTGGTGGGGGAGCGCGGCGCAAGACGCGCGGACTGCCGCCGGTCGCCGGCACCACGGCGCACGACGACCACCTGCGAGAGATCATTGCCAGCCGTGCGTGCGCGAAATGTGCGCCGATCGTACGCAATCCGTACCTTTACCTGAGCTAGGGTAGGGGCCGGAGGTCTTCCATGTCGGAGTTGTTCGAGGCGGTCGAGGCGTTGATCGCATCCGCGTCGCCGCTGCCGCCGCCGGCGGAACGCAAACGTCTGCGCCAGGCCCACGGGCTGACGCTGGACCAGGTCGCCGGCGCGTTGAAAGTGCGGCGCGCTACGGTGAGCGGCTGGGAGAACGGGAAGACAGAACCGAGGCCGCCCGAGCGCGAGGCCTACGCGCACCTGCTGAAGAAGCTCGCGGAGCTCTACCCCGCCCACTCCGCCTCCTCCGGTGACCCCGACACGGCAGCCGCCATGCCGGTCGACGGGACGTCCGCGACCGTGCCTGCGCCCTCGGGAGCCGTACCCGCAGAGGAACGGACTCCGTCCACCAGTCCGGCGCCGGATGCTGCGGCCAAGACGGCCTCCAAGAACCCCGCGCTGCCTCCCAACCCCGTAGCGGAATCCCGTCCGGCGGCCACCACAAGGCCGTCCATGACGCGGCCGGGCGCGCAGAAGGCCGCCCCGCAGAAGTCCGCCCCGCAGAAGGCCGCCCCACAGAAGGCCGCTGCGACCGGGCCCACATCGACCGAGGTCGATCCGCGGTTCGAGAACGGGCCGCTCGCCGTCGTCGACGCCGACCGGGACGGCCAGGTCCTCGCATACTGCGTCGGCGGCCTTGTCCTGGACGTGCCCGCCAAGTCCCTCGCCTCCCTGGTCGAGTGGACCCTGACCGAAGCCAGGCTCGGCGCCCCGCGCCTGAACGGCTCGGGGAAGGACGCGGACCCGCTGCTCGTGCTCACCGCGTCCGCCTGCGAGCGCTACGGGCTGCCGGGCCGGCTCGCCCAGGAGGAACGCCTCGCCGGGCGGATCCCCGACTCCCACAAGGTCGTCAAGCAACTGCAGCGGTCCGACTGGCAGTTGACCAAGCGGGGGTTCGGGCCGTGGGCGCGGATCTACCGCCCGGCCGAGGGCAGCAGGCGCCAGTGCGTGCAGCTGTGCATCCCTTCCTGGGACGCCCTGGACACGCGTCACTGGGACGGCGCGGCGCAGCTTCCGCCGGTGGAGCTCGCCCGGCTCCTGGGCACGTACGCGCAGCGGGTGATGACCCCACGTGGCTCCACCGCGGTGACGGGCCTTGAGCTGATGACCGCTCTGCACCCGCCCACGAGGGCGAGCGAGCCGGCCGCCGACGGCCGCCGCCACAGTGAGCACAATCCCGGTTCGCTGGGCAGCCGTCCGGTGGACTGCGCGCCGTGCGAGGCGCCGGACGGGCACCCCCTCCTCGCCGACCTGCCGCGGTTCCACCAGCGGGGCCCGGCCGAGATGCTGCTGGAGGAGGCGTACGACTGGGCCCGGCCGCTCACGGATGACGAGTGCCTGAAGCGCTACGTGGTGGGCATCGACGTCAACCTCGCCTTCGGTGCGGCCGCCAACGGAGCGGTCGTCGGCCTCGCCTGCGAGCCGGTCCACGTCAAGCACCCGACCTTCGACCCGAAGCTGCCCGGCTCCTGGCTGGTCGACCTCTCCCATGTCGACCTGTCCCAGGTGCTGGTCGCCGGGGAGTGGAAGCACCTCGACGGGGACCTGCTCCCCAGCCCGTTCACCCCCAAGGGCGACCAGCCCCAGGGACCGGCCTGGTACGCGACGCCGACCGTGGCCTATGCGGTCGAGTTGGGCTACGACGTCGCGCCCCTCGAGGCGTACGTCCGGCCCACGAGCGGCCGCTACCTGGACAGCTGGTACAAGCGGCTCCGCGACGCATACGTGGCCACCATGGCCGACCTCGGCGTGCCGGAGGGGCTGACGCCGGAGGAGTTCCTGGCGGCGATGGACGGCTACAAGCAGCGCGATGCGGAGATGGCAGTCGTCCTGTCCGCGATCAAGGCGACCGTCAAGGGCGGCATCGGCAAACTGAGGGAGCGCCCGCGCGGCGGCGGATGGCGCCCCGGCCGGCCGTGGCCGGCACTGTCCCGGCCGACATGGCGGCCCGACATCCGCGCCGCCGTCATCTCCCGGGCCCGTGTCAACATGCACCGAAAGATGCTCGCCCTCGCCGCGGCCACCGGACGGTACCCTGTGGCGATCCTGTCGGACTGCGCCGTCTACGCCGCCGACGGACCGAGCCCACTGGACGTCCTGCCCCACCAGGGCGGCAAGACCGTTCCCGGCAGTTTCCGGCTCGGCGTCCTGCCGGGGATGGTCAAGCACGAGGGCACCCAGACCACCCTGTGGGCCGAAGAGGTGCGCGAGAGGCACGGCCAGGACCTCAACCTCGCCCGGTACATCAAGGACGGCCACATCACCGCCACCGACGGCGGAGAGTGAGAAGGGGGCTGACCGATGGACACGGTCGGGGACGGTCTCGAAGAGGTCCTGCAGAAGGCGTTCACCCGCCCGATCCCCAAGAGCGCCGGTGCCCAGATGCGGTACCTCGTCAAGCAGCTCAAGGGCACCAGGCCGGTGGCCGAGCTGGTCGGCATCACCCAGCGCACCGTCGAACGCTATGTCAGGGACCAGCTCAGAAAGCCCAGACCGGAGCTCGCCGAGCGGCTCGAGCGCGAAGTCCGCAGACGCTGGCAGCCGCAGGTCCGCGCCCGGGCCAAGAAGCAGGCGGCCAGCAGGACCGGCATCGTCATCGACACCCGCGCCCGCTTCGGGTACACCGCCGCCCCGGGCACTACCGACGACCCGCGGCAGCGTCACCTGACCGTGGCGCTGCCCCCCGAGTTCGCGGCCCGTCTCTTCGATGCCCAGGAACAGGGGGCCACCGAGCAGCAGTTGCGCGACATCGCGGCCGAGGGCTTGGGCGAGATCTACTTCCGTGACCGCGGCCGCCGCGCCCAGGGCCTGGAGGTGCAGTTCACCGACGTGGACCACGTGGAGTTCGACCTGTAGGCGCACCCCGACGACGCACGCCCTGCCGGCGCCTGAGCCCCGCACCACCGTCGGGGTCAGGTGGACTGCCTACGGGCCTGCTTCACCTCCCGGTCGATGGCCCAGGCGTCGGCGACCGGTCCGAGATGGCCGAGCTCGTCGGGATTGATCACCACGCGGATGGCCTGAATCTGCCCGCCGAGCACCTCGAGGACCAAGGGGTGCAGGATCCTGCCGTCGCGGTCGCGAAATATCGTGGGGTAGCCGGACTCCCTGTGACATGGACGGATGTGACCTGCGTCTCCCCGCTGCCCCTCCAGGGCGTGGCGCACTGACCCGGCACCGGCTTGACGCCTTTACGTCGAGGTGGGTGCGTTCGTATTGCGGCTCTGGTCGATGAGGGCGGCGAAGGCGTCGAGGGTGCGTCGCAGCCCGAAGGCGTAGGCGTGGTCGGGGTCGTAGGCGCTGCCGTGTGCTGTGCCTGCCGCCGTGCCGACGCGGACGGCGGTGGGGTAGGTGTCCGGGTCGAGGACCCGGGCCAGGAGCGGGGCGTTGACCTGCCACCACTGTTCGTCGTTCATGGCACTGTCGTGCTGGGCGGCCCGGGCGTCGGCAGTGGCTCGGGCGCATGCCTGGACGAAGGTGAGCAGGTAGGTGAGGCAGTCGTCCATGTGGATGTCGGTCAGGCCGAGGCCTTCGAATGCGGACAGCTCGTGCTCGTACTTCCGCATCAGTCCCGGTCCCAGCGGGGGCCTGGAGGTGGAGACGGCCGCGGCCCAGGGGTGGCGTTCGAAGAGTGCCTTGTTCTCGTCGGCGATGGCGGTGACGCGTTGGCGCCAGGGCTGTCCTGCTGTGTCCGTGCGGGGCATGCGGGCGTAGGCGGCGTCGAGCATGAGGTCGAGCAGCTCGGCCTTGCCGGGGACGTAGGTGTAGAGCGTCATCGGCACCACGCCGAGTTCCTGGGCGACGCGGCGCATGGTCACCGCCTCCAGGCCTTCGGCGTCGGCGATGGCGGTGGCCGCCTCGACCACCGCGTCGATGCTCAGCCCGCGCCGTGGCCCGCGGCCGCGATCGGGGGCGGCCTCACGCCACAGCATTTGCAGGGTACGGGCCGGATCGCCGGCGCTGGTTCGGTCGGTAGGCACGAGTCCAATCTTCTCGCACCCGATCTCTGTACAATGTACATTGTACGCCGTATAGAGATCCGACATCCGAGGAGCCCCGTGAAGGTCACTTCCAGTGCCGTGTCACTCAACGTCGACGATGTTCAGGCCTCCAGCGCCTTCCTCCGCACGCACTTCGGCTTCCGTGAGGAGATGGCTGCCGACGGCTTTGCGTCCCTCACGCGCGACGACCTCGGCGTGAACGTCGTCTTCCTGCGGCGGGGGCTTCGGACCCTCCCGGCAGACCAGCGCGACGAGCACGCCGCCGGACTCATCCTCGCCTTCGTCGTCGACGACCTCGAGGGCGAGCTGGCGCGCCTGCAGGGCGAAGGTGTCAAGGTCACCATGCCGCTGACCGAGGAAGAGTGGGGCGAGCGCGCTTTCCAGGTACGGGACCCCAACGGCGTGATCGTCCAGTTGGTCGACTGGAACGCCACCGCCGGCCACTGAGACGGCTGGGTGACTTGCCCTCGCGGCCGAAGGCCGCCCGCCGGCCCTCCCGCGTCGCTCGGCGGCACGGTTTCTCATGCTCGAACGCATGAGCGAGTGCCCGAGAGGTCTTCCGTTTCGGCGAGCGGAGGCGTATGTTCCGGTTACCCCGCGACGGCGCCTTCCGAAGCGCCGGCCCGCCGGTCCCGGGACGGCGGGCCACGCGGGGGCCAAGTGCCTGGTGTCCTCATCGGGCGCCGCTCAGGCGCCCACCACCAGCAGCCGCCACGTATGCGGGCGTCTGCCGGCGTCAGCGGTGCGGGAGGCAGTGGATCATTCGGAAGCGGGCTTGGCCGACGCTGACCCGAGGGCCTTGCCGACCTCTCCGACGACAATACGTCGGCCCTCCGCCGCGTAGGTGGCCTTCCTGCCGGCCAAGGCGGCGAGGCGGCCTTCGCCGGCACCCCCACGCGCTGCTGCGGTGTTGGTTCCGTTCGAAGGACGACCTCCAGTCCCCGCACCACACCCTCGCCGCCGAATTCGACCGTGACCGGGAGCCGGTCATCGCCGGTCTCACCCGTGGGCCGTCGGGGGCAAAGCAGCCCGCGCCCACGCGTGCCTGTCGCCAGGCCACCCCCACCACGCTGAACAATCAGCCTGGTCTGCAGGGGCAGGCACGGGTTCCAGCGGCACAGAGGGGAACGACCGATGGGCACAGCAGGGCGTCCGAACCGTAGAGCTCTGCTCACCGGCTCACTCGCGGGCGCCACGGTCGCGCTTGCGGGGTGTTCGTCGACGAGCGCCGGCACGTCGGGGAGCAGCGCTTCGCCCGGAGCGCGGCCGACCACGCCCGCCGCCGCGTTCGCGAGACTGATGGACGGCAACGCACGCTGGGTGAGCGGAAACCTTCAGCATCCCGACCGGGATCCGGACCGGCGTCAGTTCGTGGCTCAGGAACAGGAGCCCTTCGGGGCGGTTCTGTCGTGCATCGACTCCCGGGTGCCGCCTGAACTTCTCTTCGACACCGGGCTGGGTGACCTCTACGTCATGCGCACGGGCGGGCAGGCGGTCGACCCCGTGGTCACCGGTTCTGTCGAGTACGGACCCATGACGAGTGGCACCCCGCTCATCGTCGTCCTCGGTCATCAACGCTGCGGCGCCGTCAAAGCGGCGTACCAGTCCATGCGTGACGGCAAACCTCTGCCCGGGAACCTCCAGGCGATCGTCAAAGCTCTGCGGCCGGCGTACGAGCAGGCAGCGAGGGAGGGCGGTGCCGACCCGGTCGAGACGATGGCGCGAGCCCAGGTCAAGTTGACCGCTACCGCCCTTCGCTCCAACCAGGACCTCGCCCCATTGGTGCGCAAGGGCTCCCTGTCGGTCGTCGGCGCCTACTACTCACTCGACACCGGCAAGGTACAAGTCCTGACCGGAGCGCCTTCCTGAGCCGGCGCGGAGAAGACGGACGGGCATTTCCAGGCGGTGGTCGGCCTCCAGCACTCCAGAGTCATCCGATCAATAGCTGAACTCCTTTTCTTCTGCCCGCCATTGACAGCCCTATGACAACACGGTCGTCGCCACATGGGAGTCCAGCCGCGGCCTCGACCCCTTCAGCTACGGCTACAACCGGGCCACGCCCGACGACGCCTACGTGACCGCCGAGGAGGTTGTGCACAGTCTCGTCGACATCGTCTCCAAGAACGGCAACTTCCTCCTCGACATCGGCCCCCGCGCCGACGGCACCATCCCGGAGATCATGCAGACCCGTCTGCGCGAGACCGGCCGCTGGCTGCGCACCAACGGCGAGGCGATCTACGACACGACGTACTGGTCGCGGATGGCCCAGCTGGGCGAGGACCTCAGGTTCACCGTCCGCCCGGGCGAGGCGTTCTACATCCACTCGCTCGCCGAGCCCGGCCCCACGCTCACCGTCGAAGCCCCCGTGCCGGTCCGCAGCGGCGACGAAGTGACCATGCTCGGCCATGACCGGCCCCTCAGCTGGACCCTCCGCAACGGCGCCCTGGTCGTGGACGTACCGGCGGCGGCTCGCAGGGCGGGCCGGTACGTGTGGGTGTTCAAGGTGGAGTGGCGCGACTGAGCCTCGCGGGAACGGGCGGTTTCCGCGGTGGGGCGGAGCGGACTCGCGCGGCCCTGCGCGGATTTCGGAGGTGCACCGGTTCACTGGGGGCCGTGGGCCTGTGCCAGAGCGGTGCGTGCCTGGTTCAGCCTGCTGCGCACGGTATCGACGGGGACCGCGCAGGCTTCGGCTATCTGCTGGTAGGAGGTGGTCTCACCGCCACCGCGCGCACCCCGGGCCGGTGCCGCTCCAGCAGCAGGGCCGGCGCCGACACATCGCCCGCCTGCGCGGCCCGCGTCCTGAACCGGACCGGCGTCCTGCGGCATTCCGTTCATACTTCGTCCCTCGGGCCCCGACACAAGTTTCTATCGACCCTACGCAGCCGACTCGAAGTGTGTCCTCGCGGGCGGGACATGTGCGGGCTTGAGCGGCGGTCGCCGATCCGGGTCCGAAGGATCTCAGTACCAGTGGTTGGCCTGCCAGAACGACCAGGCCTTGCAGGGGCTGCCGTAGCTGGTGTTCATGTAGTTGAGGCCCCACTTGATCTGGGTGGCCGGGTTGGTCTGCCAGTCGGCGCCGGCCGAGGCGTACTTGCCGGCGGGCAGGGCCTGGAAGAGACCGTAGGCACCGGAGGAGGCGTTGACCGCGTGGTAGTTCCAGCCGGACTCGTGGTCCACGATGTGGCTGAAGCACTGGAACTGGTCCGCGGCGACCATTTGACTCGCCATCGCCTGGATCTGCGCAACCGTGTAGCTGCTCTGGACCGGGAAGCTGGAGGAGCCGCCCGCGCCGACGTTGCTGGCCGCGGCCTTCGCCTCGGCGCGCTCCTTGGCCGCCTTCTCGGCCGCCGCCTTCTTCGCGACCGCGGTCTGGGCGGCCACCTTGCGGGCCGCCTCCTCGGCGTCCTTCTTTCCGCTCGAGTCCGCGGCGACGGCCTGGGCTTCGGCCTGCTGCGTCAGCGACGCGGACTGCACCTGCGCCTGCTGGCCCGCGGGTATGTCCGCGAGGAGCGTGGTGTCGGCCGACGCCGCCTCGGCGCCGTTCGACTGCTGGGTGTCGGCCGAGGCGACTCCGACAACGCTTCCGACAGCGGTGACCGCCGTGGCCGAGGCCACCGCGACTCCCCGGACCGATATCCGACTCACGCGCTTCCCTTCCGGTACGTCCGCGACGTCACGACGTGACGGTGTGAGGGTATCTCCCTTGCCGGTTCCGGCAGTTGGAACACTCTGCCGTGCCGGGGCGGGTGGGCGCAATCGTGAGGGGAGAAGGCGGAGTTGGTCACATTTGCCGCCCATTGCCACTCATGTGCCGCCGATGAGCAGGTCCGTTGGGACGACGTGGGCCTGAACGGCCGTCTGCGCTACACGCGGTACTCGGAGTACGCCGCCACGGCCCGGCTCGGCTTCCTGGCCTCGAAGTCCTGAGCCCGCACACCCGCTCCCGGCCCGCACCCCCCGGCGAGCCCGGTGTCCGACGCGGGCGTGTCCGGTCGGCTGCCGTGGGTGGAGCGACCGCCCCACATCGGGGAAGAGTGCGAGGACGACCGCCCCGGTCCTGCGACGGCCGGCCGATGAACACCACAACCGCAGGAGTTCCTCCCTGGAGGAACGGGAGGGGAACCGGGACGGGTTCACCGGCCGGCCGGAAAAAAAATGGCTCTTCTGCTTGATGTGTGGGTACCTGACCAGCCCTGATGCATAAAACACGCCGTTCCCTGCTTAGGGTTTCGAGTTGCTGAGGCTCAAGAT
>NZ_JBFBBS010000046.1:42413-43532 GCF_040682835.1 Streptomyces sp. NPDC051104 | reverse complement strand
TAGTAGTGCTTGGTCAGGTCCGTATGGGTGTGGGTATGTCGCGGTGGCAGGTGGGGCAGGCGCCGGTCCAGAGGGCGAGGAGTGTCTGTAGCTCGCGGACGACCTGGTAGAGGCTCAGGCCGGCGCCGCGTCTTGTGGGGCTCTGGTCAGTCGTTGCAGGGTGCAGAAGGCGTGCGCGACGGAGACGAGAGTGACGTGGTGGTGCCATCCGTTCCAGGTGCGGCCCTCGAAGTGGGCAAGTCCCAGGGCCTGTTTCATCTCCCGGTAGTCGTGCTCGATGCGCCAGCGGAGTTTGGCGAGGCGGACCAGTGTGGTCAGAGGCATGCCGGGGGGCAGGTCGGACAGCCAGTACTGCACCGGCTCGCTCTCGTCGGCGGGCCATTCGGCCAGCAGCCAGCACACGGGCAGTTCCGGGCCGTCGGTGGCCTGGCGGACCTCGCGTCCGGCAGGCCGGATGCGCAGGGCCACGAAGCGGGAGTACATCCGCTTGCGGCCCGAGCGGCCGGTGCCGGGCCGGGAGCCCTCCCGCCACTGCACCGGCCTGGCCGCCTTCCGGCCCGCCGCGACGACCAGTTCCTTGACCGACCGCGGCTTGTCGGGATACTTCGCCACCGGCGGACGTCCGGACCCCGAGTACGGCTCGGCCACCGGTACCGCGTCGGCGCTGTGGGCCGACAGCGTGCTGGAGATCCCCACCACATAGTTCAGGCCGCGCTCCTGCAGTCCGTGCCGGAAGGCGGCGGCGTCGCCGTATCCGGCGTCCGCAATGGCCAGCGGCACCTCGAGTCCCCAGGAGCGGGTCTCATCGAGCATGTCCAGGGCCAGCTGCCACTTCTCCACATGCCCGACGTCGTCGGGGATGCCGCACGCGGCACGTCGGGCGACCTTGCCCGGATCGGCCTTCGGCGAGGCGGGATCCCAGGTCTGGGGCAGGAACAGTCGCCAGTTGACTGCCGCAGAGGCGTGGTCGGACGCGAGGTGGAGCGAGACGCCGACCTGGCAGTTGGTGATCTTGCCGGCGGTGCCGGTGTACTGCCGCGACACGCATGCCGAGGCAGTCCCGTCCTTGAGGAACCCGGTGTCGTCGAAGACCAGGGCCTGCGGCCCGATCACTCCCTC
>NZ_JBFBBS010000046.1:0-42314 GCF_040682835.1 Streptomyces sp. NPDC051104 | reverse complement strand
GCCGGTGTACTGCCGCGACACGCATGCCGAGGCAGTCCCGTCCTTGAGGAACCCGGTGTCGTCGAAGACCAGGGCCTGCGGCCCGATCACTCCCTTCATCCGCCAGGCCAGTTTCGCCCGGATGTGGGCCGGGTCCCACGGGCTGGTGGTGATGAAATGGGCCAGTGCCTGCCGGTTCCCGTCCTCACCGAGCCGCGCGGCCATCGGCTCGACCGACTTACGCTGCCCGTCAGTAAGCAGCCCCCGCAGATAGACCTGGCCCCAGCGGCGCTGGTCATTGCGCGCGAACGGCTCGAACACCTCCGCCGCGAACGCCTCCAACTCACCACGCACCAAAGCCATCTCGTCCGGAGTCACACACTCCCAACGCACACCGGGCCCCAAGGACACGCACCACCGCAACCGACCTGACCAAGCAATACTAGGGACGCAGACCGTCGAAGCCGACGGCCAGATGGCGCGGCCCGCGCAGCACCGCGTTCTGCCGGTAGGGCGGCGGGTCCTCGAGGAGACGGGGATCGTCGAGCCTGCGGGCCAGTTCGGACAGCGCGATCTGCGCCTCCAGCCGCGCCAGCGGAGCGCCGAAACAGGAGTGGATGCCGCTGCCGAAGCCGAGGTGCTGGATGTCGCCCCGGTACGGATCGAACCGGTCGGGATCCCTGAACCGCTCCGGATCCCGGTTGCCCGCGGCCAGGACGAGCCAGATCCTCGTACCCTTCGGAATCGTGACCCCGCGCACCTCGATGTCCGCGATACAAGTCCGCTGCGGCACGAGCTGCACCGGAGGCTCGTAACGCAGCAGCTCCTCCACGACGTTGACGGCCAGGCCGGGGTCGTCGCGCAGTTTGCGCAGGTACTCCGGGTACCGCAGCAGGGTGAGCATGCCGTTGGTGATCAGGTTGACCGTCGTCTCGTGGCCCGCGATCAGCAGCAGTACCGACGTGCTGAGCACCTCCATCGTCGTCATCGGGCCGTCCGGGCCGTGGCTCGTCACCAGCTCGGACAGCATGTCGTTCCCGGGTTCCCTCCTCCGCTGCTCGACCAGCTCCGCCAGATACAGGCCCAGTTGCACCCGCGCCTCCCGCGTGGACCGCAGGCGTTCGGCCTCGTTCTCACCCGTCTGCGTCTGCGGATCCAGACTGGCGACGATCGGCTCGACCCAGGCGCGGAAGCGCGGTTCGTCCTCGCGCGGTACCCCGAGCAGCCTGCAGATGACGGTCACCGGGAAGGGGTAAGCGAACTGGTCCACCACATCGATCTGCCGCGCGTCCCCGAAGCCGTCGATCAACCCGGTGACGATCCCGGCGAGTTCACCGCGCATCGCATCGATCCGGCGGGGGCAGTGCGGCGGCCCGAAGGACCGGTTGGCGATCCGCCGCAGCCGGTCGTGCTCCGGAGGGTCGAGCCGGATGAAGCTCGGCGGCAGCCCCGTCTCCTCCGCCCCGACCGCTTCGTCGGCTCCCGCCGCGGCGAGGTTGCCCGCGTCGGAGCTGATCCGCGGATCATGCAGCAGACCCAGGATGTCCCAGTACGAACCGACGAGGTAAGGACCGCCGTCCTCCTCGTGCAGCACCGGAGTCCTCCGGAGCTCCTCGTACAGCGGATAGGGGTTCGCGCGGTTGGCGGAATCGGTGATCCGGTGCAGGAGCGAGGCGTGCGTCATGAGTGGTCCTAGGGCGTGAAGTCCGTCAGGGCGGGGGAGGCGCGGGGACCGGAGTCGGTCAGTGGCGGGCCGGGGTGAACACCAGACGGCGGTCGCTCGGCGAGTAACCGCTGAGCGTCACGGTCGGGCCGTGCGTCGGCAGGGACGGGTCGGGGAAGTCGGCGGGCACCGGCTGCCGTCCCTCAGGACGGCGGTTGACCGTCGGGAACTCCAGCGGGAACGGTGTGGCCGTCTCGATCAGCCGCTCGTAGAACTGAAGCCACCGCGTGTTGTCGAAGCTCACCGCGGCGATGACCCGGCCCTGGTAGCCGTACGCCCCGATGAACCGGCGCTCGGCCAGCGACCCCTGAGTGATCATGATCTGCTCGCCCATGGACGGGACACCGACCGACTTGATGTTCACACCGAACTGCGACGACCAGAAGGCCGGCACCCACAGGTGCGGACGCCGGTCCGCACCGCTGCAGATCATGTTGTGGGCGGCCACCTCGGCCTGTGCGACGGCGTTGCCCCAGTGCTCCAGCGACAGGAACTGATAGCCGAACAACGGATGCGGAGAACGGGCCACATCGCCGGCGACGTAGACGTCGTCGGTCACGATGCCCCTGAAGTCGAAGGCCCGGCAGCCCGCGTCGCAGGCGATGCCCCGGGGCCCCGCACCGAGCCCGGAGCCCTCCAGCCACTCGGTGTTGCGGGTCGCGCCGAGGCAGACGACCACGACGTCCGTCTCGACGACGCTGCCGTCGGACAGATGGGCGGCCCGCACCCGGCCCATCGAGTCGCCCTCCAGCGCGGTCACCATGACGCCGGTCCGCAGGTCCACACCGTTCTCCCGCTGCAGTTCCGCGGCCACCGCGCCGATCACCCCGCCGAGGGCGCCCACCAGCGGTGCGCCCCCGCGCTCCGCGAGGGTCACCGCGACGGCCTGCACCCGGCAGGCGGAGGCGATCTCCGAACCGGTGAATCCGGCGCCGATGACGAACACCCGGCGCGGGGAGGCCTGCAGCCTCCGCAGCAGGGCGGCCGCGTCGTCGCGCGTGCGCAGCACGAAGACACCGTCCAGTTGGGCCTCCGACGCCTTCGGCCAGGGCCGGGCACGCACACCGGTGGCGATCAGCAGCCGGTCGTACTCGACCTCGTCCCCGTCGGCCAGCCGTACCCGTTTGGCCGTCATGTCGAGGCCGGTCGCCGCGACACCCAGGCGCCACTTGGCGTCGATCTCGAGGCGCCGGGGCAGGTCGGTGCGATGCGGTGACGCCTTGCCGAGCAGGACCGCCTTCGACAACGGCGGCCGGTCGTACGGTTCGTACGGCTCGTCACCGATCATGGTGAGCGAACCGGCGAAACCCTCGGCGCGCAGCGTCTCGGCGGCCCGCAGCCCCGCCAGTGAGGCGCCCACGATGACGATCCGGCCCTCGCGCCTGAGCCATTGAAGGAAGTCCTCAGCGGGCATGGGACGTCTCCTGCCCGGCCCCGGCGGGCTCCTCGCCCACGTCGTCCAGCCCGTCGGCCAGGATGGCCTGCACCGGGCAGGCCGCCACGGCGCGCGCCAGCCTCTCCCGCTGCCCCTCCTCGGCCCGGGGGTTGTAGACCAGCGACTCCTCGCCGTGCAGGGCGAAGACATCCGGTGCGAGGAACGCGCACTGCGCGTATCCCTGGCACCTGTTGAGATCGACGACAAGCCTCATGAGCCCTCCGCCCCTTCGGCGGCCAGGTCCGCGGGGCGCCGCTGCGACGCGGCGGAACCGTCGGACGGCGGTCAGCTCCCCCACGCCAGCATCGCCGGACCGGACGGTGGCGCGCCCCCCGAGGCGCGCCGAAGGAGTGACCGGCCGGCGCCCCGCTACGACGCCGCGGTGGTGCCCGGCCGGGGGCTGCGGCCCGCCGTGAGGACGAAGGCGCCGACGAGGAGCGACCACCCCGGGAACACCAGCTCCGACCAGGGCACACCGGCCGAGACGAACAGCAGTGTCAGGAAGGTGAGGAAAACCAGCAGACTGACCCACCGCGGCAGGAGCCTCAGTTGATGGCAGATGACCGACGTGGAGCAGGTGAAGACCGCCGCCATCCGCGTCGCGTACTCGGTCAACAGCGTGTACGCGAAGTGGCGGCCGAAGTTCCAGGCGGGCAGGCCGGGAGTGCCGCCGGGCGCGTCCGTGGTGGCCAGCACGCCCGCGGCGGCCGCGGCCGCCCCGAACAGCGTCGCCACGAAGACCAGCCCGCTGCCGAGAAAGACGGTGGCGAGGAACTGGTCCTCGGCCTCACCCATACGGGCCCGCAGCGCCCCCATGAACCACAGGAAGCAGATACCGGCCAACGGCACCAGCGCGAGCGCCGCCTTCACCGCGCTGCGCCGCGTGGGGTCCGTGAGCCCCTGGAGGGTGACCGACTCCGCGCCCTGGGGGATCGACAGCCGGATCAGCACCATGGCCGCCGCGAGGAGGAACGCGAACACGACTCCGGCCAGCCCGGCGGCCCGCGGGGTCTGCAACGCCTGCTGACCCGCCCGGGTCTCGGTCATACGCGGCTCACTCCCTTCGGTACCCCCTGGCACCAGCAAGCCGCCGTGCGGGAAGGGCCGCCACCGGGACACGCCCGAACGGCAGATCCTCTGCGGCGAGGCTCACCTCCTGTCCCGCACGTCGACGGCGTCGAGCACGGCGTCGGCCACCTCGCCGACCGGCCGGCCGTCACCCACGTCGAGGCGGGTCAGCCCGAGCCTGTCGACGGCGTCGAGGACGATGCTCCGAAAGCGCTCGGAACGGGCCACGAACTTGTCCATCACAAGCCGCTCCGACGGCGTGGCCGCGTCGTACTGCCCGGCCGCGTACACCCGCGTCCGTACGACGGACACGTCCGCGGCGAGCCATACCGCGCCCGTGCCCGGACCCTGCAACCGCGCGACGTGATCGGGCAGGAGCGCCGACCCATCGAGGACCAGCCCCGGCCGGACGTTGTCCTCACCGGCATGGGCCACGATCAACTCCTCGATGCGGGGCCGGAGTCGCTCGTGGTGACCGAGCACGGACTCGGTCAACTCCTCGACGTGAGGGCCGCGTAGTGTTCGGTTACATGGGTCGGCACCTCCCGCTCCGGGACTCCGCCACGGCCTTCCCGGGTGCCGCGCCAGCCCGCCCGTCGACCGGTACGCGAACCCGAGTCTGTCCGCCGACTCCCGGGCGACAGTGGACTTCCCGGCATTCGACGTCCCGCCGATCAGCATCACACGCATCGCACCCATACCGGCGACCCCAGTGATCGCGGGAAGGCGGCACGAGCCTTACTGAGTGGCCTTACCGGTCCTGCTCCGGCCGGTCCTCGGCCTCGTTCGCCGTGGTCGGTTCGGCGGCGTCCGGTGCGGTGTAGAAGACAGCGGTTCCCTGCTTGGTGCGCTGGGCCTGCTTCTTGGCCACGAGCCCTTCGAGCGTGGACCGCACGACGGTGGCCTTGATGCCACGCTCGGGATGGGCCTCGCCGAGTGCGTCGGCGACCTCCGCGGCGGAACGCGGCTCACTCTGCTCGCTGAGGTGGGCGCGCACGAGTTCGACCAGCGTGGGCTGGCCCGTCTTCGTCGCCTCCGTCTTGGCGGGCTCCGCCTTCGTGGCTTCCGTCTTCTTGTCCGCGGCCTTCTTGCCGGCGGTCTTCCGGCCCGTCGTACGCGTCTGCCCGGCGGCGGCCTTCTTCTTCGCCTGCGGCTGCCTGCCCGTGCCGGATCCGGCAGGGGACTTCTTCCGCGGAGCGGGGACCGTGGCGCTCTCGGGCGCGGCGACGGGCTCCACGGGTCCGGTCGGAATACCGAGTGCGTTCTGCATGGTCACCAGCACCGCGTGGTCGTGCTGCAGTGTGGCCAACTGCTCCTGCAGAGCGGCGATTTCGGCACTGACGCGTTCCTGCTCCTTCACATTGCGCTCGAGATCGCCGGCCACTTGGGCGGCGTACTGCGATGTCAGTTCGGAAGTCGCGGTCGTGGTCTCGGACATGGCGTGACTCACTTTCCTCGCCTACGGCGATGTTGCTGCACAGTGTCCCCCCGGTGCACAAGATGGTACGGGCGAGGGGAGGCACTTGTTCCTCTGTTCCTCGGTCCGTGGTCAGTCGTACGTCGCGCGGCCCTGACGCCTCATCGGCGTGTGAGGGGGCTCCAGCCCTGTTGCGTCGAAGACCGGAAGACCGGCCGTTACTCCGACAGGGTAGTTCGTCATATGGTCGGTATGTCGGATGCGGTCAGCTTCGCGGCGATATGTACCTTCAGTCTCGCATCGGTTCACAGCCGACGTGTCTGAGACAGGAGAAGTGACATGGCAACGCGTTCCACTGCAGTAACCGCCGCGATCGCGGCCGGTGCGGCCCTGGTGGCCACTGGCATCACCTACGCTTCGGCCGCATCCGAGCCCGCCCACTCGGCCTCGGTCGTCCAGCAGGCCGCCGCCCCGGCCGCCGCCCTCGAGGGCAATGGCAACAACAACAATGGGAACAACAACAACAACAACGACAACAACAACAACTCCAAGGGCAACGAGGGCGAGCACCACTACCGCCACCACTACCGCCACCACCACCGCCACCTCCGCCTGCGCCACATCGGCCGGATCCACATCAACGAGCGGGACTTCCCGGCCATCCCGGACGGCTGCGTGCCCATCCTGAGTGGCCTCGGCTCCAACAGCATCAACATCGTCAACGACAGCAGGCACACCGTTGAGGTGTTCAGAGGGGTCACCTGTGACAACGGCGCTCCCATCGCCGTTGTCGGCCCGTGGAGCCAGAGTGACGGTGTGCGTCCCCAGCACGTCCGTGGCGGTGTGAAGATCAAGCACGGTGTCGCGGGCAGCTTCCGCGTGATCTGCGACCGCCGCGGGCGCGGCGGCTTCGGCTTCGGCGACGGCGACGGCGACGGTGACGGCTACGGCGAGGGCTTCCGCGGCGACCGCTGCAGCGCCTTCGAAAAGGACGGCTACCACCGCGACCACGACCGCGACCGCGACCGCGACCACGACCGCGACCACGACAACGACCACGACAACGACCACGACAACGACCACGACGACTGACGGGAGGTCGTAACCGAGCCACCCGCCTGACACCAACAAGGAGAACCCCGGCCCGCCGGAATCGGGCCGGGGTTCCGGTCTGTCCGGGCCTCGGTGACACGGTGAGTCAGCGATGAGGCGGTGGAGGCGGTGGCAACTCCGTCGACGGGGCCTCTTCCGGCCACACCAGCAGAACAGGACAGGGGCCGTGGTCGACCACGAAGCGAGTGGCGGGGCCGAGGCTGTGCGGGCCGAGCCGGGAACGGTCGCCGTCCCGTGCGCAGATCAGCAGATCCGCGCCGGTGGCCTCCTCGACGACCTTCCGCTCCGTACGGCCATGTGCGAGGACCTGGCGGGCCGGGCGCCCCAGACGCCGCGCCGCGGCATCCAGCAGGCGCCGCGCGGCCGACTCCGACAGCCCCTCGATGCGATGCCCGGGATCCCGCTCGGGGCGACCACGGCCCAGGAGCCCGGCGAACGCGCTGTGCGCCGTCTCGGCGACCGTGTCGTCGCGCACGTACAGCAGCACGATCTCCTCGCCGGGGGCGGCGCGGCCGAGCGCGGCGTCCACACAGGCGGGCCAGGTCCCTTCGGTGATCCAGACGACGGCGCTCATGGGCGGCTCCGGTGTGGCGTGGTGGGTCGGGTGCCGATCGTGTGCAGAATCCCCGCAACACCGAGGGGTGGCAAGAAGCCAGGCTGGAACGGCCGCCGACCCGAACCGCCCACCGCGACACGGGGTCCGCAACCCGGCATTACCGGGACGGGGAGCTAGATTTCAGATCCGTACAATTGTGCGCTCTGGGGGCGTTGGGGGGAAGTCCTTGCGTCAAGGGGTGGAAAGGCCTCAAAACCGTGCCGAGGACCACGGCACATGGAGCAGCGGACCACGCCGCGGTACGGCGCCGTCCGCCACGGGCGACGGTGCCCTGGCTGCCGCGGTGCGCCGCGTCGCGCTGTTCATCGTGCGCACGGTGCGGGGTGAGTGGCGCGGTATCGTCGTCGATCCGGTACGGCGACTGCTGCGGCGCGGGCTGTCCGGGCTCGTGCTGGCCTTCGTCGCGGCCTTCGGTGTGATCTTCTTCCACGCCGTCGCGCAGCATCCGACCGGCGCGGTGGCGGTACGGCTCCTGGGCGGCGTCTACGCCGACCTGCCGTTGTGGCTGGCCCTGTTACGCACCCCCGTGTCGCTGTACGTCCCGGCCCTGGACCTGCCGGTCTGGGCCGGCATCACCCAGTTGTTCCTCGCCTTCGCCCTGGCGCAACTGGCGTTGGGCCCCGCCCGCACACTGGCCGTCGCGTACGCGACCACCCTCGCCGGCACCCTCACCGTACGGGTGATGATCGCGCTGGGGCCGGGCTGGTGGGGGCTGGGACTGCCGCCTGAGACCGGTCGGGTACTCGACACGGGACCGTCCGCCGCGGTCGTGGGCCTGTTCACCTACCTCTCCGTCGTCCGGCGCGCCCCCGTCGTGTTCACCCTCACCGGCGGGTCGATGGTGTGGGAGTCCATCGCCATACCGAACCTGGCCGGCCGGGAGCACCTGATCGCGGTGGCCGCGGCGATCGTCCTGGGACTGCTCCACGGACACGGCCGCAGCCTGCGGCGACGGGCGTGGTCGGTACTGCGCATCGGGAGCGGGCCCGTCAATGCGCCGGTGCAGGGCGACGGCGAACGTACCGTCACCGCGCCGCTCACCCCGTATGACAAGCCGTCAGCCGCGAAGCTGCCCCAGCAGCGGAGGCTCACCGGCCCGTCGAACTCGATGGGCACACCGACCGGAACACCTTGATGCCCGTCAACCGGCCGTGACGCTCCCCGGCATCACCGCGGGCCGCACCTGCGGAGGATCTGGTCCACACCGACCGCCACGATGACGAGGGTTCCGGTCGCCACATCCTGGTAGAGGCTGTCGATACCCGCCTGGGTGAGCCCGGAACGCAGCACATTGACGATGAGCGCCCCGATGAGCGTGCCGATGACGCTTCCGCGGCCGCCGAAGAGGCTCGTGCCGCCGAGCACGACCGCGGTGATGCTCTCCACGTTCGCCGTCTGGTACGAGTTGGGGTCGGCGTTCGGGATACGGCCGAGGGACTGCCAGGCGGCGATGCCGTACAGCAACCCGGCCGTGACGTAGACCGAGAGAACCGTGCGCCGTACGTCGATGCCGGTCAGGCGGGCGGACTCCGGTGCGTTGCCGACGGCGTAGATGTGCCGGCCCCACGCCGTCTGCGTGAGGACGTACCAGAAGAACCCGTACAGGCCCACGAGCAGAAAGGTCCCCCAGGTGAGGAACACACCACCGATGCCGAGACCGTTGCCCCAGAAGACGAGCAGGCCGGAGGTCACCGGATAGCTGCGGGACTGCGAGTACAGTCTGGCGGCGGCGTAGACGACGGTGAGCGCCCCCAGGGTCACGATGAAGGGCGGCAGGCGCAGCCGGGACACGAGCAGTCCGTTCACCAGCCCGACGAGGGTCGCCGCGACCAGGCCTAGCACCAGTGCCGTCACGGGGTTGCCGCCGTCGATGGCCAGTTTGGCCATGACGATCGTGCCGAGCACCGCGATCGCACCGTTCGCGAGGTCGATGCCCGCGGTGAGGATGATCAGTGACTGGCCCAGCGCCAGCGTGCCGACCACGATGGACTGCTGCAGCACCAGCGACAGGTTCTGCGGTGTCAGGAACGTCTCCGTCGTGACCGCGAACGCCACCACGGTGACGACCAGAGCCGCCAGCGGGCCGATGGCCGGCGTGCGAAAGGCGTACCGGAGCATGTCCCGCGGCCGGGGGCGCGCATCACCGCCGGCGGCGGGGGTGGTGACGGGTGACCTCATGTGCTGTTCCGATCCCTTCGACCCGCTCGGTGAGTCGGCGACTCGGTGACTGGAGTAGTCATCCCCAGCAGTGCTGGAGCCCCCAGGCCGTGCTCTGCGACGGCACACCGTGCACCGGCCTGTCCGTGATGAGCACCGTGCCCGTGTCCGTGAAACCGGACGGCCTCTTCCCGCTTCTGGCAAAAGCGATCACCGCGTCCACGCCGTCGGTCGCCATCCTGATCGGGAACTGCATGACGGTCGCTGCGAGAGTGCCCGCCTTGACGTCCCGGACCCCGTCACATGAGCCGTCGATGGAGCCGATGGTCACCCGGCGGGTCAGCCCCCGGTCCGTGATGGCCTCGTACGCGCCGCCCGCCACCGGTTCGTTGATGGTGTAGATGGTGTTGACGTCGCTCGCGCGCAGCAGCAGGTTCTCCGTCGCGGCCTGCGCCGTGTTCCGGTCGCCGTTGGCGTTCGCCTGGCCGATGATCGCCGGTGAGCCGTCCTTGAGCCCGAAGCCGTCGAGGAACCCGTCGTGGCGGTCCTGACTGACCTCCGAGCCCGGCGTGCCGTCCAGCATGAACACCTTGGGAGCCCGGCCGGCGAGCACCGCCTTGACATACGCCCCCTGCAGGCGACCGGCCTTGAAGTTGTCCGTCGCGTACGTGGCGTCGACCGCGTTCTCCGGCTGTGTCGCGGTGTCCAGCGCGATCACCAGGATGCCCTGCCGACGCGCCTCCCTGATCGCGCCCAGAATCCCCGTCGTGTTCGACGGCGTGATGAGAATGCCGTTCACACCGCGCGCGATGAGGCTCTCCACCGCGTTCACCTGACCTTCGTTGTCCCCGTCGAACTTGCCGGCGAGAGCGATCAACCGGGCGTCGTTCCTGTGCGCCGCGGCCGTGGCGGCATGGCGCAGCGCCACGAAGAACGGGTTGGCCTCGGTCTTGGTCACCAGGCCGATGGTGATCTGGTGCGCCCCCCGGCCACCGCTGCCGTTCGCCCCGCCGCAGGCGGCGGCACCGCTCACCAGGGCCCCCACCACAAGGAGCGTCACCCCTCGCCGGCGGCGCCGCCGGGTGCGTTCGTGGCCCGCACGGTCGCGTGTCATGGGTCAGCCCTCCTCCGGCCGGAGCCGGCGTCACACGAGCCTCTGTGACCTCCATCATGAGCCGAGATTATTAGTAAATGCGCAGATAACGGATATTGGGAGCTCTTGATCCGCTCTTAATCCTCTATGCCTTATTCATCCTGAAGGGACCATTGCTCGGATACCCTGGTGATCAGTCCGGCCGTACGGCGTCACCCCGCCGTACGCAGAAGGTGAGGTTCACGTGACTGAGCCGCCTCTGCTGGCGCTGCGCGGCATCTCCAAGCGGTTCGGCGCCGTCCAGGCACTCAAGGACGTCGAGCTGGAGGTCCACAGTGGGGAGGTCGTCGCCCTCCTGGGGGACAACGGGGCGGGCAAGTCCACTCTCGTCCGGATCATCGCGGGCGTCGTCCCCGCCGACCAGGGCGTCATCGAGTGGGAGGGTCAGGCCGTGCAGATCAGGACGCCCCGGGCCGCCCGGCACCTGGGTATCGCGACGGTGTACCAGAACCTGGCCCTGTGCGACGGCCTCGATGTCGCCGAGAACCTCTACCTCGGACGCGAACAGAGGCGCCCCGACGCCCTGGGTCGTCTCCTGCGGCTGATGGACAAGGGCGGCATGCGCAGGGAGGCACGCCGACAGCTGGACGCCATGGGCATCCGCGTCCCCGACATGCGCACCCCGGTCGCCTCCCTGTCGGCAGGGCAGCGGCAGACCGTCGCGATCTCCCGGGCACTGCTCGGCGAACCGAAGGCCGTCCTCCTGGACGAGCCGACCGCGTCACTCGGCGTCCAGCAGGCCGGCCACGTCCTCGACCTGGTCGACGAACTGCGCGAGCAGGGGGTCGGCGTCATCCTCATCAGCCACAACATGGGAGACGTCAAGGCCGTCGCGGACCGTGCCGCGGTGCTGCGGCTCGGCTGCAACAACGGCTTCTTCCACGTGCCGACCACCCCCCAGGACCGGATCATGTCCTCGATCATCGGCGTCACCAGCAGCCCCTGACCGGCCACCGCGACGACGCGACGGTCACCGCCGGTGCGGTCCGGTCTCCCCGTGGAGGTCAGCGGGAAGACGGTAGGCGGCGAGCGCGGCGGTGTCGTCGTCGAGGGTCGCGTCGCTGTAGGCCAGCAGATCCTGCTGCAGACGGTCTAGAAGTTCACCGGGAGGCAGAGCGGCCCACGACCGGACCCGCTCGGCCAGCGGGTAGAACGCCCCCGTACGGTCGCGCGTCTCGGTGACGCCATCGGTGTACAGCAGCAGCTGTTCGCCGGGACGGAACGGGCTCACCTCCACGTGGTAGTCGTCCCCGACCAGAACGCCGAGGTTGATGGGCGGTGAGGGATCGGCAGAGTCCAGCTCCGTGACCTCGTTCGGGCCGATGAGCAGGGGAGGGGATGGCCGCAGTTGACGATGCGGACCACGGGTTCGTGATCGGGGACCTCGGCGAACACCGCGGTGACGAAGCGTTCCGCAGCATCGCTGCCCGCGAGCTCCGTGGCCCTGCGGGTCATGCTCCTCTCGACCCGGCGCGCCACCCCGGCCAGGTCGGGTTCGTCGTGGGCGGCCTCACGGAAGGCGCCGAGCATCGTGGCGGCCGTCTCCACCGCCACCTTGCCCCGGACGTCACCGATGAGGAGGCGGACTCCGTAGGCTGTGGGCACCGCCTCGTACAGATCACCACCGATCCGCGCCTCCGCGGCGGCGGACAGGTACAACGTCTCGATCGACACCTGCCCGAGGCGCCGGGGCACTGGGCGCAACAGCACACGCTGTGCGGTCTCGGCCACGGACCGAACGGTGGCGAGGGTACGCTCCCGACGCGTCCGGCTCGCGGCCATGATCGTGCCCAGGACCCCGACCGGCACGGTGGAGATGTACGAGGCCACGTAGTGGCGCTCCCACAGGTACCCCACGGCGCGGCCCGCGCAGCACGGGGTGCCGGCCAGCAGAGCCTCGAACCCGACGGCGAACACCGTGATGGCGGCGACGGCGGCGGGACCGTGGGCGTAGGCGGCGACCACGGGGAGGGCGATCAGCAGGAAGCTCACCGGCCACTGCACCGGAGTGACAGGCTCGAGCACCAGGACTCCCGCGACGTAGATCGCCGGCAGCCAGCGCAGCCACACAGGCGGACGCGGCACCTGCAGGCCGGTGCTGCTGAGCCGCGGCGCCCGGCGGCTTTCGGCCTCCCGGCGCGCCGACCACCTCATGGCATGCTCCCGCCGGCACGGAACAGGGATGGCGGGCATCCCGCGCAACCGGGCCGGCGCACGAGGGCGCCTCCCAGGACCGGACGGCAGCCCGGGCGGATCCCTTCACACGGCCTGTTCACGGGAACTCCTGCAGAGCCTGATCAAGACCACCGGCTCGGTGCGGCTCGACAGAGCGATCCGACGACTGCTCGGACAGGGGGCATACCCGGATCTTCAGTGCAATCCTAGACGTTGTGATCCGCGCGAGGGATCCCGAGCCGCACCCCACACAACGGCCGGCAGACGGAAACCGCTGGGCGCGGACCGCCCGGTCGCGGTGCCCCAAAGGCGCGCGAAAAGGGGGAGCGACGGCGCCGTCGCAGGCCTTACGGTGCTGCGATGCGGCTGTATCCGGAGATCGAACCGTACGACCACGGCATGCTCGACGTCGGTGACGGCAACCGCGTCTACTGGGAGGTCTGCGGGAACCCGCGCGGCAAGCCCGCGGTCATGCTGCACGGTGGTCCCGGCTCGGGATGCGGGACGGGATACCGGCGGTACTGCGATCCGGCGGCGTACCGCATCGTGCTGCTCGACCAGCGCGGCTGCGGCCGTTCCACCCCGCACGCGAGCGCGTACGACACCGACATGAGCGTGAACACGACGGCCCACCTCATCGCCGACCTGGAGCGGCTGCGGCAGCACCTGGGAATCGAACGATGGCTCGTCTGGGGCGTGTCGTGGGGCTCGGTGCTCGGGCTCCGCTACGCGCAGACGCACCCGCAGGCGGTGTCGGAACTGGTCCTGACCGCGGTCGCGACGGGCTCGAACCGGGAAGTGGCCCTGCTCACCAGGGGACTCGGGCGGTTCTTCCCGGACGCTTTCCAGCGCTTCCTGGCCGCGCTGCCCGACGAGGACCGGCAGGGAGACCTCGCGGCGGCCTGCAACCGGCTGATCGAGTCACCGGGACCCCGAGGTACGGTCCCGCGCGGCGCGGGCATGGACCGACTGGGAGACGGCGACGATCCCGGCGCCACCGCGATCGGTCGAGCGCTACGAGGACCCCGTGTTCCGCATGGGCTTCGCCCGGACGGTCACCCACTACTGGGGCAACGACCACTTCCTGGGCGACGGCAACGACGAGGGCGTCATCCTGCGCGACGCCCCCCTCCTGAAAGGCATTCCCGGCACCCTGGTCCAGGGCAGCCTGGACTTCGGCAATCTGCTCGGCACGGTATGGCGGCTCCACCACGCCTGGCCGGACAGCGAGCTGATCCTGGTGGACGACGTGGGACACACGACGGGGGCACCCGGCATGGTGGACGCGCTGGTAGCGGCGACGGACGCCTACGCACACCACTGAACGTGCCGCGCGCCGCCCCCGGTCGAGGCCCAGCCCACTCCGCTGTTACCCCCTGCCCTCTGACGCCGGCCCGCGCGCCGGGAAAGGACGGCACCGTGGACGCCGAACCGACGAACTCGGCAGCCTGGACGACCTACGGGGCCCACCATCTGGCCAGGGGCACGCATGTGCCCGAAGTGGACCGCCTCGCCTGGGGTTTCTGGCCGAGCGGTCCCGGAGCGGAGATCCTCGGCGTTCTGCGCGGCCGACGCGTCGCGGACCTCGGGTCGGGCCTGGGCAAGCACGCCGCGCACCTGGTCCGGGCCCACGGGGCGGTCGTCGACGCTGTCGAGGCCTCTCCCACCCAGCACCAGCGGGCAACCGCCCGCTACGGCCGGTTGCCGGGGCTGAACCTGATCCTGGCCGACGCCGTCGACCACCTGCGGCAGGCGGAGCCGTACGACGTCATCTACTCGATCCACGGCTTCGCCTACGTCGAACCGCGGCGAATGCTGCCCGCCGTCGCGGCCGCGCTCGCTCCGGGCGGCCGTCTGGTGTTCTCCGTACTGCACACCAACTCCCACGGCCACCGACCCTCGAGCACCCTCACCCCCCGCCCGGAAGTCCTTCCGCTGGCCGGCGGCGGCCGGCTCACCGTGCAGATGTGGGTGCTCACCCCTGCGGTGTGGCAGGGCCTCCTGGAGGAGCACGGCCTGATCGTCGAGCGGGTGGACATCCTGCACGCGCCGCCCACGGACGGCAATCCGGTGTCCTGCAGCGTGTTCCACGCACGCCGGCGCACCCGGGTCACCAGCCGGCCCCGCACCAGCACCCCGCCCCCGCCGAACACGGCCCTCGGGGTGGGAGCGATCCTTCACTCGCCCCACGGCGTTCTGCTGGGCCGGCACCGGCGACGCACCTGGGAACTGCCCGGCGGAACCGTGGAGTCGGGTGAATCCCTGACCCGGACCGTCGTCCGCGAGGTGAGGGAGGAGACCGGCTGCACGGTGCGGGAGGAGGACGTCGTACTGCTCGGCATGCTCCTGGACGACGTCGGGGGTGTGGTCAGGGCGACCGTCGCCGCCGTGGTCACCGCCTGGGACGGCGAACCCGCGGATCAGCCTCGGGAGCCGGTCGGCGACTGGCGATGGTGGCCGCTCGACCGTCTCCCGAACGGCCTGTTCGTCCCGAGCGCACAGTGCCTCACCGCGTGGCGCCCCGAGCTGCCGATCGACCATCCGCCCGCCCGCTTCCACCCACTGGCCTCCAACGGCACGCCGTCAAGGGGAGGTTGAGAGGCCGCCGACTCGGATTTCCCGTTCCGTAGGCGGTGTTCAGCGGACGGGAAAGCCGAAGGAGTACCCCTGCTGCTTGAGCCACGGCAGGAGCTGGCGCAGGGCGGCCACGGTCTGGGAGCGGTCCCCGCCCGCGTCGTGGAAGAGGAGGGTCGGACCGTTGTGGATCTCGCTCTTGACGGTGGCCACGATGGCGGCGGTGCCGGGACGCTCGAAGTCCTTGGAGTCGACGTTCCAGCCCAGTGGCCGCATTCCGTGGGATGCGGCGAGGTGGCGGCTGTAGGGCGTGAAGGCGCCGCCCGGGGCCCGGTAGTACTGCGGCCGAACGCCCCCCGACGCCTGGGTGATCGAGCGTTCGGCGTCCAGGATCTGCTGCGACTGGTAGGCCTCGGACTTGGTGTTCATGGTGGTGTCGTGGGAGACCGTGTGGTCACACAACCGGTGCCCGGCCGCCACCACCGCCTTGACCAGGTCCGGGTGCGCCTGGGCCTGCGTGCCCACCATGCAGAACGTGGCCTTCACGCCGTTGTCCCGCAGCACCTCGAGCACCTGCGGCGTCCACACGGGATCCGGCCCGTCGTCGATGGTGATGTTGACCCCGTGGGCGCCCTGGTCGGAGGCGTGGACGATGTCCGCGGACACCGGCGCACCCGCGGCGCCCCGCCCCGGGGCGTTCGGCGCGGAGGGGCGCACCAGGACGTTCGTTCGCGCGCCGGGTTCCTCGGCGGAGCCGGCCTGCGCGGTCCACACCGAAGTGGCGGTCGCCACCGCCGTCACACCGACCGCCGCCGCGAGCACCCGCCCGTACCATCCCCGTCCGCCACGCCGCGCCATGTCCGCCCCGTTCCTCGTCGTCTCTGTGGTCACGTGCACCCATCAGGACGGAGGAAGAATGGTGCAGGATCCGTCTGTTACCGATCTCGGACAATTCCGCGGGCATTCCACGACACAGCGGCGGCGACCCTCAGGCCGCGGATCCAACTGCCTTGTCTCCACGGCGACTCCACGGCAAGGAGAGCCGACGCTCAGACCCTGCGCCAGCGCGCCAGCGCGAAGGAGAAGAGGCCGAACAGTACGACCCCGGCGGCCACGAGCACCAGCAGCCACGGACCGAACGGGGTCTCGGCGAACGACCGCAGTGTGTCGTCGAGCCCCTTGGCCCGGTCGGGGCGGTAATCGGCCGCGGCGCGGAGCGCGAAGGCGCCCGCCGCGGCGAACACCAGGCCGCGCGCAGCGCCTCCGCCCACGCCGGCGATGTCCACCAGTCGCCTCAGGCCCGGGGACATCTCGCCGAGCCTGAGATCCTTGTGGTACTTGCGCCGGACGGCCCGGACCCCGATCCAGACCCCCGCCACGACGATGCCGACCGCGACGGCGCCCACGATCCACTGACCGGCGGGCACCCCCAGAGCCCTGGCCGTGACGTCCCTGGACTGCTCGTCGCTGGATGAGCCACCCGTGCCGGAACCGGTCGCGAACGACAGCACCGAGTAGGCGACGAACGCATAGAACACGCACCGGGCCAGCGCCAGCAGCCGTTTCCTCACCTTGCGGCCGTCCGGCCCGACGGCGCCGAACACCGCCTCGGACAACCGCCACACGGCCATGCCGGCGACCCCGATGCCCAGCGCCCACAGCAGTACGGCACCGAACGGCTCTTGCGCGATCTCGGCGAGCGCACCGCTGCGGTCGGCCTGTCGGCTGCCGTCGCCGAACGCGATCCGCAGTGCCAGCACGCCGACCAGCACGTAGATCACTCCCCGGGCGGTCAGCCCCGCCCGGGCAGCGGCCTGCGTCAGTGAGCCGACCTCGCCCCCGGCCCGCATCCGACGGGTATGGGCCATGGCACTCGTGTTCATCTCGACCTCCCCGAATCCGTGTGCCCCCGCACCGCGTTGACACACCGGGCCGGCACTCGTGTCGGGGAGGAGCGGCGGGTGCGGAGGGGAGGTGACGGCTGATCGCAGGCACCTCCGTTCCCTGTTCAGGGGGTGCGCATGGCTTCCCGCATCGTCCGTGCGGTGCCGGCGGGGTCGTAGGTGTCGCGGACACCGTCGACCAGGATGATGTCGCCGTCGATGTGCCGGGAGCGCAGCGGTGCGATCTCCTGGTACGCGGGGGAGTCCCACCAGGCCCGGGCCTCGGCGAGGCCGGGGAAGCTGATGACGACCACGTGTCCGGGCCAGCTGCCCTCCTTCACCTCGTGCTGTGTGGCGTGCACGAGGAACCGGCCGCCGTAGGGGGCGAAGGTGGCGGTGATGCGCTCGATGTACTCGGCGATCTCCGGGTGCGGGGCGGCTTCCTGCAGGTGGGCTATGGCGTAGGCGGTCATGGCGTCCTTCCGGTCGGCCGGGCTCCGTACGCCGACGATCGTGGCATGCGCTCCGTTCCGGGTCGATGACCTCAGAGGTAAGCGGCCCTGGCCGGCGGCGTGTGCCCGCCGTCCAGGGCCGGTGACCACTTTGCCGCCGGTGCCGGCCTACGCGCTCTTGGGCGCCGCCTGCTGTACGACCTCGAAGGACCACAGCGTGGACCCGCTCGCCGCCGGCCTGGGGCGTTCGCCCCCTGCCGCGTCACCGCCCTGGTGGGCCGCCTTCATGGGGCCCTCCATCCAGGCCTGGAACGACTCCTCGTCCCGCCACCGGGTGTAAACGAGGTAGTTGTCGGTGCCGTCGACCGGCCTGAGGAGTTCGAACCACTCGAACCCGTCGGAACTCTCCACGGCGTGGGCCCGGGAGGCGAAGCGCTTCTCCAGCGTCTCCCGCTGCTCGGCGGGGACGGTCAGTACGTTGATCTTGACTACGCTCATGGTCCCATCCTGCCGCAGGCCGGCCGGCGGACGCGGAGCGGCTCGTCCACTCAAGCGGAGCGGCTCGTCCGCTCACGCGGACGGTTGGTGGCACGCCGCGCGCCCAAGGCGCGCAGGTCCGCTATCGGGGCTTGTCCTAGCGCATGGCGGGGTGCCCCTGATCGGTCTCGTCGCCGTGAGGTCACACTGGGGTCGTGAACGAAGAGTCAAGGGCCCTGCACGAGCGACTCGCCCGGTTGGAGGAACTGCTCACCGCGGCCCGCCAGGACCCGGCCTGGCGCCGGCCCACTCGTGACGAGTCGCGCTGGGCCGTCAGCGCGGCGGTGCTCGCCGCGGTCGCCCTGCAGCTCCTGCTCCCCGAGAGGCTGGCCTTCCGGCCGGTGTGGCTCCTGCCCACACTGGAGCTGCTCTTGCTGGTCGTGCTGCTGTGGGCCTTCAGGATCAGTACGAGACGGGCGGCCTCGCTGCTGCGCGCGGGCGGGCTGACGCTGGCCGCCCTCGTCAGCGTCGCCAACGGCTGGTCGGCGGCGCTGCTGGTCCGGGGGCTGGTGCGCGGTACCGAGGGCAGTGATGCCGGGGCGCTGCTGATGACGGGGGCGGGCATCTGGCTGACCAACGTCATTGTTTTCGCTCTGTGGTACTGGGAGTGGGACAGGGGTGGGCCGGCGGCCCGGGCCGCCGGCCACCGCGACTACCCGGACTTCCTCTTCCCCCAGATGCAGAGCGGGGAGTTGGCGCCGCCGGACTGGGAACCGGAGTTCGCCGACTACCTCTATGTCTCCTTCACCAACGCGACCGCCTTCAGCCCCACCGACACCATGCCGCTGTCCCGCTGGGCCAAGCTGCTGATGGCGTCGCAGGCATCGATCTCGTTGCTCACCGTGGCGCTGGTGGTGGCACGGGCGGTGAACATCCTCAGGTGAAGCGGCGTCCTGGCCGGGGAGACGGTAAGAGAGCGATGAGCGATGCGCTCAGCGTGTCGAGCGGACCGCGCTCAGGATCAGCTCGGTGACGGGGCTCGGGTCGCTCACGGCGACCGCGTGCGGTGCGCGGACCCTGATCGTGTGGGCGCCGGCCCGATCGGCCATCCACCGTTCGGCCGCCGGCGGGATGTTGCGGTCCTCGGTGGCCACGAGGTACCAGCTGGGGATCTTCTTCCAGGCGGCGGCGGTGGCCTTCTCCTGGAGCGCGGCAAGGGCGATGGGACGCTGCCCCACGGCCATCACCTGAGCGGTCGTGACCGGCACACCGGCCGCGAACTGCTCCCGGATGAGCTTCTTCTTGATGACCAGTTCCTCACCCTGTCCGCCTCCGGGCAGCGGGTAGTACTGGGCCGATGTGGCCTGCGCCAGAGTGCTGCCGGGATACCTGTCGGTGAGCTCCAGCGCGCTCTCTCCGATCTCCGGCACGAAGGCGGCTATGTAGACCAGCGCCTCGACCCGGGCGGCCGGCCGCGGCGAGGCTGATGACCGATCCGCCGTATGACTGGCCCACCAGGACGATCGGGCCCGGAACGCTGTCCAGAACACTGCCGATGTAGGCGGCGTCGCTCGTCAGCCCGCGCAGCGGCAGTGCCGGTGCCAGGACGTGGTGGCCCCGCCGCTGCAGCCGTTCGACGACGGCGTTCCAGCTGGAGGCGTCGGCGAACGCGCCATGGATCAGGACGATGGTGGGTCTGCCCTCGTGCGGGTGCGGACGGGTCGGCCCGTCGGCCGCCGCCGACGGGGCCGAGAAGGCGGGCACGGCGCTGCTCAGAGCGGCCGCGCCGGCCAGGAGGCAGACGGTGACGGTACGGCGGGAGATCGGTGCGTTCATCCTTCACTTCCTCGGGTGGTGGCAGGAGTTCGTCCCCGGGCGGGCGGACGCGCGCGTGAGCGGTGCCGGCCAGGGGGAGTCAGACGGGTGAGACCCGTGGCCGAGGGGCGGCCGGGATGCCGGTAAGCCCTACCGAGCGGTGGCCCGGACCGCCTCGACGATGAACTCGGCGACACGCCGGGGATGGGCGAGCATCACCAGGTGCGAGGAGTCGACCTCGAGACGGGGTCACGAGAGGGGCCGGGGACGGCCGGTGTCTCGTACCGGGAATGCCGCCGCAGGGGACCCTTCGATGGTTCCGGGCCGGCGGAGAGCCGCCGGCGCCAACGAAAAGGTAGGGACGAACGGCACGGGCGTTTTGCCTGTCCGTGCACGGAGTCTGACCTGTCCCCGCCTGCCGGGCCCGGACGCCCACCTCGTCGCCGTCCGCGGTATCAGGATGTACGTGGCCGATGCCGCGCCACGTCCCCAGCAGGACCGAAGTTCCGCATCGCCTGCCCCACCGGGCGCTGGGCCGAGGTACGGCGCGGGCTGCGCGTGTCGTGCGGGGCGGATGGATACCGTGGGGTTCCTGGCCAGTGATCAACTGCCGAGTGTTTCCCCGAGAAGGGAGTTCCCGATGGTCGACGAGCCGATCCTGGTGCTTGCCGCGACCGGTGGCCAGGGCGGGGCGGTGACCGAGGCCCTGCTCGCCCGAGGGGCCGGGGTCCGGGCACTGGTGCGGGATCCCGCGCGCAGCACCGCGCGGGAACTGGCCGACCAGGGCGCCGAAGTGGTGGCGGGGTCCCTGAGCGACCGTGCGTCACTCGCCGCGGCCATGCGCGGGGTGGCCGCGGTGTTCGCGTTCACCACTCCCTTCGAGGCCGGTCCGGAGGCCGAGGTGGCCCAGGGGCGGGCGATCCTGGCCGCCGCGCACGAGCAGCGCGTGCCGCATCTCGTGTTCAGCTCGGTGGCCGGGGCGGACCAGGAGAGCGGGGTGCCGCACTTCGACAGCAAGGCGCGCATCGAGGCCGAGCTGGTTTCGGGCGATGTGCCCTACACGATCCTCGGGCCGACATACTTCTACGACAACGCGCTGGGCGGAGCCGAGCGGATCCTCGGCGGGGCGCTCGATCTGCCGCTGCCGTCCGACCGGCCGTTGCAGCAGCTCGACCGCGCCGACCTCGGTGCCTTCGCGGCCGCGGTGCTGCTGAACCCCGGCCCGTACGCAGGGCACCGCATCGAGCTGGCCAGTGACGCCCCGACGCCCGCCGACATGGCGGCCGCGCTCGGTACGGTCGTGGGACGCGAAGTCCGCCATGTGCGGGTACCGCTGGCGGCGGTGGGCGATCCGGACATGCACGCGATGTGGACGTTCCTGAACGGGCCCGGCTATCAGGTCGACATCCCCGCGCTGCACGACGCCCATCCCGGCATCTCCTGGACCGGTTTCACCGACTGGGCGCGCCGCACGTTCGCGGGCGTCCGCTGAGGACAGCCCTCACGCTCGCAGATCACGAAGTATGCCGTGATGTCTTTCATGGTTGAATGACCGCCCGATGCCCGGACCGGGACACACGGGCCAGGTACCGGAGCGGGTCCGGAGGGCGGGGGAGCGGCAGGGGCGTCGCGGTGGTGAAGAGGGCGGGGTAACCGAGGTCATGAGCGGTGCGGGCATGGCCGGGGACCGTGCGGCCGAACCGGTCCTGGCCGGACGGGACACCCATGTCGTGGTCATCCGCGCGGCCCTCGTGGACATCGCCTCCACCGGGACGTCGGTGCTCCTGCGCGGTGATCCCGACATGGGGAAGACCGCGCTGCTGAAGGTGGCCGGGGCCGAGGCCCGTCGCGCCGGTCTGCGCGTCCTGCGGATGACCGGTGCCGAAGCGGAGTCCGGCCTGCCGTTCGCCGCCCTGCACCAGGTGCTCTGGCCGCTGCTCGGCGACGCGCAGTCTCTCGCGGAGGAGCAACGCGACGCACTGGAACGGGCGTTGGTCGTACGCGAGGGCGCACCTCCCGAGGGTTCACGGTGGCGGGCGCCGCCCTCTTCCTGCTCGCCCACGCCGCCGCCCGCCGACCCGTCGTCGTACTCCTGGACGACCTGCAGTGGGCCGACCCGTCCAGCGCCGCCGTGTTGGGGTACATCCAGCGGAATCTGGCTCCCCTGCCCGTCGTCGTCATCGGGGCGAGGCGGCACCTGACGGCCGTGGCCCGGCGGGATCCTGTCGCGGCCCGGGAAGAAGGGAACGACACCGAGGGGCTGCCGGGCCGGGTGCTCGACCTGGAGCCACTGGACGAGCGGCAGGCCGAACTGTTGCTGAGCACCCTCCACCCGCACCTGCCCGACCAGGCGCGCCGCCGGGTGCTGCGCGCCGCGGGAGGCAACCCGCTCGCGCTGCACGAACTTCCGGTGCAGATGCGGACGGTGGCAGCGGCCGGCCCCGCCCACCTGGCAGACCCACGGGCAACCGGCGTCACCGAGCTGTTCGACGAGCTGCCTGTGGGCGAGCGCCTCGGGCGCCTGTACGAGGACAGGGTGCGCGCCCTGCCGGACGGCACCCGGCGTCTGCTGCTGGTGGTGGCACTGGGCGGCTCGTTCGCGCAGCGCGTCCGCGTGCTGCGCGACCTGGCGGACCGGGCGGCGGGAACGTCCTGGACGGAGGTCCGGGACCAGATGCACGCCTCCGGCCTGGCCCACGCCGACCCGGCGTCGGACCACGTGGCCTTCCACCATCCGCTGGTGCGTGCCTGCCTGGTGCACCTCGCCTCGCCGGCCGAACGCCGGGCTGCCCACCGCCTGCTCGCGGACGCCCTCCCCGTGCGGAGCCCGCGGCGGATCATTCACCTGGCGGCCGCCGCCATCGGCAGCGACGGCGAGCTGGCCGCGCTGGTGCACGCGGAAGCCGACACCATGGCCGCCCAGGGCGGACCCGCCGAGGCGGCGGGAATGATGGCGCGCGCGGCACGTCTCAGCCCGGACACGGCGAGCCGGACGGCGCGCCTCGTCGCCGCCGCGGCTGTGGCGGCACGGGACGGACGGCTGCGCCTGGCGGCGGAACTCGTCGCCGAGGCCGAGACCGAGGCCCGCCCGGGAAGGCCCGAACCCGCCGACCTGTACGCCTTCGCCGTCGCCTGCACCCGGCTCCAGCTGGACGCCGACCCGGCACCGGCGATCGAACTGCTTCCCGAGGTCCTGGACCGCCCGGCCGCACCGGTGGCCGACGCCTCGTGCAGCAGCCGGCGCGGGTCGTCCACTTCCTGGGGCGCGCCGCCATGAGCGGTTACTGGGAGCATTACGCGCCGGACCCGGAGACCCGGACCCAGGACATCGTCTCGCCGCTGCGCGCACCGACTCGCCGTCTGCGGGGCCTGCCGCCCGCGCTCGTCCTCACCGCCGAGGCCGATGTGCTGCGCGACGAAGGCGAGGCGTACGCGGCGCGACTGAGGGAAGCGGACGTCCCGGTCGTGTCGGTCCGCTATCAGGCACGGTCCACGGCTTCGCCCTGTTCGACCTGCTCCGCGGTACGCACGCGTCCAGAGCGGCCCGCATCCAGGTGACGGACACCCTGCACGCCGCCCTGCACGCGTCCTGAGCGTGCCGCCCGCCCTCACCCGGCGTACTGGTCGTCGCGTTGTTCGGGCGTGCGGATCAGGCCGGGGCCGGCGTCGAGGACCGAGTCCTCGAACGTCACCTCATGCCCGTCCTCGCACTGCAGGACCGCGTGCACGGCGGCGCCGCACTCCTTGTGGCGTACGACCACCGGGGGCCCCTGTTCACCCGCCGCCCAGGTGTCGCCCCACTGGCGCAGCGCCACCAGCACGGGCAGGAAGTCGCGTCCGTTCTCGGTGAGTTGATAGGCGAACCGGGTCCGCTGGCCGGGTTCTTGGTAGGGGACGCGCTCCAGCAGCCCGGCGGCGGTCAGTTCCTTCAGGCGCGCCGAGGTGGCGGGCTCGCCGATGCCCACACGCCGTGCGAAGTCGTCGAACCGGCGTGTGCCGAAGAACGCCTCTCGCATGATCAGCAGCGCCGTCCTGGTGCCGACGATCTCCAGGGCGCGGGCGATGGAGCAGTTCGCCATCGACCAGGCGTCGCGTGCCGTCAGCAGATCGCTCATGTCTCACCATCTCGCCTGACTTGCGTCCAGCTTAGTCAGGAGATAGCGCACAGCTAACTTCTGCAAACGTTAGTCAGCCGCAGGGCGTCCGCGCCTTGGGAGGAATCATGGACATCGGCGGTGCAACCGCTCTGGTCACCGGAGCCAACCGCGGGCTCGGCAGGGCCCTCGCACAGGAGCTGGTCGCGCGCGGTGCGACCGTCTACGCCGCGGCCCGGCAGCCGGACCAGGTCGATCTGCCCGGCGTGAAGGCGATCCGGCTCGATATCACCGACCCCGCCTCCGTCGCCGCGGCGGCCGAGCAGGCCCGCGACGTCACCGTGCTGGTCAACAACGCAGGCACCTCGACCGGCGCTGATCTGCTCACCGGCAGCTGGGACGCCGTCCGTCTGGAGACGGAGACCCACTACCTGGGCACCCTGCGCATGACCCGGGCCTTCGCCCCGGTCATCGAGGCCCGGGGCGGCGGGTCGATCCTCAACATCCTGTCCGTCCTGTCGTGGATCAACCTGCCCACCGTCGGCGCCTACTCCGCAGCCAAGGCGGCGGAGTGGAGCATGACCAACGCCCTGCGCCAGCAACTCGCACCGAAGGGCATCACCGTCGCAGGACTGCACGTCGGCTACATGGACACCGACATGGCCCGCGATGTGACCACACCCCCGGCGGACGTCGCGCGCGGCCGTGGACGGCATCGCCACCGGCGCTCACGAGATCGTCGTCGACGACCTCAGCCGCCAGGTGCAGGCGGGCCTCGCAGGCGGCGTCGCAGCTCTCTACCCGCAGCTCGACTGACACACGGGGAGAGGACGACGCCGCCCAGGACCGCTATCCGGCGAGTGTCTGCGTGCCCAGCACGGTGAGCAGCGCCAGGCGCTCGGCGTCCTCGGTGCCCGGCTCGGCCGTGTAGACCATGATGCGCAGATCGCTGCCCGCCACGGTGAGCACGTCGCAGTCCAGCGTCAGGGCGCCCACGTGCGGATGGTCGATGATCTTGCGTGCGGCCTCGTGGCGGCCGACGGCTCCGGAGTCCCACAGCTCGGCGAACCGGTCGCTGCTCGTCCGCAGATCCCCGATCAGCCGTCGCAGCCGCTGGTCGGCCGGATAGCGGGCGGTGGCCGCGCGCAGATCGGCCACCAGTGCCGCCTCGAAGGCGCGCAGCGACTCCGGGGTGTGCCGGGCCCGGCCGCCCGGGCCGACGAAGTGCCGCCACACGCTGTTGCGCTCGTTGCCCCGCCAACCGGACGGGTCGCCCATCAGGGCCGCGTACGGCGGATTGGCCATGAGCAGCGTCCAGGTCGCGTCATACACGGCGACGGGCGTCCCGGTGAAGCGGTCCACCATCCGCTGGACGCTCGGGGTCAGGTACGTGGGGACCGTGTCCGGGCCGGGCGGAACCAGTCCCGCGAGACGGAAGAGGTGGGCTCGCTCGTCGCCCGACAGCCGCAGCGCCCGGGCGAGGGCGTCGACGACCTGCGTCGACGGGTTGGAGGCGCGGCCCTGTTCGAGGCGCGTGACGTAGTCGACGGAGATGCCGGCCAGCATGGCCAGCTCCTCACGGCGCAGCCCCGCCGCACGCCGCTGCCCGCCCGTGGGCAGCCCCGCCGCCTCGGGCGAGACCCGGTCGCGCCAGCGGCGCACCGCCCTGCCGAATTCCGCCGTCGCCATGCCGACCAGTGTGCCCCCGTGCCGCCCGGTGTGCCTGGTACCAGCAGTCCCAGGAACACGGGACGCCTGGCTGACCGCGCCGCCCGCCCGGAACCTGGGGGCATGACGACAACACTGATCACCGGGGCCAACAAGGGCCTCGGACACGAGACCGCCCGACGGCTGCTCGCCGCCGGCCACACCGTCTACATCGGCAGCCGTGACGCCGACCGCGGACGCCGCGCCGCCGAGCGGCTGGGCGCGCGGACGGTCCTCATCGACGTCACCGACGACGCGTCCGTCGCGGCCGCCGCCAAGGCCATCGAGGCCGAAGGCGGCCTGGACGTGCTGGTCAACAACGCCGGCATCGAGGCGCGCGGCGAAGGCAACACGGTCATCGACGCCGCAGGAGCCACCGCCGACCTGGTGCGGCCCGTGTTCGAGACCAACGTCTTCGGCCTCGTGCGCGTCACCCATGCGTTCCTGCCACTGCTGGAGCGGTCCACCGCGCCGGTCGTGGTCAACGTCAGCAGCGGCCTGGGCTCGCTCACCCGCGTCGCCACCCCGGGCACGCCGGCGTACGCCTACCCCGGTGTCGCCTATCCGGCGTCGAAGGCCGCGGTCAACATGATCACCGTGCAGTACGCAAAGGCCTTCCCGAACATGCGGATCAACGCGGTGGAGCCCGGCTACACCGCGACGGACCTGAACGGCAACACGGGCACGCAGACCGTCGAGGAGGGCGCCGAGATCATCGTCCGGATGGCACAGGTCGGGCCCGACGGCCCCACCGGAGGGTACTTCGACGCTGCTGGACCTCTTCCCTGGTGAGTGCGCGTCACCTTGCCGGTGCCCTGGAGACGGCTGACTCCCGGGCACCGGCCGCGCAGAACTCCTCGACCCGCCGCACGAACGCGGCGATAGCGGCGTCGGCACCCGCCGGACTCGGTGCCACCCACGTCCCGAACGTCACGGCACGCTTGACCGCGGCACTCGCCGCGTGCCGGCCCTGACGGATCGGATCGTTCGGACATCGTCGAACTCCCGGTCGTGACCCGCGACCGTACCCGTGAACCCGTGGTGAGGGAGTTCTTGAGCATTGCGTCGGGTGCCCGGCAGGAGACGCGAAGACGGCCGCACCCGCCCCCGACGACAGACGGCGGCCGTGCCACCTTTGTGCAATCGTGGCCGGTGCTTTGCTGCCCTACCGTTGTCATGCTCTGCCGCTCGTGCCTAGCCTCACCTGCGGACTGCGGGAGGGTCGTCATGCTGAAGACCGTCAGAGACCAGGCAGCGGGGCTCACCAAGGACCAGCGCCATGCCTTCGTCGCCGCCTATCTGGGCTGGGCGATGGATGCCTTCGACTACTTCCTGGTGGTTCTCGTCTACAGCGAGATAGCCAAGGATTTCGACGTCTCCCTCACCGACATGGCGTTCCTCACCACCGTCACCCTGGTGATGCGCCCGGTCGGTGCCGCGCTGTTCGGTATGTGGGCCGATCGTCGCGGTCGCCGCATCCCGCTCATGACCGATGTCGTCTTCTACTCGGTCGTCGGTTTCGCCTGCGCCTTCGCGCCGAACTACACCGTTCTGCTGGTGCTGCGCCTGTTGTACGGCATCGGAATGGGCGGCGAGTGGGGTCTGGGCGCGGCTCTGGCCATGGAGAAGATCCCGGCGGCACGGCGCGGTTTCTGGTCGGGCCTGCTGCAGAGCGGGTACTCCCTGGGCTACCTGCTCGCCGCCGTCGCGTTCTTCGTCATCGAGCCCGCCTTCGGCTGGCGGGGACTGTTCGCCTTCAGCCTGCTGCCCGCCCTGGTCGCGCTGTGGGTGCGTACCAGGGTCGAGGAGAGCGAGGTGTGGGAGAAGAGCGTCCGGCTCAACCGCACCCCCGCGTACCAGGTGTTCAAGAACCCGGCGGTGCTGCGGCGCTTCCTGTACCTGGTGGCGCTGATGACCGCGTTCAACTGGATGTCGCACGGCACCCAGGACATCTACCCGACCTTCGTCAAGAAGGGTCTGGGCCTGTCCGCGAACACCTCGATCGCCATCGCCGTGGTCTACAACATCGGCGCCATCCTCGGTGGTGTGCTGCTCGGCGCATACTCCGAGCGGCTGGGCCGCCGCCGTACGATCATGATCGCGGCGACCGGCGGCCTGCTCGTCGTGCCGTTCTTCGTGCTGTCCACCAGCGTCGGTTGGCTGATGCTGTCCTCCTTCCTGATGCAGGTGTGCGTGCAGGGAGCCTGGGGCGTCATCCCGGCGCACCTGACCGAGATGAGCCCGGACTCCATCCGGGGCTTCTACCCGGGCGTCACCTACCAACTCGGCAACCTGATCGCCGCCCTCAACCTGCCGATCCAGGAGGCCCTCGCCGGGCGCCACGGCTATCCGGCGGCGATGGCATGGACCATCCTGCCGACCCTGGCCGTGGTCATCCTGCTGAGCGCGGTCGGCAAGGAAGCCAAGGGCATCCGGTTCGGCACCACCGGCGCGCAGGCCCCGGCCGATGCGGCGGCCGACGCCGCGCAGCCCTGACGCGCAGGCGCACGCGCACGGCGCCGAGCGCGCGCCGCCGTCGCCGCCGGTCGCGCCGCGGAGTCACCGAAGGCGCCCGCGCACGGCCTTCCGACACGCCCGACGGCCTTGACCTCGAGAACACTCGAAGATCTAGTGTCGTCAGGGTCGAGGACGTGCGGGTGACTGTGAACGGAGACGGACATGCACGTGGGCGTGCACATCAACCGGTTCGACCACCCCGAGGGCGGCGGCGCGCTGCGCGACGAGCTGGCCGCCGCAGGCGCCGCGGCGGAGGCGGCAGGCGTGAGCTGGCTGTCGGTCATGGACCACTACTTCCAGATGGAGTTCAACGGCGGGGCCGAGGCGCCCATGCTGGAGGCCTACACCACGCTCGGATACCTGGCCGCCCGGACCTCCACGGTGCGGCTCGGCGCCCTGGTCACCGGAGTGACGTACCGTCATCCCGGACTCCTCGCCAAGATCGCCACGACCCTTGACGTGCTGTCCGGCGGCCGGGTCACGCTGGGCATCGGGGCTGCCTGGTACGACCGCGAGCACCATGGCCTGGGCGTGCCGTACCCGCCGCTGGCGGAACGCTTCGAGCGGCTTGAGGAAACCCTGCGAATCTGCCTGCAGATGTGGGATCCGGAGAACAACGGGCCGTTCGAGGGCCGGTACTACCAGCTGGCCGAGACGCTGTGCGTGCCGCCGCCGGTGAGCTCCCCGCGCCCGGAGATCCTGGTCGGCGGCGGGGGCGAGAAGAAGACGCTGCGGCTCGTCGCCCGCTACGCGGACGCCTGCAACCTGTTCGCCACGAGCCCGGAGGAGGTCGCGCACAAGCTCGACGTGCTGCGCCGCCACTGCGACGACGCCGGCCGCGACTACGACACCGTCCGCAAGACGGTGACGTACTCGGGAGAGCCGGCCACCGCCGGCGACGTGGACGGCTTCACCAGCGACATCTCCGGCTACACCAAGCTCGGCGTCGACACGGTGATCCTCGCGCCCCGCACGGGCACCACATCGCCGTGGATGGAGACCTTCGTGGCTCCCGCCGTGCGACGGCTGGCCGAGCTGGACTGAGGCGCCGGCGGACGTCGGCAGCCGTACGAACCCGGGGTGCTGGGCCGTACGCGTTCCGGTCGTGAGACCAGCGGGACTCGACCGGGCAACGCACGGCACCGGTGGACCCCGGACGAAGGGGCGGGACGGCGTGTGACCTCCCCAGGAACACGCCGCCCCGACCACCTGCGCCTGGGCGGCTACCCCCGCTGGTCTCGTTCATTCCTCCCGCCGGGCATCATTTAAACACCCATACGCTTCGCTCCTCGGACGCTCAGTTGCCGTTGGACGTCGCTTCCTGGTAGAGGCTCTGGACGCTCTGGCCGAAGACGACGCTGTAGGAGACGTCGGCGGTGTCGCCGCCCTGCTCGTAGCCGCCGATGACCCCCATGACCGTGCCCGGGCTGTCGCCGGTGACCCAGGGGCTGCCGCTGGTGCCGCCGGTCATGCCGGTGCAGTAGATCTCGTTCTGCGTGCTGCTGAACGAGGAGATGTGGTTGGTGCAGGTCACCGGGTCCTGTGACGTCGCCGGGTAGCCGGTGAGGGTGACACGACCGCTCGTACCCTCGTCGATACCGAGGGCGTAGCCGCCGACCACCGACTGGATGGTGCGCCCGTCGAGTGGTGCGACCACGGCGAACGCCACATCGTCGTCCGGGCTGGAGTCGTCGGTCCACGCGGCGTCGACGACGATGCGCTGCAGATGCCACACACCGTAGGGGGCGACACCGTCGTGGTACGCGGGGACGAAGACGTCCGACGTGGAGCCGAGGCAGTGCGCGGCGGTCACGATCAGGTCCTCGCCGGGGCTGTTCACCACGCTCGCCGTGCAGTGATGCGACCCGCTCAAACCGCTGCCATCGAACAACGCCCCGACTTGCCGACGCAGTTGGGGACCCGGAACCGTCCGTGAGACGCCCAGGGGAGGCGCCTGGTGAGAGGGGGACGCGGTGGCGTGCGGTGAAGACCGAGCGGGGGCGGCAGAGGGGGTCGGCGAGGCGGTCGCCTTCCGATCGGTGGGGGACGGCGGCTGGTGTCTCCCGCCGCTGGAACGCCGCGGTGAGGTCGCGGTCTTCTTGGCGTTCGCGGCGTTCAGGCCGAAGATCTTGCCGGCGGCCGCGGCGCCGCTGGTGCACGCCACAAGGCATGCGACGACACACCCCACAATCAGCGCCGGTCTGCGATACCGGGCGCGTCCAGTGCGTTGCCTGCCGCCGTCTGCCGCCCCCTGCATCGTCATGCGCTCGTCCTCGCTTCCCTGGCCGTCTGCCCCCTGGTACCCCCGCTTGCCGCGCATGTGCACCAGATTCGGGTCTCCCTGTGATGCCCGGATGGGAGACGGATGGGAATCGGATGAACTCGGCCGTGAGGTCGCCGATCTCCTCGCGCGCAGGAGCCGAGTCGGCCGGGTCAGGCAAGAGCGCCCCTCTCGCAGATCTGCTGGGCGACCTCACGCACTTTGATGTTCTTCTCCTGCGAGTAGCGGCGAAGCACGTCGAACGCCTGCTCCTCGGTGAGGTGGTGGCTGCCCATGAGGATGCCCATGGCTTCGCCGATCGCGTGGCGCGTGGCGAGGGCCTGCTCCAGCTGTGCGTTGGTGCGGGCGCTGGAGAAGGCGACCGCGGCGTGGGAGGCCAGCAGCCACCCGGCGGTCTCGCTGGCCTCGGTGAACGCGCCCGGCCGGCGGGAGTAGAAATCCAGCGCGCCGAGGTCCTCGTCCTCGGTGAACAGCAGGAAGCCCATGATGCTGCCCACCCCCAGCTCGCGCGCCTGCGGGGCGTAGGAGGGCCAGCGTGCATGCTCCTGGGTGAGGTCGGCGATGCGGAACACCCTGTCCCCTTCGCGGATGCGCGCGGCGTCGAAGCAGGGGCCCTCCTGGAGGCGTTCCTGAAGCTGGTCGCTGTGGAGGACCAGGTCGTCGGTGGGGGCCATCGTCTGCACCCGTCTGCCGTGCAGGAGCAGGATGCCGGCCGCGTCGCATCCCGCCACCAGCTCGATGGCCGAGGCGGTGATCCGCTCCAGGGTGGCAGCGACCGAGTCCTGAGCCAGCAGGTCGCGCGCCATGGAGGCCATCTGCTGCGCGAACGTACGCCAGTCCATACCGCCCTCCACGCTGTCGATGACCTCGGCGCGCCGCCGTCCGGCCGCGGATCCGGTCGGACACCGCGGTGGCGAGCATCGGCTCCGGCAGCGCCCGGATCACGCCGTCCTCCCGCCACACTAGAGCGTCGACCTGGGATTTCGCCGTCTCCTCGGTGCGTCCCCGGTTCGCGTCGCACCGGGCGGCCGGGGTGCTCTCCAAGCCTGCATCGGTGGCGATCTCCATGCGGCGGCCCGGACCGGCGACCGCACACGGGTGATCATCGGCGATGTCAGGGAAAGGGGACTGGCCGGGGTCGGGGAGGCGGCCACGCTGCTCGGCGCGTTCCAGGAGGCCGCCCACCAGCACGCCACGTTGCCCGCCCTGGCCGAGGTACTGATCGGCAGGGTCTCCCGCTGCCTCACCCAGTTCCCCTGGCGTTCCCTGTCGGTGCCGCTCGCCGGTCCGAGGCGATGGCCGCTTCGGCGCGGCACCGGCCAGGCGGGAGGGTGCCTGTCACGCGTCCAAGGCGGCGCGGAGGGTGGGGTGGAAGTCGATGAGGGAGTCGAGACCGACCAGCTGCAGGACGCGCAGGACGGGTTGCCGAACGCCGGCCAGGCGCAGCCAGCCGCCATCGCCGTGGGCCTGCTGGGCGGTGATGAGGGCGGTGATGCCGCCGGAGTCCAGGAAGGTCACGCCGCTGAAGTCCGCGACGGTCCGCGGCGCGGCGGTGCCGGAGGGAGGCGTCAGGGCCTGGCGGAGAGAGCCGACGGTGTTGTGGTCGATCTCGCCTTGCACCGTGACCACGGTGACTCCGTCGACGAGGGCGCTGGTGATCGACAGGCGGTTCGGTTCTGCCAGTTCGTCGGTGTCTGTCACACGTCCCTCAACAACGCTCGGTGATCTTCAAGCCAGTGCTTCCCCGGAGATGCTGCCCAAGATGGTACGGGGGATGCTCTCGAGGTGCGGCCACTTGGGTGCGGCAGGTCTGTACGGCGCGGGAGTGGGTATACGCGGCCGTGTGAACGGGGTAGCGAAGGTGATTCGGATGGAACCAGATGTCCTCGGGGAGGACCGGATAGCGCCAGATCGTGAGTATGTGCACATCACGGCGGCCTTGGAGGGCGATGGTGCCTGCATCGCCGAGGCCCGCCATCTGGCGGCTGACTTCCTCACCCGGGTGGAGGCCGTCCACGGGGTGCCCGTGTCGGACCGCACGGTGGACCTGACGCAGCTGGTGGTCAGCGAGCTGGTCACCAATGCCCGCAAGTACGCGCCCGGTCCCGTGCTGCTGGAGGTGCGGATCGCCGACGGGGCGGTGGAGGTGGAGGTCTGGGACAGCGACCCGGTACTGCCGGTGGCCCGGGCGGCCGACCCCGGCCGGGTGGGCCAGCACGGCTTGGAGATCGTGATGGCCGTCGTGCAGGGCTTCGAGGCACGACGGGAACCGGTCGGCAAGCGCATCACCGCCAGGATCGCCCTGCCGGACGAGCCGGTCGTCGACGTCGTCGGACGTCGCGCCAGGTAAGCCTGATCACCGCCCCGGCTGCCCCCGGGCCAGTCCGCGGACCGGAGGGGCGCCATCAGAGCCATCGGCCATGGTCCCGGCCACCCCGCTGCTCGGTGGCCGCCCTACGTCCGCCCGCGGCTGGACACACTCCATGGCCGGCAGGGGGAGTCCACCGACCACGGGGCCGACCACGCAGGGCAGCCGTCCCGCAGGCCGGCGGCACGCCGCACGTTGTGTCGGACGCCGGGGAGGGGTACTCGGCACGCACCGGCGTCGGGAGGCGGGGAAGGACCACAGGCAGCGATACGGAGACGGAACCGCTCCGCGATTCCGTCGGACGGGGCGGTCATGACCAAGGCCATTGATGACGCGGTCGAGATCCATTTCATCGGCAACGCAACTGTCCTGCTCCGCTACGGGGAGCTGACCCTCCTGACGGACCCCAATTTCCTGCACCGCGGCGAGTACGCCTACCTCGGGTACGGGCTGGTGAGCCGCCGCCTCACCGAACCGGCCCTCGATGCCGCCGCACTGCCGCGCCTCGATGCGGTGGTCCTCTCCCACCTCCACGGAGACCACTGGGACCGCAGGGCCCGACGGCGCCTCGACCGTTCCCTCCCCGTCGTCACCACCCCCCACGCCGCGCGCCGCCTCAGGACCGTGCACGGGTTCCGCCGGGCGGGAGGACTGCGGACCTGGCACAGCTGTACGCTCCGGCGCGGTGACGACCAGGTGCGCATCACCGCCTTGCCCGGACGGCACGCAGGCCACCCGGTGCTGCGCCGACTGCTTCCGCCCGTGATGGGCAGCATGCTCGAGTTCGGTCCCCCGCGCGGCCCTGTCCGCCTCCGGCTGTACGTATCGGGGGACACGCTCCTGTTCGACGGGCTCGACGTCATCGCCCAGCGCTTCCCGGCCGCCGATCTCGCCGTGCTGCACCTCGGCGGCACCCTCCTGCCGGGTGGCTTCCTGGTGACCATGGACGGCGCGCAGGGAGCCGAACTGGCCCGGCGTCTCCAGCCCCGCCTGCTGCTGCCCGTCCACTACGGCGACTACACGGTGATGCGCTCGCCGCTCGCGGACTTTCTCGCCGCGATCGCGCAGGCGGGGCTGGGTGATCGGCTCGTCCGCTGCCGTCATGGTCAGCGAGCGCGGGTGAGTGCGGCGAAGGACGAGGCTCCTGCCGTCTTCTGACGCGGCGTCGTTCAGCGACCGGCCGGTGGCTGGATGTAGTCCTCCAGGCGCGCCACGGCGAATCCCTGCTCCTGGATGCGCTTGAGGAGATTGCGGAACATCTCCGTCATGCCGACGCCCTTGAGCTCCTTGGGACCGCGGAAGTGGGCGAGGATGATGTCCCCGGGGCGCAGCTTCTTGTCCGGCTCCTGGTACTGCATGTTCTTGATCTGCATGGACTCCCGCCACCAGACGATCGCCCGCGGCCCGCACTCACCCACCGCGATCCGGGTGTTGAGGTTGTACACGCCGTAGGGCGGGCGGAACAGCAGGGGCGCGGTACCGTACTGCTGAGTGAGGATCTTCTGGTTGCCGCAGACCTCTTCCTTCTGCCCGGCCGGCGGGAGAGTGCTCATCACCGGGTGGTGCAGGGTGTGGTTCTGTATGTGGTCACCCATCGCCTGCAGCGGTTTGAAGTACGCGTAGTCCGACTTTATGGCGTCGTTCGTCAGGAACATCGTGATCGGGACCTTCAGGTCCCGCATCATCCGTATGAAGCTGGGGTCCTTCTCCTGCCCGTCGTCGACGGTGATGAAGACGACCTTCTGCGAGGTCGGTATGTGGGTGAAGACCGGGACTGTTCCGGTGGCGGAGAGCTTCACGGGCTTGTCGACCGGAGGCTTGGGGGTCGTGGGCAGCGGTGTCAGGCCCCACCTGTGCCAGGCGTCGGCGGTCACGCGCGGCGCGCTGCTTGTGCTGCCGCCGGTGGGGGCGGGCTGCGACGAAGTGGGGGCCGCTCCGAGCCCCCTTGCATCGCCCGCGCCGCAGCCGCCGACGGTCAGGGCCGCCACGACCGCCCCCGCCAGTGTCCCGTGGAACCTGCCCCGCCCGCTGCGCCGCGTCACCGCGCCTGCCCCCCACGACTACCGTGCCGTCACTGCCTGTCGCTGGGTACGGTACCTGGCGGAATGAGAGGTTCCTTCAACGCTGGGGTTCGTCCGGAGATCGGCGGGGGCCGTCGGCCCGGCTTCGGCATCGGTGTTTCCCCAGGTCGGGGGAGGGCGACTACGTGGGCAGCTCCGGCGCGGAGGTGAGTGCGCGCTGCGGGCGGCGGCGGGAATGCGTGAGCGGGTCCGCTTGTTGCAGGGGCAGCTGACATGCTCGGGCCAAACGTCCGGGGTGTGAGCGAAAGGAGGACCTCATGGCACGCACCAACGCGCGTCCCGTCGTCAAGCTGAAGTCGACAGCCGGGACCGGTGTCACCTACGTGACGCGCAAGAACCGTCTCAACGACCCCGACCGGCTCGTCCTGCGCAAGTACGACCCGGTGGTCGGCCGGCACGTCGACTTCCGCGAGGAACGCTGAACCACGCCTCCGCCCCCTGGGCGGTGGACCACGAGGAGGTACACCCCATGAGGCCTGACATTCACCCCGACTCCCGCCCGGTCGTCTTCCGCGACCGCGCCGCGAACGCCTCGTTCCTCATCCGCTCGACCGCGCACTCGGCCCGGACGACCGAATGGGAGGACGGCCGCATCTACCCGCTGATCGACGTGGAGATCTCGTCGGCCAGTCACCCGTTCTACACCGGCACCTCGGGCGTCGTGGACACCGCGGGCCGCGTCGAGCGTTTCGAGCGCCGCTACGGCCGCGCGGCGGCGGCCCGCCACTGACCGCGGCCCCGGTCCCGGTTCCGAGCAGAAAGAGAGACCCGTCATGAAGGTGCGCAAGTCCCTGCGCTCATCGAAGTCCAAGCCGGGCGCCCAGGTGGTCCGACGGCGCGGCGTGACCTTCGTCATCAACAAGAAGGACCCGCGCTTCAAGGCTCGCCAGGGCTGACAGCCTGGCCACACAGAACACGATCGGCCCGGCCCGCACCACGCGGTCCGGGCCGATGCGCGGTCCGGGGCGTCGCCCGGCCGGCACTGGCGGACCTTCCGCGTCGACCGGATCGCCTCACCCGCGCATTCCCAACCGCATTCCCAGCCGCCGCTCCAGGTACCCGGCTGATCCCGGGGCGCCGCGGGTTCCCCTGAACGCAGGCTCGCGGTCCGTTACGTACTGGAATGGGCTGATTGGGGGAGCCCGGGTGGCACTGCGGACCGGAGTGTCTCGCACGGTCGGTTGCCTCTCCGCTGGCCAGGGGGCGGAGGGAGCGGGAGCGGATCCGTGGCCCGGGTTCCCGTGGGGGTCATTGGCAGGTACAAGGGAGCGTTACGGATTTGTCGGCGTTTTGTAACGCGAACGGTGTGGTTGAGCCAGCGGCGATGAAGGCCGCCAGAGTGGCGGCCTCGGCACCCAGCCGGGATCTCGAATGCACACCGGCCCGATCGGGGAGGGTGTGCGCGAACGTCAGAAGGGACAGCTCCATGTCTGTTTCTCGTACCGCTCTTCGGCTCATCGCCGCGTGTGTGGCATCGGGCGCCCTCATGGGGGCGGCCGCCCTGCCGGCCTTCGCCGACGGAGGCAGCCATATCCGTGAGCAGGGGAGAAGTTACGCCCACAGCGACGGCCTCGACACCGTCCGCGACCACGACCGCGACCACGACCGCGGTTACAGGCACGGCCACGGCCACGACCGTGATCGCTTCCGCGGCTGGGACCGGGACCGGGGCCGTCACCACGGCTGGTACGGCGACCGTCGCCACGACCGTCGTTTGGGTGGCTGGCTTCGCGACCGGGGCCGTCACCACGGCTGGTACGGCGAGCAGCGGCATCACGGCCACCACGCCCACCGCCGCTAGGACGTGACGCCGCCTGGGCCCGCGGGGCCGGTGGACGACTCGCTCATCGACAGCCGGTGAGGCGGGCCCAGGCGGGGGACCGCGATCGAGACAAGCCTGTGAGTCGGGGGAGAAGAGGGGCACCCGTGCGGTGACTGGTGCCGGGCGGCGGGTGTCGGTCGGGTGCAGTGACGGGAGTGATGGGACATGGCGGACGTCGACGCGTTCATGAGCCGGCTGAACCCCGAGATGTGCGTCGTCACGGCCGCGGCGGGCGAGGAGCGGTCGGGGTGTCTGGTCGGATTCTCCTCGCAGTGCTCCATCCGACCGGTGCGGTTCGTTGTGTGGCTGTCCAAGGTCAACCACACCTACGGGGTGGCCCGCGACGCGGAATGCCTCGCCGTCCATCTGCTGACCGGCGACCAGCACAAGCTGGCGGCTCTGTTCGGCGGGGAGACGGGCGACGAGGTCGACAAGTTCTCGCAGGTGCGCTGGACGCGGGGGTACGGCGGGGCGGTCGTCCTGGAGGACGCGGCGGCCTGGTTCGTCGGCACCGTCCAGCGAAGCGTCGACGGGGGCGATCACGTGGGTTTCGTCCTCGAACCAGTGCGGTGCGGCCGGCGGGCCGACGGCCCCTTGCTGCGGCTCGGCGACACCCTCGACATCAGTCCCGGTCACCCGGTGGACTGACCGGCCCGGCGGTTCCGCCGACGAAAAAGTTGAGCCGACAGGTGTCAACTTCTCCGTGGGTGCGGTATATCGGAAGTGGAGAAGGAGAAGCGGAACAGCAGGAGTACGCACGAAGGAGGGATGCAGATGCTGATGCGGACGGATCCCTTCCGCGAGTTTGACCGGCTCGCCGAACGGGTCTTGGGCACGGCCGCCCGCCCCGCCGGTATGCCGATGGACGCCTGGCGCGAGGGTGACACGTTCTGTGTCGAACTGGATCTGCCGGGCGTGACGCCGGAGTCGATCGACCTCGACGTCGAGCGCAACGTCCTGACCGTGAAGGCCGAGCGCAAGCCGGCGTACGGCCAGGACAGCGAAATGGTGATCACGGAGCGGCCTGTGGGGACGTTCAGCCGGCAGCTGTTCCTCGGCGAGACCCTGGACACCGAGCGAATCGACGCTTCCTACGAGGCGGGTGTTCTGAAGCTGCGGATCCCGGTCGCCGACCAGGCGAAGCCCCGGAAGATCGCTGTCAGCGGCGGCGGTGAACGCAAGGAGCTCAGGAGCTGATCCGGGACGACTCAGAGCCTCGGCGGTCGGCAAGCGCACGGTGAGCGCGGTGCCGGTGCGCCGCCCGGGCGCTCCGTTTCGAGTGCGATCCCTGGTGATCGCGGATGCCCCGTCCGGGCCGATCAGGTCCAGGGGCCGCGTTCGTATGGCTTTGCCCGGGCGGACCCGTCACCCTGAAGGCGGGCGGACACCCCGTCGAGTGGAGGTGCGCGGGGACGTGCGTACACCTGGCCGAAGCCGGCTCCCTCCGGCCGCAGCGTGGCTGCGTGCCCGCGATCCGGACCTGGCCGCGACCCGCCGCGCCGGGCGCACCGCGATCGTCATGCCCGCGCTGTTCGCTCCGTGCGGCCAGGTGATCGGGTCGCCGACGAGGGCCGCCTTCGCCGCGTTCGGCTCGTTCTCCATGCTGCTGCTGGTGGATTTCACCGGCCCGATGGTGCAGAGACTACGGGCGCACCTGGGTCTTGCGGTGGCCTGGGCGGTACTCGTCTGCCTGGGCACGCTCGTGGCGCACCGGATCTGGCTCGCGGTGACCACCATGGTGGTGATCGGTTTCCTGGTGCTGTTCGCCGGGGTGGTCAGTTCCGTTCTCGCCGGCACGTCGACCGCCCTGTTGCTGGCCTTCGTCCTCCCCGTGACCTCGCCGGTGCCGCTGTCGCAGCTGCCCGCCCGGCTCGCGGGAGCGGGTCTGGCAGCGGCCGCCGCCATGATCGCGGTCTGCCTTCTGCGGCCCCGTCCCACCACTGATCCGCTCAGCGCGCCCGCGGCCCGCGTGTGCCGCGCGGCGGCGGCGCAACTGCGCACCGACGCCTCTCTGCTGGCCGGCGGCCCCGGCGCGCCCAGCGGCACGAAGTGCCGGGCCGTCGCCGACGAGGCCGCGACCGCGGCGGCCGACCTGCGCGGTGTCTTCGACGCCACCCCCTACCGGCCCACAGGACTGTCCGCCGGCTCCCGTGCCGTCGTGCGGCTGGTCGACGAACTGACCTGGCTCAGCAGCATCCTGGCCGACAGCGCACCCCCGCTCGACGACCGCCCGGCCTGCGACGTCGACGCCTGTGCCGTACGTCGTGCCGCCGCCGCGGTTCTGCACGAGGCGGCCGACCTGCTCGACGCCCCGCGCAACACTCCGGACGGGCTGCGCGCCGCGGCCGGCGACCTGCGAGCGGCCATGGCCCGGATGGAGCACAACGCGACCACACGACTGCCCGTCCACCACGCGGGAGCCGGTACGCCCGCACAGGTGCACCCCGTCATCGGGCCCTGGACCTGTCCTTCCGCGCGCAGGAACTGGGCTTCGCGACGCTCCAGATCGCCGGCAACGTCGACCTGGCCTCGGCCGCCGAGCGCCGCAGCTGGGCCGAGCGTCTGCTCGGCCGCGAGCCCGGTGCCGTGGCCAGACCGCTGGTCGCGGCCCGCGAGCGGGCCGCCACGCACCTTCAGCCGCAGTCCGTCTGGCTGCACAACAGCCTGCGGGGCGCGATCGGCCTGGGCATCGCGGTCGCCCTGGCGGACCTGATCAGCGTCCGGCACTCCTTCTGGGTGCTGCTGGGCATCCTGTCGGTACTGCGTTCCAACGCCCTCAACACCGGACAGAACGCGCTCCGCGCCGTCGGCGGCACCATCGCGGGCTCGATCGTCGGGGCCGGACTGCTCCAGCTCATCGGACACCGCGGCACGGTGCTCTGGTTCTTGCTGCCCCTCGCCGTCCTCCTCGCCGGCATCGCCCCTGCGGTCATCTCGTTCGCCGCCGGGCAGTCGTCCTTCACCATCACCCTCGTCGTCCTGTTCAACATCGGCCAGAACCCCGACTGGCACATCGTGCTGCTGCGGATCGAGGACATCGCGATCGGCTGCGCCGTGAGCGTGCTGGTCGGCCTGTTCTTCTGGCCACGCGGCGCCGCGGCGGCCGTGGAGCGGGCCCTCGGCGAGGCGTACACGGACAGCGCCCGTTATCTGGCGGGCGCTGTGGAGTACGCCGTGGGCCGCTGCGGCGGCGGTGCCCCATCGGCGGAACTCGCGCTGCAGGAGGGCCGCGAGGCCGCCGCCGCGGCGCGACGGCTCGACGACGCCTTCCGCACCTACCTCGCCGAACGCGGGCAGAAGCCGGTGCCGCTCGCGGACATGACCACCCTGGTCACCGGCATCGTCGGACTGCGCCTCGCCGCGGACGCCGTTCTGGGGCTGTGGCAGCGCGCCCCACAACCGCACGGCGAAGCCGATCGGGCGCAGGCCCGCCTCGTTCTCCTGAGACCAGCCGGACGGGTCTCCGGCTGGTACCGGGACCTGGCCGCCGGTCTGGGGCGGGACGGCTCTGTCCGGGATCCGCTGCCGCGCAGCCCCACGGCCGAAGCGCAGTTGGTCGCTTCCCTGCGCCGCGACCTCAGCGACGAGCACGGGCGGGCCACGGACACGGCCGTCCGCATCGTCTGGAGGGCCGACCACCTCGACGCCGCGCGCCGCCTGCAGCCCAGCCTGGCGGCAGCGGCGCGGCCGGGCAGCGCCTCCTGACCGAGGACGAGCTGTTCCGGCTCGATTCCGCCCTGCGGCCTTCGCCGAAAGCGGGTCCGTCCGGCGGCGGTACCGGTTACAGTCGGCGGGCGGTCGGATGCTGATCCGAGGGGGAGCGGACGACGGCCGGAAGCATGATGAGGCGATGCCCAGCGCGGACCGGGGTCCGGGCGTCCGGCCGGCAACTCCTCGCACTCGCCGTTCCACGCGCTGTCGGACGCCGGTGGCTTCCGACCCGGCAGGCAGCCGCCGGGGGCCTTCCTGTGGCGTTGCCCGGCCGGACATCCGTCCCTGCCAGTGAGGTGGTACCTCGATGAGCATCGTTGACCTCGCCGCGCTCGGCGAGTCCTTCACCCGCGACCCCTACTCCGTCTACGCTCGCTTACGGGCCCAGGGCCCGGTCCACCGCATCCGGATGCCGGAGGGGGGCGCGGAGGCCTGGCTCGTCGTCGGATACGAGGCCGGGCGCGCGGCGCTGGCGGACTCCCGGCTCTCCAAGGACTGGAGCAAAGCGTCCCCCTCTCTGCCCCTGGGGGCCGTCTCGTCCGGCCCGCACATGCTCAGGGCCGATCCGCCGGACCACACCCAGCGCGCAAACTGGTCGCCCGCCAGTTCACCGCGCGCCGGGTGGAGGAACTCGCGCCGCGCGTCCAGAAGACCACCGACGCGCTCCTGGACCGGATGCTCGCCGACCCCGACGGACGCGCCGACCTCGTCGAGGCGCTGTCCTTCCCGCTGCCCATCTCCGTGATCTGCGAACTCCTCGGCGTCCCGGACCTGGACCGCGACTCCTTCAGGAGGTGGTCGAACGACGCGCTCGGCGCCACCGACCCCGAAGAGCGAACAGCAGCGGCGACCTCGATGGCGCGCTACTTGGCCGAGTTGGTGGAGGGCAAGCGGCACCGGCCCGGCGACGACCTCATGAGCGCGCTGATCCACGGCTCGGACTAGGACGGCGACAGGCTGTCCCACGAGGAGCTTCTCGGCATGGCCTGGCTCCTGCTCGTCGCAGGCCACGAGACGACCGTTAACCTCGTCTCCAACGGCGTCCTCGCCCTCCTCACCCATCCCGAGCAACTGGCCGCCCTGCGCGCCGACCTCTCCCTCGTCGACACCGCGGTCGAGGAGATGCTGCGCTACGACGGCCCGGTGGAGACCCCCACGTACCGCTTCACCACCGAGCCGGTGACGATCGGCGACACAGCCATCCCCGGCGGCGGCGAACTCGTCCTCGTCGCCATGGCCGACGCCAACCGTGACCCCGCGCGCTTCCCCTCACCCGACCGCTTCGACATCTCCCGTGACGCGCGCGGCCACGTGGCGTTCGGCCATGGCATCCACTACTGCCTGGGGGCGCCGCTGGCCCGCCTGGAGGCGCGCATCGCCATCAGGACGCTGCTGGAACGCTGTGCCGACCTGACCCTGGACATCCACCCGGCAGCGATCACCTGGCGCCCGGGAATGATGATCCGCGGTCCGCGAAGCCTGCCTGTCCGGTTCACCCGGTAGCCCACCGGTCACCGGGCGGGGGACAAGGCGCGGGGCCGACCGCCCTGAGGCCGCCGGTGTGACTCTTGTCATGGCCGACCGCTGACGTACGGCGATGCCTAGTACTCCAGCCGGAGATGTGATCTTGTTGGTAGGGGCCGGTGGGGACACGGGTGCGGCCACCGTTGATCATCGTCAGGTGTGTGGACTGAAG
>NZ_JBFBBS010000045.1:0-44924 GCF_040682835.1 Streptomyces sp. NPDC051104 | reverse complement strand
CGGCAGTCGAGTTGGGACAGCATCTCCTCCGTGATCGCCATACCAGGCCAACGAGCCGCTGATCAGGAAGCAACAGGTTGATTCTTGACGGCTTCACAAAACTGCCAATGTCGTCAATGCCCTGCCGAAATCGGCCCAGCCCGGCGCCCGCAAGGCCCTGCAGGACATCTACAACGCTGAGGACCGCGACCACGCGCTCAAGGCGGTCACCGCCTTCGAGCACGCCTACGGCGCGAAGTGGCCCAAGGCGGTGAAAAAGGTCACCGACGACGTCGAGGAGCTGCTGGCGTTCTACGACTTCCCCGCCGAGCACTGGATCCACCTGCGCACGACGAATCCCATCGAGTCGACGTTCGCGACGGTCCGGTTGCGGACCAAGGCCACCCGGGGAGCCGGCAGCGCGGCCGCCGCCCTCGCGATGGTCTTCAAGCTCGTCGAGTCCGCCCAGGCCCGCTGGCGGGCCGTGAACGCGCCCCACCTCGTCGCCCTCGTCCGCGCCGGAGCCCGCTTCGAACGCGGCCATCTCGTCGAGCGCCCCGAGGCTCACGCAGCCTGAATCACCTCAACCGACCCACAGGTATTGACTATTACTCGCCCACGGTGGCGACCGAAGCGTGATGCAGAAGGCAGGCTGTCGTAAGGCCGCCCACGTCTCCGGGTGTTTGCGTCCCGCTCTGCAGGGCCGGCTCGGCTCGTCGGCGTCAGCGAGACATGGTGCCGCCGTTCATCGGCGCGTCCCTCACGGCGTGAGGACGACCTTCTCGCAGCGGTCCTTCTTGTTCTTGAACAGGTCGTAGCCGGTCGGTGCCTCGGTCAGGGACAGCCGGTGCGTGATGACCCGGGTGGGGTCGATCTTGCCCTGCTCGATCAGGCCCAGCAGCGGCTTCATGTACTTCTGCACGTGGCACTGCCCGGTGCGCAGGGTCAGGGACCTGTTCATCCAGGCGCCCGCCGGGAACTTGTCGATCATCCCGCCGTAGACGCCGATGACCGACACCACGCCGCCGCTGCGGCAGGACAGGATGGCCTGGCGCAGGGCGTGTGGCCGGTCGGTCTCGGAGCGGACCGCCTGCTTGGCGCGGTCGTAGAGGTGGACGTGGGAGGCACCGTGGGTGGCCTCCAGGCCGACCGCGTCGATGCACTTGTCGGGGCCACGGCCGCCGGTGAGTTCGAGCAGGGCCGACCGTACGTCGGTGTCCTCGAAGTTGATGGTGGTGTAGCCCTGCGCGGCGGCCATGTCGAGCCGGTAGGTCTCCTTGTCGATCGCGATGACCTTTTCCGCGCCCAGGACGCGGGCGCTGTCCATGGCGAACTGGCCGACCGGACCGGCGCCCCAGACGGCGACGACGTCACCTTTTTGGATGTCGCACATGTCGGCGCCCATGTATCCGGTCGGCAGGATGTCGGACAGGAACAGCACCTGCTCGTCGGTGAGGTCCGACTCGATCTTGAGGGCGTTGGCGTCGGCGAGCACCACGCGGGCGTACTCGGCCTGGCCGCCGGCGAAGCCGCCGGTGAGGTGTGAGTAGCCGTAGATTCCGGCGGTGGGGTGGCCGAAGAACTTCTCCGAGACGCCGGCGTTGGGGTTGCTGTTCTCGCAGCACGAGTACAGCTCCGCGCGGCAGGCCGCGCAGGCGCCGCAGGCAATGGGGAAGGGCACGACGACCCGGTCGCCGACGCTCAGGCTGTCGTCGCTGATGCCGGGGCCGACCTCGACGACCTCTCCCATGAACTCGTGGCCCAAGATGTCGCCCTTTTCCATGGTGGGGACGTAACCGTCGACCAGATGGAGGTCCGAGCCGCAGATCGCCGTCGAGGTGATCTTCACGATGGCGTCGCGGCGGTTCAGGATCGACGGTTCGGGGACGTCCTGCACCTCGACCGAGTTGCGTCCCGTCCAGCAGTTCGCCTTCATGCCAGGGCCTCCTTCAGTTCGTCCTCCGTCAGCGGTCGGGCCGGGCGCTGCGGGAACTCCCCGCGGGCCCGCTTGCCGCCGGGTGCGCCCTCGGAACGGACAACCTCGCCGGTCTCCGTGATCTGCTTGAAGCGGCGCAGGTCGTCGTCCAGCTGCTGGTGTGGTTCCTCGCCGAAGTAACGCGCCGCGGTCTTGCCCAACACTCCCCCGGGCAGTTCGTAGCGCAGGGTCACCCGGATCTCCGTGCCCCGGCCGCCGGGGGCGGGCACGAAGCGGGCCTCGCCGGAGGTGTCGATGTCGGCACCGTCCACCGACCGCCAGGCGATCAGCTGGCCGGGGACGTCCTGGGTGGTCTCGGCGTCCCATTCGACCGCCTTGCCGAACGGCGCGCTGGCTTGCCAGTGACTGGTGCGCGGGCCGGTGACGCGCACCTCGTCCAGGTGCGCCATGAAGTCCGGCAGTCGCTCCAGGTCACTCCAGAGGGCGTATGCCTCGTCCGGGGGTTGGGTGACGGTGGTGGCCGCGGTCAGTTCCATGGGGATGCCCCTGCGGGTGCGAGTCACGGCCGCGTAGACGTCCGTGGCGGTGATGGCGGTGACCGCGGCGGTCGCGGCAACGGTGCGGCCGAGGCCGCGCCCGTCGTGGTTCTTCAGGGCCCGGGCCAGCATCGTCAGATCCATGAGGTCGCCACCGACGCGGCCCCAGAGCCAGACGGGATGCGGCCGTCCCAGCAGCCCGGTCGCCGCCGCCAGCTCGCGCACACCGACGGCGGTCGTGGCCGAGCGGTGCCGGGAGGTGTCGTCCACGCCCAGGGCCCGGGCGAAGCCCGCTGAGGCGACGACCTGGGGCACGCCCAGGAGCGCGCTGGCCCAGCCGAGGCCACGCACGAGCGGATCGTGCCGTAGGCGGGAGGTGGAGCGGGTGTCTGTTGTCATGAGTGCTCCCCACGTGCGGTGAGGTAGGTGAACGGAAGGCGAGTCACTTCAGGGGGAAGGTGAAGGGCGCATGGCGGACAACGCCCGGAGTTTCCGCGTGGTCCGCATCCAATCCGCAAGTCCCGTCATCGAACCGGCGGCGCGGCCGTTCGGTTGCGGAGTGGACGTGACGCGCGCCATAACAAGCGTGAACACCGAACTCCACGGCCCGCTTTCAGGCGCGGGTGCAGTCTCGGCCTGTCCAGTCCACGCGCGTCAAGCTGGGTGGCGGAGCCCGCCATCCGTCCTACCGAGCCGGACGCCGCCGACCGCCGCTGCCCATGTGTGACGGGAGCGCAGGTGACGACGGCCCCTCCAGCCCCGGCCGGAGCCGGGGCGATCAGCACCCGTCGGCCGGACCGGTCCGGGGGGAACAGGCGGGACGGCGGCCCTCGGGTCCCTTACCGCTTGTGGCCGTTGCCGTGTCCGTTCGGATGCAGGACCACCTTGGTCCAGCCCTCGTCACGGGCGTCGAAGTGCTCGTAGGCGGTGGGGGCCTCGTCCAGGCTGAGTTCGTGGGAGACGACGAAGCTCGGCTTCGCCTTCCCGCCGGCGATCAGATCCCGCAGCGCCCGGTTGTACTTCTTCACCGGCGCCTGCCCGGTGCCCATGTGCTGGCCCTTGAACCACATCATGCCGAAGTCGATCGGGACCTTGCCCTGCGCCTCCAGCTCCCCCTGGGCCTCGGCACCGCCGGGGTCCTCGGGCAGGAACACGCCCACCACGCCGATGTCGCCCGTGAACCTGACCGAGTCGATCAGGCCGTTGAGCGTGAGGCTGGCGTCCTCGTGTCCCTTGGGGTCGTGTGCCTGGTAGCCGACGCACTCACAGCCGTTGTCGGCGCCCAGACCGAGGGTGGCCTCCTTGACGACCTCCGCCGGATTCTGCTCGGCGGTGTTGATCGGAATGGCCCCGATCTCCTCCGCCTTGCGCAGCCGGTCGGGCTGGTAGTCGGCCACCCACACACGGCCGGCGCCCTTGAGGAGGGCGGAGTAGGCCGCCATCAGCCCGACGGGACCGGCCCCGAAGACGATCGTCTGGTCGCCCGGTTTGACGTGGGCCATCTCGGTGGCGTGATAGCCGGTGGGGAAGATGTCGGCGAGCATCACATAGTCGGTCTGCCGCTCGGCGGCGTCCTCGCCCAGACGCAGCGCGTTGAAGTCGCCGTAGGGCACGCGCAGCAGTTCCGCCTGGCCGCCCTGGTAGGGGCCCATGTCGGCGAATCCGTAGGCGGCTCCGGCCAGGGCTGGTTCCGGCTGCATGGTCAGGCAGTAGTTGGTCAGCCCCCGCTCGCACTGCTTGCAGAAGCCACAGGCGATATTGAAGGGCAGAACCACATACTCGCCGACCTGGACCTTGCGGACGGCCGAGCCGACCTCCACGACCTGGCCCATGTTCTCGTGTCCCAGGGTACGGCCAGGCTCGAACGAGGTGCGGCCCTCGTACATGTGCAGGTCCGAACCGCAGATGTTGGTGGCGGTGATCTTGACGATGATGTCGCAGGGGTGCTCGATCTTCGCGTCCGGTACGTCCTTCACCGTGACCGTTCGCGGGCCTTCATATACCGCTGCTTTCATGATGACTTCCTTCGGCGCCGCGGCATGACCGCAGCACCAGACTCCCGGGAGTTGGTGCGACGGGGTCCGTGGCTCCGGCATGCCTCTGCGGGCCGTTCGCCCGGAGCGGGTGGAACGGCGGTTCCGCCGTCGGCCCGCCAGGCGGAGCGCCGGCGCTCCGGCGGCATGCCGTGCGAGTCCCCATCGGCCTCCGACGCGAAACAACCCTTCACCGATCGATCAACGCATTCTTCGCATCCAACCTGCCGGCTCAGGTCACCAGCAGTCCTGGTCGTTCTCGAGCATGCGGCGATGTTCCTGTTCGCGCTTGGAATAGGCGGCTGCCCGGATCGCCTCGTCGCTCTCCAAACCCGATCCCAGCGCGCCGCCCACCGTGGCGACCGAAGCGACGAACCAGGCCAGCGTCCAGTATTCCGTGGCGTGCAGCGGGGCTCGTGTCATGGAGGCGAAGACTCGGTCGTTGAGGATGAAGAGCGCCCACACCAAGTTGATGACCAGCAAACCCGCGTAGCAGACGAGCACGCCGATGCCCACGGTCACGACCGTCGACGCATTGTAGAGAGCCGCCCTCTTCCTCGCCTCCGGCGAGTCCTCTGCCGTTCGATGCCACAGGTGCGCGTCCACGATCAGCCAGCCGATCATGAGTACGACGGAACCGACCGTGGCGATCACGAGCCGTGGCGTGTCCAGGGACACGGCCAGACTCCAGAGTGTGGAGTTCACGGTGGCAATTGCTCCCGTGGCGAGTGCGGCCGCCAGGGCCTTCGAGAGACCCGGGACCAACCGCCACGGCCGGTTGGCGCGAACCATACCGAAGAGCACCCTCAGGTAACCGCGCGGCCCGCTGACGACGTACCGGAGATCAACGGTCTCCTCCTCACCGATCGGGGCCGGGTGAACGGGCGCAAGACGACCGGCGAAACGTCCCAGCGTGCGCCTGACGCTGAGGAGGTTCCTCAGCCCTGGTGGCTCGCGCACCCGCCAAGCTGAGCACGACCTCTTCAGCCGCCCACTGGGCCCTTCTCTGAAAAGCGCAGGGTCCCGCGCGCCGCCACCGCGCTCGCCGCGAACTCTCCCCCGGCGACGTCGCCCGGTTCGGCAGCCGGCCTGGGGATGCCGCAGTGCCCTGCACCGCCGGTGGCGTGCAGCACTCGGCCGTCGGCGTCGTACCTCCGCTGCCGGCGCGATCCGGAGCCCGGATTCGTCGACCCGGGTCAGACTTCCTCTTCCATGCGGATGGCCCGGCGAAGATCCTCCTGCGCCTTGCGGGCCTCGCCCTCGTCCTGCTCCAGGAGCGCGGTGGCGATCGCGTCCAGCTTCCGCTGGATGGCGTGCTCGGCCCGCCGCTCGGCGTTCTTGAGCAAGGCAAGCAGCAGCAGGGTCACACAGGTCATCAGGTCTCCGGCCAGCAGCATCCACGGAACTGCCAGCTCGGCGGCGTGCGCAGCGATGAAGAACGCGACCAGTACCAGGCACAGGACGTAGAACGCCAGCGAGCTGGTGAAGTTCGACGCGGCCTCGGAGAACCGCTCGAACCGCCCCTTTCCCCCCTTGGCGGGATGCTGAACGACCATGGCGACTGCCTCCTGGGGACCGACTGGAGCCCCCATCGAGTGCCCGCACAACATGCCATCAACGCGCCCCTCCACAAAGGACGCCCAGTTGCCGGCCTGGGAGGGGCCGCCGCGTCGCGGGTCGCTACGACGCAGAGGATCCGCTGACCCGCAGTCGGCCTGAGATGTGGCCCGCCCGGTCCGACAGCGTCCAGCGGTCCAGGTTCAGGGCCCGGCGGTGTTGTTGGTGATCTCCATCCACTGGTTGTTGCTGCGGGACATCTTCCGCTTGGGGACGGCCATGGGGTCCCTCCTGCCGATGAGAGCGTCCGCCGGTCCGCGTCTCGGCCAACGAGCCCGGCGGCCTCGAGAACAACCCGGAGCCGGCGAAGCGCCGGGCCGGCCGGCTCCGCCGCACGGACCGGCCGCGGTTGGTGGACGGGCGGCGCGGGTTCGGGCAGCGGGCCGGTCTCGGCCGCCGCCCGGGCCTCGATCTCGTTCAGCACCGCGTCGGCCTGGTCGATCCTGCCCTTGCTCTCGAACCAACGGGGCGACTCCTTCAGTGCCCGCGAGAACAGGATGAAAAGAATGCCCGGCGAACTCCCAGAGGTAGACCAGCCGCCGGGACCAGTCGTCAAACACACTGCTGCTCCAGCAGGTTCCCTGGCCGAGACAGAGTGGGCGAAGAAGCTGACGGATGAGGACCGGCGCGGCCTGGCCGCCCTGTTCTGATCCAACGTCAGCCGTACGGTGCCTTCCGCCTGGGTACGGGCAAGCGGTTCGGCGTGGCTCTCCTTCGGCAGCCGGTATCGCTGCCGGTGTTGCCGTCGAGGTCAGCTGCCGACGGGGTACCGGCTGGTGATCGCGACGCGGTTGAAGGCGTTCATCACAGTTGCCAGCCAGGCGATGGCGGAAACCTGGTCTGCGGTGAGTACGGCCGCGGCGGCGTTGAAGTCCTCGTCGCTGACGTGTCCGTCCGGCACGCGTGTGATCGCCTCGGTCAGGCGGAGGGCGGCGCGGTCGATCTCGGAGAAGTAGCCGGTCTCTGCCCAGGCGGGCAGCACGGCGATCCGGTCGGGGTTTTCGCCCTTCTTGAGGGCGTCGCGGGTGTGCATGCGCAGGCAGAACGCGCAGTCGTTGATCTGGGAGGTGCGTATCCTCAACAGCTCGACCAGCAGAGGGTCGAGGCCCGCTGCGGCGGTGGCCTTCTCCACCTCCGCCGACAGGGCGATGAGGGTCTTGTAGGCGGCCGGGTGCTGCTCGCCGATGTTGACGCGCTGGAAGTCGGTCATGGTTCCTTGGATCCGTTCGTTCGGTCTGCGCCGCGCCCTTCGGGCGCGTCTTGGTAGTCGGATGGTGTGTGTTCTGGCAGGGGCAGAGTTCGTGCAGAGTGTTGTCGCCCGCTGCGTACCCTGGGCCATGACTTCGGGTCGTCGACCTTGAGCTGGGCTCCGGTGTCGGCGACGAAGACGACCAGGAGCTTGGCCGGCTTGGTCCGGCTGGCGTTCTCGGTGAGGACGTGGTGGGCGCCCGGCTGCTCGACCCAGTTCTCGCCCTGGTGGTAGGTGGTCACGGGCTTGCCTTCGAGCTGGCTGCGCACGGTGCCGTCGAGGACGTAGGCGTAGACGAACGCCTGGCCGTGCCGGTGCGGCATCGCGTGTGCGTTGGGCGGGAAGCCGACGATCGCCGTGGTGAACGTCTTGCCTTTCACATTCGGAAGGGCCTGCTGGAGCAGCGGTTTGAAGGTTTCGGGGGGTGGCGTCGATGCCGCGGCCGGGACCGCGGCCGCGGTCGTTCCCCTGGCGTGGGCGGGCTGGTCCGAGGTCGAGCAGGCTGTGGCCGCAGCCAGCGTGGCGACGGCCAGCAAACCGCCGACGATTCGCATTTTGATCACGATGGGTCTCCTGGTTCAGTCTTGAGTGATGCGGATGATCGTCTTGCCTGGGGTGCGCTTGCCGGGCGCGAACGCGGCGGGTGCCTCGGCGAGCGGCCGCACAGCACCGACGAACGGCTTGAGCCGGCCATCCCTCAGCCGCGTGGCGAGATCGGCGAGCCGGGCGCGGTCGGGTTCGACGACGAAGAAGACCGCCCGCCCGTCCTTGGGCCGGACCTTGGGCGGCATGACGATGGTGACCAGCGTGCCACCGGCCCGGACCAGGGCGGCCGAGCGGTCGAGGATGTCGCCGCCGATCACGTCGAACACGACGTCGGCCTCGCCGGCGTCCTCCAGCTTCTCGGTCCGCAGGTCGATGAAGGTGTCGACGCCGAGTGCGAGTGCCCTGTCCCGGTCGGCGGCCCGGCCGGTGCCGATGACGCGGGCGCCGGCCTCGCGGGCCAGCTGCACCGCGATGGATCCGACGCCGCCCGCGGCACCGTGGATCAGGACGGTCTGGCCTGTGGTGAGGCGGCCGTGGTCGAACAGGCCCTGCCAGGCGGTCAGCCCGGAGATCGGCAGCGCGGCGGCCACGGTGTGGTCGATGTCCGCCGGCAGCGGGGCGAGGTTGCGCGCCTCCACCGCGATGTACTCGGCGAGGGTGCCGTTGCGGGTCCAGTCGGCCAGGCCGAACACCCGCTGTCCGATGCTCAGGCCGGTGGTGCCGTACCCCAGCTCTACGACGACACCGGACAGCTCGTGTCCGGGCACGCTCGGCGTCCGGTCGCGGCCGGCGCGATCGGTCCACGTGGCGGGCCAGTCCAGCTCTCCTCGGGTGAAGCCCGCGGCGTGCACCCGCACGACGACGTCGTTCTCGGACGCATGGGGGTAGGGCATGTCCGTCAGGGACATCCCGGCAAGACCTGCGTTACGGTCTCGCACAGTGATGGCTTGCATACAGTTCCTTACTGGGAGCGGCAACTCGAGCGCACAGCCGGTTCCCGCAGGACTCGGTTCGCGCGCAGGACTCATAGCGGCTGCAGGTAGATGTATGCCGTTGTGCATGATCGGTCTCACCTGCTCGCGCGCATTCCTTCGTCACCCGTTTTGCGTTCTCATCAGGGAGACGAGGTAGCCCCTGCGGGTGTGACAGCTCAGACGCGAGCGAGTTTGTCGGGATTGATGACCTTGCGGTACGCGGTGATCAGACCCTCTGTGATCTGGACCGTGTCGACGGAGTAGACCCGGCCTTCCCGGTGGAACACCAGGGCGAGCTCGCCGCCGACCTCGGCGAAGTCGATGCGGTCCGGGTGCCACTGGCGTCCCGTACGCACCATGACCTCGGCGACGCGCTCGCCGCCGTGGATGAGCTTGCGTGCCGCCAAGACCTTGCCACCGCCGTCGGTGGCGTAGACGGCGTCCGGGTGCAGGAGCCTGACCAGGCCGGCCAGGTCCCCGGCCTCGTAGGCGGCGCGGAAGACCGTGAGGACGCGTTCGCGCTCCGCCTTCGACGCCTGCGGCGTGGACTGCTTCGCTTTGGCCACCCGCCGTCGTGCCCGCGAGGCGAGCTGCCGGGCACCCGGCGTGGAAACGTCCAGCACTTCGGCGATCCGGCCGAACTCAAGACCGAAGACATCGTGCAGGACGAAGGCCACCCGCTCCGGCGAGCTCAGCTCTTCCATGATCAGGAGCATCGCCGAACTGACGGACTCGTCGACGAGTACCGGCTGCGATGCGTCCGGTCCTGTCAGCAGCGGCTCCGGCAGCCACGGCCCGACATAGTTCTCCCGGCGGGAACGGGCACTTTTGAGGATGTCGTACGACCGTCGCGCGGCCACTGTCACCAGCCAGGCCCGCAGATCACCGATGTCCTGCAGATCCGCTCCGGCCGCCCGCAGCCACACGTCCTGGGTCACATCCTCGGCATCGGCCGCACTCCCCAGCAGCCGGTAGGCCACACCGAACACCGCGGGCCGGTGCCTCTCCCATTGGACTCCGAGCGGATCCTCCTGCTCGGACCGCCCGGGCCCGTGCCCGTCACCCATACAGATCGCAACCTCCTCCGGTCTGCGGATCCAGCGTAGTTATGCGTACTCAGGATCTTCCAAGACAGCTCCGCGGAAGCGAGCCGGCCCGCTCTGACACGGCAGCCGTAAGCCGTGATCAAGCTGCTTTGGGGATGGTGTCGGCGTGGGGCGGTGTTTCCTGGTGGAGCCAGCATCCCTTGGGCAAGCCCACCCCGCACCCCACTCGCTGCGGCGCGCTCAGCAGCGGGTCCGTTCGCTGTGAGGTCCGCTTTCCCGGCCCGTGCGTATCGGATCGCCGGTGAGCCTGTGAGCGCGTGATCGTCCGGCGTGGAGGGCCGCACCCAAGGACAGCGCCCCGACGAAGCCGACGTACAGGTAGCCCGTGGTCTGCAGTCCCCATGAGGGCGCCGCGAGCCCGGCCGCGAGGGACGGAAGACTCAGCGCCGCATAGCTGATCACGTAGACGGCCGAGAAGACCTCCGACCGCGACGTCGCGGTGGTGACCGCGCTGATGGCGCGGAGGTTGCCGTTGAACGTCAGGCCGACGCCCAGCCCTGCGACGACCGATCCGCCCACGTATATGGCCGGCGACGCAGCAGCGATGGCCACCGCCAGTCCGGACGCACCCAGAGTCAGGAGAACCGCCCCCAGCAAGGTGGCGACCCGTGCCGTATGCCGAAGGGACCACAACCCGCCCACGCTGTTGGCCACAAACAGCGCCGCAATGCTGAGCCCGCCCGCAGCGCCGGACCGCACATGCAGGACATTGCTCACCAGGGACGGAGTGAGCGCGAGGAACAGACCCGTGACGGACCACCCCGCGACGAGGGCGGGAACGGAGCCGAGGAACTCCGGCCGGGCTTCCCGGGGAACCCGGACTCTCGGTCGCAACGACGCCAGTCCAACCGCTCGCGGGGCGAGTGTCTCAGGGATCGTGAGGGTGACCGCGGCCAGAACGACGAAGGTCAGCGTAAGGACGGGAAAGACATACGCATCGGGACGTGAAGTCGACTGAACCAGCAACCCCACCACTCCCGCACCGGCGGCCATGCCGATACTCGTGCCGACCCCTGTCGTCATAGGCCCCAGATGCGGACGTCGCTCGGGTGAGAACTCGACCAGTCCGGCGGCAAGACCGCCCGTGGCTGTCCCCGTGGCGATGCCCTGCACCATCCGGGCGATCACGAGGGAGACCATGCCGTCGGCCGTCCAGAAGATCGCCGTGCTGGCCGCCGCCACCAAAAGGGCGGCGACCAGCACCGGGCGGCGACCCAGGTGGTCGCTCAGCGATCCGACCGTCAGCAACGCGCCGAGCAGACCCACGACATACACTGCGAAGATCACCGTCAGCATCGTGACCGACAGGCCCCAACGCTCCCGGTACAGCGGGTAGATCGGTGACGGTGCGCTTGCCGTGGCCATCATCACCACATTGGCGCAGGCCAGCACGGCGAAGGCCGCACCTCGCCCGAGACGACGCGCGTCGCCAGGGCGACTCACACGGTTCATCACGTTGCCTTTTGTGCCGTCCTGATCAGCTCGGCCAGGGAGCGCCCATGATGCGCTCGACCGTGGTTGTGCGACGGAAGCCGGGAACGAAGTGCTCCAGCACATCCGAATTCACGGTTCCGTTCGTGGTCTCCGGGCGGTACTTGAGCCCGTCGACGAAGGCCTGCAAAAACTCGTTCTTGAAGTCGCCCCGCGGATGGACGGCGATGATCTCGTCCACCTGGCTGCGATCCAGCTCGTCCAGACCGAAGCCGAGCACGTCGGTCAGAACCCCGAAATTCGTGATCGCGATCTCCGGGCCCATCCGCCCGGGAATTCCCGGGGTCGTGTGCAGCGCGATCGCCGTCCACACCACGTCGGCGGCCTCGGCAGGGAACCCGCGGTCGAGCATGAACTTACGTGCGTGGTCGGCTCCATCGACCTCGAAGCGCTGCTCTACGTCGGAAAACGGCGTCAAGAGGCCGGTGTCATGAAACACGGCGGACAGGTAGAGAAGCTCCGGGTCGGGCTCCAAACCGAGCCTGCGAGCATGAATGACGCCGAAGACGAAAACACGCCGGGAGTGATGGTAGATGAGAGGGCTGGTCATCTTCTGCATGAGGCGGGTGGCTTCGGCGACCGCCGCCGTTTCAGGAATCTCTACCCCCGCGATGATCTCGCTCATGACCTCTGCGCCTTCCGATATCAGTGAGCCACGAATGGACGGTGCGTCCGTCTTCCACACTGCCAACCACCCGGTGTCCGGCGCTGCCTCGGTCCGGCCATCAGTCACCCGAATCCGGACAGGCGGGCAGCGGGGGCGTGGGCACGGTTCCTCGTCGCGGGCAGCGACTGAACGTGGAAGCGCGGCGGCATCCAGCGTGTCCTGGGACCCGGCAGGTGCCCTCGGCCGCCAGGCGCTCCTCAGCCGGACCAGTCGCAGGCCGCTCTGCTGTGATGGCCGCCCCGCGCACAGGCGGCCGACAAGATCACGTTTCTGCGCTTACTTGGCCACGGGAAGTGCGTTCCGTGGCCAAGTCGCCAGCCGGTCGGCTGTCGCCTCCCGCAGACCTCGCGTCCGGATCTGTGGGATGCACGTCCGTTTGGACACTTCCAGCTACCAGACCGACTTGGGACCCTGGACATGAATCAGAGCGACCCATTCCTCGACCTTTCTCTTCAGGAGGCGCAATGCCCGAAACCGTTGCCGGGATCACGGTCCCGGACACCGCCCTGGTCCGCGAGGCGACCGCTCTGGTACGCCAGTCGGCCGACGACACGCTGTTCCACCACTCCCGCAGGGTGTTCCTGTGGGGAATGCTCAAGACCGCTGCCCGGGGACTCGAGGTCGACCCCGAGCTCGCCTACGTCGGCGGCCTCTTCCACGATCTCGGGCTGACGGCCGACTACCGCACGAAGGACCGCCGCTTCGAGCTCGACGGCGCCGAGGCGGCGTACGGCTTCCTGCGTGACCACGGCCGCAGCGAGGAGGAGGCACGAAACGTCTGGCTTGCGATCGCGCTGCACACCACGCCGGAGGTTCCCCTCCACCTCGCGCCCGAAGTCGCCGTGGTGACGCTCGGCGTCGAAACCGACGTCCTGGGCCTGGACCTCGAGCAGATCACCCCGGTACAACGTGCCGAGGTCGTCGCCGCCCATCCACGACCGGATTTCAAGAACCGCATTCTCCAAGCCTTCTACGACGGCATGGCCGACCGGCCCGACACCACGTTCGGCACCATGAACGACGACGTCCTGGCACACTTCGACCCCACCTTCCAGCGCAGGGACTTCGTCACTGTCATACGGACAAACGCCTGGCCCGAGTGACCTGGTTCGCGATCACCTTGGCGACGTCGCGGGTTCACCAGCGGTGGGCAACGGGCCGGCCCGGTGCTCTTGGCCCGGGTCGGCCCACCGAGCGGTCCGCTGCGCCGCGAGCTGAACCGGTCCATCCGTTGATCTTGCGTGGGTATCCCCGGCTTCAGCCGGGGAGGGAAACGCATCCTCGGCCCGGAGGCGCGCAGCGCCGGAGTGCGCTCCGCCTGCGTGGTGAGGGTCAGACGGGCCGCTTCTGGCCCTCGATGTACTGCCGGATGACGGTCAGCGGTGCACCACCGCAGGAACCCGCGAAGTAGGAGCGGGACCAGAACACCGACCCCGTCCCGATGTGGTTGATCCGGTCGGTGTACTCGGCCCGGAGGTACCGGGAGCTGACGCCCTTGAGGCTGTTGATCAGCTTCGGGCGACTTTGGGCGGGTAGTGCACGAGCAGGTGTACGTGATCGGCTTCGCCGTTGAACTCCCGTAGCTCCACCTCGAACGAATGCGGGCACACCGCCAAGGAGAACCGGCCCGCACAGGAGAAGTTCCACTGCGTCGCCTGCGGCCACAACGCGCACGCGGGCACGGTGGGCGCTGTCAATGTCCTACGGGCCGGGCTGGTCCGTCGCGAAGCCGCACCGGCATAGCGAGAAGCCCCCCTCATCCATGAGGGGGAGGAGTCACATGGCGAAGGACTCTGCGCGCGCTCCGGGACGTCCCGGTGTTGATCAAGGAAAGGAGCCGACAACCGCATGACCGTCCATCGTGTCGCCTTCCTCGTGTTCGACGGAATGAAGATGCTCGACGTCTCTGGCCCCGCGGAAGTATTTGCTGAAGCGAATGCTCTCGGCGCCTGTTACTCGCTGCGTTACGCCTCGCCGTCCGGCGAGCCGGTACGCACGTCGATCGGTACACGCCTGCCCGCGGACGCGGCTGCGGCGGAGGTTGACGTCGACACACTCGTCGTCTCGGGTGGGGATCTGCTCGTCACTGAGCCGATCCCGTCAGACCTGACAGAAGCCGTCCGGCTGCTGCGTGCCCGCACACGCAGGCTTGTTTCCATTTGCACCGGCTCGTTCGTCCTCGCTGCCGCAGGCCTGCTTTCGGGACACCGCGCGACCACTCACTGGCGCCACGCCCAGCTGCTCGCGCGCGCCTACCCCGACATTCACGTGGAGCCCGATTCCCTCTTCGTCGAGGATCGCGACATCTTCACCTCGGCGGGTGTCACCGCCGGTATCGACCTTGCGCTTTCCCTCGTCGAGCGTGACCACGGTGCGGATCTGGCACGTGACGTCGCCCGAAGCCTGGTCATGTTCATGCAGCGCCCCGGAGGGCAGTCCCAGTTCTCTGCACCGCTGAAGGTGAGCGCGCCGCGCACGCCCGCACTGCGGGCAGTCACCGACCTCATCTCGGCGCAGCCCGCGCTCGAGCACAGCACGGATTCGCTGGCGGCCCTCGTCGGTGTCAGTCCCCGACATCTCACCCGGCTGTTCAACACCGAACTCGGCAGGACCCCGGCCAAGTTCGTCGAACACGTGCGGCTGGATCATGCAAAGGCCCTGCTCGACGCCGGTCACAGCGTGTCCGAGAGCGCCCGAGCCGCCGGGTTCGGCAGTCCCGAGACGCTGCGACGGGCCTTCGTGGCCCGACTCGGTGTCTCGCCCGGCCATTACCGCGCCCGGTTCGCGGCAACGCACTCAGACCCGCGCCGCCCGCAGTGAGCTTCCCCCGCTGTGCGGGGTGGCTCGCACAGTCTCGCCACCGCAGGCAGGTCGGCCAGCACGGCTGGGCGGACCGTGCCGTCCAGCCGTGTGGTGTGCGTCAGCATGCGCAGGTGATGGAGCCGATCGGAGCGGTCAACGGGTCCGCCTCGCGCTGCTCGGTACCGGCCAGGGATGCAACCGGGAAGCCCTCGCGGATCCAGTACTCGATACCACCGATCATCTCCTTGACCCGGTAGCCGAGCTGGCTGAGGGCGAGCGCCGCGCGGGTGGCGCCGTCGCAGCCAGGCCCCCAGCAGTAGGTAATGACCGGGACCTTCGGGTCGAGCAGGCTTGCGGCCCGGGTCGGGATGTCGGCGGTGGGCAGGTGGACCGCGCCCGGCACATGACCTTGCTGCCAGCCGGCGCTCCCACGTGAGTCGACCAGGACGAAGCCCGGGTCGCCGGAGTCGAGTGAGGCGCGGACGTCGGAGACGTCCGCCTGGAAGGTGAGGCGTGCGGTAAAGAAGGCGGCGGCTTCGATGGGAGGCGCGGGCGGCACATGCAGTGCAGGGCTTGCAGCAGGCTTGTTCATGGGTGAAACACTACGAAGTGCAGCCACACGCTGGAACAGACGATCCCCGGTCGTTCCGGACTGCGACCGGGGATGCCATGGTATTCCTTGTCCATGGCCGCCGATTCCATTGACGAGACCGACATGCGCATCCTGGAAGCCCTGCAGCGGGATGGGCGGGCCAGTTACGCCGAGCTGGCACGGACCGTGTCCATGTCGGCCAGTGCTGTCACCGAACGGGTGCGGCGGCTGGAAGAGAGCGGTGTGATCCGCGGCTACTCGGCAGTGGTGGACCCACAACGACTTGGACTCGGCATCCTGGCCTTCGTCCGCCTCCGCTACCCCACGGGCAACTACAAGCCGTTCCACGATCTGGTTGCGACCACGCCTGAGATCATGGAAGCCCACCACGTCACAGGTGAAGACTGCTTCGTGCTCAAGGTCCTCGCCCGTTCCATGCGCCACCTCGAAACAACGACGGGCCGAATCGCCGGACTCGGCTCCGTCACGACCAGCGTCGTCTATTCCAGCGCACTCTCGGACCGCGCGATCACGACGATGGCCTCATCGCCAGAGCGGCAAGATCGGGTGCATCGGCCTGCATGACGATCTTGTGGCCCATCGAGGCTGACGAGCTGACCCATGCCTGTGCTCGTCCGCGAACCGCACTACCACGGCGGGCACCACCGCCAGGTCCTCGTAGGGAAAGGTGCTGACCGCCGAGCCCACCAGCCGGGCGATACGCCCCGGCGTCGGCGGCTCCAGCCGGTCCTTGCGGCAGCGGGCCACCACTGCCCCCGCCAGCCGGTCCCGGTTCAGCTCCACCCCGCACAACTCCACCGCCAGCCACTCGGCGAGCTGGGCCTGGTCCTCCTCGGTGCACTCACGGAAGCCGAACGCGCCCCGGATCTCCATCCGATGCCGCTTGATCGCCCGCCCCGACCAGTCGTACGCGGCCCACTCCTCCGCGGACACCTTCACCTGCTGAGCGACGTACGACACCGCCGGCACCGGGATCTCCTCGGCATCCTCCGGGAACCGGGCCTCCACCTCGAGGAACTTCAGCAACAGCGCGAACCCCAACCGGTTCGCCCCCGACTTGTTTCGCAGCCGCTCCTGGTCCTCCTCCAGCAGCGTCCAGACCTCGGTCAGATCCTCCGGCTCCCACTCCTGCCGCACCCCGGTCTCCCTCCGGTCGTCATGGCCGGACCAACCTCGCCGAGCACGGCCCTCGAGGAGCCCAGAAGATCAAAAACGCTGACAAGCACACCCCAGATCCGCTACAGAGAGCTACTTGTCACTTCGCGGCAGCTTCGGGAGAACAGGGCCGTCTTCGATGTGCCGAGGAGCATGTCGTCACGTCCCCGCCTGCGCGCGGCGAGCCGTGCTGAAGCGGCGCTGATAGGCAGCGGGACTGATGGACGACTCTCGTGCGAAGACCCGGCGCAGACTCTCGTAGCTCGGGAATCCTGCCAAGGCGGCTGCCTGGGTCGCGGTGTACCCCTGATCGAGGAATGCTTTGGCGAGGTCGAACCGGATCGACTCGACGTACCGGGCCGGCGTGGTGGACAGCTCCTCGCGGAACAGCCGCGTGAGATGGCGGGGGCTGACATTGAGATGCTTGGCGAGTTCACCGAGGGAGTGATTGCCCGCAGGATCCGCCTGGACAAGGTCGACGACTCCGCGCACCGCGGGAGACCGGGGCGGCGGGCCCTGCAGCGGAGCGGAGAACTGCGACTGACCGCCCGCGCGTTGCAGGTAGACCACCAGGGCGCGGGCGACGTCCCGGCTGAGCTCGGACCCGTGGTCCTCCTCCACGAGAGCCAGCGCCAGGTCGATGCCGGCGGTGACCCCCGCCGAGGTGTACGTGGTGCCGTCGCGTACGTAGATGGCGTCGGGCTCGACACGGGTCTTCGGACACCGGGCGGCGAGTTCGCCTGCGACCTTCCAGTGAGTGGTGGCACGCTTTCCGTCCAGCAGGCCGGTGGCACCGAGGACGAACGCCCCGGAGCAGACAGAGGCGACACGGCCGGAGCGGGCCGCCAGGTCCCTCGCGGCCTCCACCAGATCGCGCGTGACGGGAGTCCTGGGATAGATGTCGCCGCCCGGCACCACGAACGTGTCCGGGGCCGGCTCGGAGGCGGGGCCGCCGTCGACGGTGATCCGTATGCCGACCGACGACGTGACGTCGGCACCGGTCGTCGACAGCAGGGCGATCCGATAGCCGGCGCCGAGTCGATTGGCTTCCGCGAACACGTCGGCGGGACCGGCGACGTCCAGGAGTTTCACCCCGTCGTAGACAAGCATGGCGACCCGGTGTTGCATGTCGGAGCTCACGGTTCTCTTCCTCAGGCATTTGGATTCGAGTGACTGGCCGCCGGACCGAGGCCGTGCGTACGCCGCGGTCCGGACTACGGAGGACGGCCACTGCCCGCTCGTCCTCCACCACTCGGGAGCGCGGACATCATGACCGACATCATCGCAGGGACGTCCCGGTCGTGGCGGCCGGCGCCGGGCTGCAAGCGTGCGCCGCCCTTCTGCTCTCGCCGTTATGATTTAGAATTCAACTACAATGCGGTGCCACGAGGAGGTCGCATCATGGCGGAGCTGGGTCTGGCCGACACGGTCGGCATCCTGCGGCAACCCGGTGTGCGGTCGCGGCACAGCAGCGCCGGGCTCGGGTGGGAGCGGCTGTACCTCTCCACCCAGGAGGAGCAGCCCTATCGTGCCGCCTTCGATCCGGCGCCCACGCATCTGCTGATCCTGCACCTGAGCGGCCCCGTCACCGTGCGGCGGGGACGGGGGGCGGGCACACGGTCGCGGACGATCCCGGCCGGTGGGCTCTTCCTGCAGCCGGCCGGCCGTACCCTCGCCGTCGAACTCGGCGGCAGGCTCGACACGGTCCACGCCTACCTCACCGACGACGCGCTGTGCGAGGCGAACGACGGACGGCCCGTGGAGCTGTCCGAGGAACTCGGCACCACCGATCCTCTGGCCGAGCAGCTTCTGCTCGCGCTGGCGGGCGCGGTGCGCTCGTGGGAGCCGTCGGCCCGTACCTACACCGACCACCTGACCGGGATGCTCGCCGTACAGCTCGCCCGGCGGCACGGCGTCCGCGACGCCGTGCCGCCGGGCAGCCGGTCCGGGCTGTCCGCACTCCGGCTCGCGGCCGTCCGCGAGCTCATGGAGGAACGGCTGGCCGAACCGCTGCCGATCGCGGACCTCGCCGACGCGGTCTCGCTGAGCCCCAGCCAGTTCACCCGGCAGTTCCGGGCGAGCACGGGACAGTCGCCGCACCAGTTCCTGCTCGCGCTGCGTCTGGAGCGGGCGTCCCGGCTGCTGCGCACCGGTACCGACCCGATCGCCGAGGTGGCCGTCGCCTGCGGGTTCTCTCACCAGGAGCACCTCACCCGGGTGATGCGCGCCCGGCTCGGCACCACCCCCGCCGCGCTGCGCCGCTCGGGCTGAACGCGGCGGCTGCGGCCCTCAGCGTTCCAGCACCAGCGCCAGTGCCTGGCCCACCCCGATGCACAGCGCCGCCAGCCCCGTGCCCGTGCCCGCCGCGGCCAGCTGATGCGCGACTGCTCCGGTGATGCGCGCTCCCGACGCGCCCAGCGGATGGCCGATGGCGATGGCACCGCCGCGCGGGTTGACGAAGCGCGGGTCCAGCTCGGGAAGGGCGGCCAGGCAGGCCAGTGCCTGGGCCGCGTAGGCCTCGTTGAGCTCGACGATGCGCAGGTCGGCGGGGGCGAGGTCCGCCTTGGCGAGCACCTTGCGGATCGCGTCGACCGGCCCGAGCCCGAAGTACTGCGGCTCGATGCCCGTCACCGCCGCCGTCCGCACTCGCGCCAGCGGCTCGCGTCCGATCGCCGCGAGCCCCTCCTCGTCGGCGAGCAGCAACGCGGCCGCCCCGTCGTTGAGCGGCGAGGCGTTGCCGGCGGTGATGGTGCCCTCCCCGCGGAACGCCGGCTTCAGCTTGGCGAGGGCCTCCAGGGAGGTGTCATCGCGGATGTTCTCGTCGCGCGGCAGGCTGACGTCCTCGACCGGGACGACCTCCCCGTCGTACAGGCCCTCGCGCCAGGCGCGCGCGGCGTTGCGGTGGCTGGCGAGCGCGAACGCGTCCTGTGCCTCGCGGGTGACGGCGTACTTGGCGCCGACCAGCTCGGCGCTCTCGCCCAGCGGGATGGTCCACTCCCGCGGCATCCGCGGGTTGACCAGCCGCCAGCCGAGCGTCGTCGAGTACAGCTGCTGGTCCTTCGCGGGAAAGGCCCGATCCGGTTTGGGCAGCACCCAGGGTGCGCGGCTCATGGACTCGACGCCGCCCGCCACCACGACGGAGGCGTCACCGAGTGCGACGGCGCGGGCCGCCTGAACGACGGCTTCCATGCCGGATCCGCACAGCCGGTTGACGGTGGCGCCGGGCACGCTGACGGGGAGGCCGGCGAGCAGCACGGCCATGCGGGCCACGTCGCGGTTCTCCTCGCCCGCGCCATTTGCGTTGCCGAGCAACACGTCGTCGATGCGCGCCGGGTCCAGATCAGGGCTGCGGTCGAGAAGGGCGCGCAGCACACCGGCGGCCAGGTCGTCGGGGCGTACGCCCGACAGCGCACCGCCGTGGCGTCCGAAGGGGGTTCGGACAGCGTCGACGACGTACACGTCACGCGGTCGCTCGAACATGGAGGACTCCCGGCTGGTCAAGGAGGGCGGTCAGGGGCGTCAGGGCGGCTGTGGTGGGGACGGTCAAGGGCGTCAGGGTGCCTTGGGTGGGGGCACGGTCAAGGGCGTCAGGGCGGCGACCTCGTCGGCCGTCACGCCCGGTGCGGTTTCCACGAGGGCCAGTCCGTGCGGGGTGACGTCGAGCACGCACAGGTTCGTGATGATCCGGTCCACGCAGCCGCGGCCCGTGAGCGGCAGGGTGCACTCCTCCACGATCTTGGAGGTGCCGTCCTTCGCCGTGTGCTCCATCAGCACGACGATCCGGCGGACCCCGTGGACGAGGTCCATCGCACCGCCCATACCCTTGATCATCTTTCCCGGCACCGCCCAGTTGGCCAGGTCGCCACGGGCGGAGACCTGGAGCGCTCCCAGGACGGCGGTGTCGATGTGGCCGCCGCGGATCATGCCGAAGGAGAGCGAGGAGTCGAAGAACGACGCGCCCGGGAGCACGGTGACGGTCTCCTTGCCCGCGTTGATGAGGTCGGCGTCGACCTCGTGGGGCGAGGGATAGGGACCGACGCCGAGCAGCCCGTTCTCCGAGTGCAGGACGACGTCGACGTCCGGGGGCAGGAAGTCGGCGACGCGCGTGGGCAGTCCGATGCCGAGGTTGACGTAGTCGCCGTCCCGCAGCTCGCCGGCGGCGCGGGCCGCCATCTCGTCCCTGCTCCAGCTCATCGTTCGCGCACCGTTCTCTTCTCGATTCCCTTGTCGGCCGCCTGCTGCGGCGTCAGCGCCACGACGCGCTGCACGAAGACCCCCGGCAGGTGCACCTCGTCGGGGTCGAGCCGCCCCGGCTCGACCAGTTCCTCCACCTCGGCCACCGTGATCCGGCCGGCCATCGCCGCCAGCGGGTTGAAGTTGCGTGCCGCACGGTGGAACACGAGGTTGCCGTGCCGGTCCCCGCGGGCGGCCCGGACCAGCGCGTAGTCGGTGGTGATGGCGTGCTCCAGGACGTGGTCGACGCCGTCGAAGCCGCGCACCTCCTTGGGCGGCGAGGCCACGGCGACCGATCCGTCCGAGGCGTAGCGCCACGGCAGCCCGCCCTCCGCGACCTGTGTGCCGACACCGGCCGGGGTGTAGAAGGCGGGGATACCACTGCCGCCCGCCCGTAGCCGCTCGGCGAGGGTGCCCTGAGGAGTGAGTTCGACCTCCAGTTCACCGGCGAGGTACTGACGGGCGAACTCCTTGTTGTCACCGATGTACGAGCCCGTGACCCGGCGGATGCGGCCCGCCGCCAGCAGGACGCCGAGGCCCCGCCCGTCGACCCCGCAGTTGTTCGACACGACCGCGAGGCCGGTCGCCCCGGTCGCGTGCAGGGCAGCGATGAGGACCTCCGGGACACCGCTCAGTCCGAAGCCCCCGACGGCGAACGACTGTCCGTCCGTCACGTCCGCCAGGGCCTCACCGGCCGTGGCCACGAGCTTGTCCATCGTGTCCTCCCCTAACGCGCCAGGACGTGGCGGAGCGCGCCGAGGAGTTCCTCCCGCGCCGCCTCATCGGTCTCGGCGGCGGTGACCCGGCGCCAGGCGACGTGTCCGTCCGGGCGCACCAGCAGCACACCGTCCTCGGCGATCTCGCTGACGCGGGCCCACTCGCCGTAGGCGTCACGGCAGTTGTCGTCACCGACGCGCACCACGCGCAGTGGTACGCCGAGGGCGTCGCGGCAGACGCGCGCGGCGGTCTCCCAGACACCGCCGGACAGGCCGGTCAGCACGGTGAAGACACCGTGGCCGACGACGTCCAGCGTGGAGACGCGCTCGCCCTGTGCGTCGACCAGCCAGGCGTGCGGCAGCTTGGCGCCCGGCCGGGTCGTCGGCTGGTGCACCAACTCGCGGTCGCCCGCCCACGTTTCGGCCCGGCTGTGGTCGGGGAGCACCGCGGTGGAGACATAGCGCTGGTTCATCTCCACTCCGTGCGCGTTGAACTCGTAGTTCTTCATCTGGATCGCCTCTTCGAGCTGCCGTCTCCTCTTGGCGCCCTCGGATGTCCGCGCCCGTATCGCCGCGATGCCTTCGGCGATGGCCTCCGCGTCGCCGCCGCCGCCGACGCCGAGCACCTCGAAGATCGGCCCGAACTGGTCGCGGCTGAGGTTGGCCCGCTCGACGATCTGCCGTCCCACTGGGGCGCGTTCGGCCGTGTAGCTGTCGAGCAGCGCGGGTCCTGCCTCGCCGCGGATCACCATCCCGAGCTTCCAGGCCAGGTTGTACGCGTCCTGGACGGAGGTGTTGGAGCCCAGTCCGTTGGACGGCGGATGACGGTGCACAGCGTCACCGGCGCAGAAGACCCTGCCGGACGAGTACTCCTCGGCGTAGGCGTGGTTGACCGTCCACAGCGAGGTCGACGTGATCTCCACCGGCAGGTCCGGATCGCCGACGAGGTCGCGGACGATCTTCCGCGCGGCCTCCTCGTCGACCCGCGGCGGCGGCTGCTCTATGTCGTAACCCCACACCAGCAGCCACTCGTTCCACGGGCGGACCATGCGGACCAGACCCATGCCGATGCCCCCGGTGTCCGCGCCGGGCTGCAGCACCCAGTACAGGACACTCGGACGGTGCGCGCAGTACCGGGTGAGGTCGGCCTTGAAGACGATGTTCATGCTGCCGGCCTTGGCCATGCGACCGGCGAAGGGCAGGCCGAGCTGCTCGGCGACCGCGCTGCGCCCGCCGTCGGCGCCGATCAGGTAGCGGGCCCGCACCGTGAACTCGTCACCTCGGACCCGGTCGCGCAGCAGGGCGGTGACCCCGTCCTCGTCCTGTTCCAAGCTGAGGAACTCGGTGTCGAAGCGGACCTTGGCGCCGCGGGCCGCCGCGTTGTCGATCAGGATCGGCTCCAGATAGATCTGCGGCAGGTCGATCATCTCGCAGGGGCTCTTGGCGGAGTACTCCGTGGCCGTCGCGGGGCCGGTGCCCCAACTGCGGATGCGGCCGATCTCGTCGCCCGTGAGCGCCGTGCACAGCACGGTGTCCCCCATCAGGTGGGAGGGGCTGCCGAGGGCCAGCGCCTCCGACTCGACGCCGAGGTCGCGCAGGACCTCCATGGTGCGCTGGTTGGTGATGTGCGCCCGCGGCGTGTTGGCGAGCCACCCGTACTTCGTCACCAGCACGGTGCGGATGCCGTAGGTGGCCAGCAGCAGCGCGGCCGAACCGCCTGCGGGGCCGCTGCCGACGACGAGGACGTCGGTGTCGTACGCGTCGAGCGGGTCGGTGGTCGTCATGGATGGGCGCTCCTCGGTCATCCGGCCAGCGGGGCGAGACGGAAGGTGTAGTCGAGCCGGCACCACTCGCCGTGGACCGGGCGGCCGTCGGGGGTGGGGCCGGACTGCGGTGTGAAGTCGACGACGAGTTCGTCCTTGACGCCGAAGACGGTGTCGCTGTCCAGGTACGCTCCGCCGGCCACGAACAGCTGCGTGACGAGCCGGCGGTGGCCGGGCGCGTCGAACATGAAGTGGAGGTGGGGCGCCCGGTACGGGTGGCGTCCGACCGCGTCGAGCATCTGCCCGACCGGTCCGTCCTCGGGAATCGGGTAGTGCGAAGGCAGGATGGACCAGAAGGTGATCCGTCCCTGGGTGTCGCTGCGCAGCCGGGCCCGCAGCACCGGTCCGTCCAGATCCGGGAGCTGGACGTCGTAGAAGCCGTCCTCGTTGGACTGCCACACGTCCACCGCCGCGTCCTTGACCGGCTCGCCGTCGCTGTCCGTGACCCGTACGTCCACCCACAGCGGGGTGCCGTGCAGGCCACCGGAGATGTCGCTGCCGAGCGCGGTCTCGGGCGGGCCCTCCACGTAGAAGGGGCCGAGCACCGCGGACGGAGTGGTGTCGGGCGTGCGGGAGTTGGTGAGCAGGTCCACGGCGCTGGAGACGCCGAGCGTGTCGGACAGCAGCACGAACTCCTGGCGGGTCGGGCTGCAGATCTGTCCGGTGCGGGTGAGGAAGTCGATGGCGTACTGCCATTCGGCGTCGGTGACGTCGTTGGCCGCGACGAAGGCGTGCAGGTGCCTGACGAGGTCGGTCATCAGCGTACGGACCCGGGGGTCGGGGGCGTGCGCGAAGCTGGTCACCACCTCCTCGGTGAGCCGGGCCAGCTTCGCCTCCGTCGAGGGCGGGCCCTGGGGGCGGCGTCCCTGCCAGGCGCCGGCCAGCAACTCGCCGATGCCCTCGACGGTCAGCTCGCGCGGGTTGGGGTACGGCGTCGAGGCGGCCAGTTCGGCCGCGCGTGCCAGGTCGGACTCCGCCATGCCGAGGTCGCGCAGCGAGGTGGGCCCGCCCAGGGAGACGATCAGGTCGTACACGCCGCTCGGTGCGTCCGGCACGCCCAGGGCGTCGGCAATGCGGCGCATCACCTCGGGCACCGCGGGCGCGTTGTAGGCCATGGCGTGCGACAGCACGACGGTGTGGGTCTCGGCGTGCGGCAGGCCGAAGCTGCCGCCGAGGGTGTGGCACAGCTTGTGGTGCAGGCCCATGCCGACCGTGGCGAGGCAGGTCCCGGCGAGCCAGGCGGCATGCAGCAGGTCGGCCCGGGCCTCCGGGTCGGCCGGATCGGCGGCCAGCCGGGGCAGCGCCCGGGCGATGCGCGCGATCGCGTCGAGGGCCTGCCGGTCCGTCACCGGGTCGGCCTCGGCCGAGTAGAGGGCCTCGACGGCGTGCGCAAGGGCGTTGACGCCGCTCGTCACCGTCATGGGCAGCGGCAGCGTGAGGGTGAAGTCGACGTCGTAGACGACGGTCTCGGGCAAGATCGCCGGGGACGACTGGGTGACCTTGCGCCCGTCCCGGGTTTCGCCGAGCACCGGGGTCACCTCGGAACCGGCGTAGGTGGTCGGCAGGATCACCTGCGGGACGTCCGTGCGCAGGGCCAGCGCCTTGGACAGGCCGGTCGTCGAGCCGCCGCCGACGGCCACGATCGCGTCGGCCGAGGCGTGCGTGAGCACGGTGAGCGCCTCCTCGGTCACCTCGACCGGGGTGTGCATGGCGGCGCCGTCGAACTCCGCCACCACGAGGTCTGTGAGCGCCTCGCGGACCCGCGTGGCGATCCGGGCCAGGGGCCGGCTGGACAGGAGCAGGACACGGGAGCAGCCGAGCCGCTCGACCTCCTCGCGGAGCCGGCCCACCGTGCCGGGTCCGAAGACGACCCGCGAGGGACGGGATGTGTAGACGAACGTCCGCATTGAGTTCTGCCTCCGCGTGTCATCCGGTGTGCGTCGAGCCCTTGGGTCACCGAGTGTGCGAAGGAGGGCGGCGCGTCGTCCTGCACGATGCGCGCGCCGCGCTGCACGAAACACGCATGTGTTCCGGAGTCGGCGCATCGCGCACGACACGCCGGGGTGGGATGGCGCCCGCGCGCTTGTTCCGCGCCGCGGAGCGCCGGTCGTCCCGTCCGGTGCCTACGCCGCCAGGCTCGGCTCCCCCGCAGTGGCGGAGAACGGCGTGACGCGCAGCCAGGCGTACACGCGGCATCCGTTCCGGTCGGGGCGGATCCCGACGTGGTCCACCCGGTGTCGCACGATCCCCATGCCCCGACCATGCTCGTCGGGGGCGACGTCGGCGTTCTCCACCTGAGCACGCGCTCCGAAGTCGGTCATGGCGATGCGGAGCGTGTCGCCCTCGAGAGCCGGCAGCAGGGTCATGTCCGCGCGGCCATGCAGGGCCGCGTTCGCGGCCAGTTCGTCGACGATCAGTACGTCCTGCTCCTCGGCGCCGATCCCCCAGCGGCGGAGTACGCCGGCGGCGAAGACGCGGACCGACAGGACCCGCCGGGTCGGTGGCCGTGAACAGCAGATTCCCGTCAGCGCTGACGTTCGTGACGATCAGTCAGAACCGGCCGTCATGGTGGCGCAGGGTCGGCGCGTAAATCCCTCCTGAGGAAGGCGAGTCCAGCGGCAGGCGCAGTTGGCTCGGCCGGTCCAGCGCGTTGCCGATCTGCGTCCAATGCACCAGATCCCGGCTGTGGAAGATGGGCGCGCCGGGGAAGAACTAGCTAGCCGAGTGTGTGACCGCCGTTGATCTTGATGCGCTCGCCCGTGACGAAGGCCGCTTCCGGTGAGGCAAGGAAAGCCACGGCAGCTGCGACGTCCTCTGGTCGGCCCATGCGTCCCAGTGGCACGTCGGCCGCGTAGGCGGCCAGTGACTCGGGACTCGCTCCGGCATGCCGCTCGACCGGGATCCAGCCCGGCGCAACGGTGTTCACCGTGATCCCGTACGGGCCGAGCGCTCGGGCCCAGCACTCGGTCAGGCTGTGTTGGGCGGCCTTGGCAGCCACGTACGCTGACATCTCGGGCAGGGCGCGCTCCAGCACGTCGGAGCCGATCTGAATGATGCGGCCGACACCGCGCTCCCGCATGGCCGGCAGTACTGCCTGCATCAGCAGTGTGGGGCTCTTGATGAAAAACGTGAGCTGAGCGAGGTGGTCGTCCCAGGTCACCGCCGCCGGGTCCAGCGCGGGCTGCGGACCGGTGGCGTTGATGACGAGAGTGGCGATGGCACCGAGGCGGGCGGTGACGTCCGCGATGAGATCCTTGACGGCGGTCTCGTCCGTCACATCGGCGGCGAACGCCTCCGCGGTCCCACCCGATGCACGTATGTCCGTCACCACCCGGTGGGCCGCTTCGGCCCCTGCCCGGTGGCCGACGGCGACCGGGTGTCCGTCGGCTGCGAGGCGTCGAGCGATCACAGCCCCGAGGCCGCGGGAGGCTCCGGTGACCAAGGCAGTGCCGGTGGTGGCTGGATGTGTCATGTCGCCAACATATGTGGAAGGCGCGCGCAGAACCATGATGTGTCCGGCCGATCACGGCAACCCGCGCAGCTCACTCCCGGCTGACCGTCACCGACCTCCCGGGGCCGCCGATGAAATACCGGTCAAGGACGGGACGGCTGTGGAACGGCTGCTATGAGGATCGGTTTCATCGGCCTGGGCAACATGGGACGCCACATATGCACCGTCCGCCCGTCGCCGGTTTCCGTGCTCAGACAGGTGCCGTGGCACGCCGGATTCGGCGGGCCCGGCGGCGGGGCAGCGCACCCTCCTCGTCCTTCACAGCCGGTCCCGGCGGCGTCCTCTCTCAGGTGCTGTCATCCCCGTCGGCGGGGACCGTGGCCGCGATCCGTCCCTGCCGCCCGCGTCGGATGCGGTGCGTGTGGAACGTGTCCCAGTCGCAGCGCAGCTGGAAGACCTTGTGCGGGGGGATCTCAGAGATGTCCGTGGTGGCCGTGAAGTCTGGTCCCTCCAGGAGGAGAAGGACCGCTTGGCGGGCATCGTGCGAATGGCCGTCGATCACGTGTGCCAGGCGGTCGAGATTTGTAGTGATCTCCTGGTGTCGCAGGCCGGTTGGTTCGAACAAGGCGATGATCCGGGAGGAATCGCCCCCATAGGCAAGGTGGCGGCGCAGCACTTGCTGCGCGCGCAACTCCTCGTCGTCCAGGGGGAAGACCTCATGAGGGCCTGGCAGCGGAAACGCGGGGTACAGGCGCGTCTGACCGTCCGCGTCGGGGATTTCGTGAACGAGCCCGGCGGCGATCATGAGGGTCAGCATGTCGTTGAGCGTGGACAGCGACGGCAACCCGTAGTGAGCTGCATAGCGGGCCGAAGTGGCCGCCTGAGCTGCCCGTCGATCCGCCAAGTCCTTACCGTCACGCTCGTCTCCGTCCTCCCAGCAGGAGGCCTGCCAGTCACCGGAGGGGTTGACGCTGTTGCGCACGAACGGGCGCAGTTCCTCCCGCGTCAAGGGCCTCCCCCTACCGGTGAGGGCCGCCAGCAGCAGCCCCAGCATGGGCGGGGGCATGCGAAGCCAGCCGCCGCCGATCACACTGTGGAAGTGCTGCTCTCGGTGGTCCTGCGACCAGTCGGTCAAAGGCTCCCTCGTCATGCTGGCTTCCCTCCGCGGCATCTCGGTCGGTGGGTGGTTCGGATCTCGGCGGTGCCGATGGCGTGAACGCTCGCTATGCCATCGTCCCGGGGGCGGCCGAGGCAGGTGGAGTGGAGCGGGGACCCGGCACGGCTGGACAACGCAGGCGGAATGCCCGGGTCACAGCTTGTGCCGCCATCCGGGTGCTCAGACCGCCAGCGCATGCTGAGGTATCGCCACCCTCACAGCGGGTGCTGGAACCAACTGTGTCGCCGGGCGCGCTGCCTTCATGGAACCGCTGCCGGGCGGCGGTGAGATACCGGCTGAACGCTTTCGCTGCTGCCCGGAGTGAACGGGTGCTGCTGCATGTATGCCTGCTTCCGCCCGCCGGTTTCCGCCCGGGAGTCGGACGACTCCTGACCGGCGCGGGGGCCTGCACCGGTTGCCGGTCGGGAGGCCCCGGATGAGAGTGTCGGCCGCGGTCGCACCGTCAGATCCACTCGCCGCCGAAGCGCCGGTTGCTGACGTGGGACCGCAGGATTCGGCGTGCGTGGCCGGAGCGCAGGCACGCGCCGGCGGCAATCACGGTTGCTGCGGTGCCGTAGGCCCATGCCTGGAGGGGGAATCCGGGCAGGAGCCGGCCGGCGAGGTAGAGGGCGGTGCCGGCGAGGGTCACCGCCAGCCACTCCCAGCGGCCGTCCATGGCCACGAGAGCGATCACGAGCAGGGAGTACCAGGGATAGCTCGGGGAGAAGAGGAGCAGGGCGGTACCGGTGAGCAGCAACGCGCCACGCCACGGGCGGGCAGGGTCCCCGTGCCACCACACGTACAGGCCGATGAGCGCCAGAAGTACGGCTGCGGTCACTCCTGCGGCGGCGTCCGGCAGCAGCAGTCGCAGCAGGGCGAAGCGGCGTACGTCGCCAGGCTCGTAGCCCTCCTCATGGAGGTAGCCGGGCAGGTAGCCCAGAACATCCGCGCCGGAGGTGATGACGTAGGGCAGGTAGGCGAGGCCGATGGCTGCGACGGCGGCCGCGACGACGCGCAGCACCCTGGCGGGGCTGCGTTGCCCGGACAAGGCGCCGGGCAGGGCGAGGACGGGAAGGAGTTTGACGGCGATCGCCGCGCCGAGCAACGCGCCCCGGCGGGTCCCGGTGGTGGCGGTGCCGAACGCGAGTACGACGAGGAGAGCGCCGAGGGTGTCGATGTGGGCGTTGTTGACCGCTTCCAGGGCGATGGCCGGACACCAGGCCCACAGCGCGGTCCGGGCCGGGGCCCCCTGCGGGTCGGCGCGGCGGCGCAGGACTCGGAGCAGGGCGAGGGTCGTGCCGAAGGTCAGGACGGCGCCTGACGCCTGCAGCGGCTTGTGGCGGCTGTCCGGCGGGGACAGCGCGTGGACGGCGAGGTACCAGCCCTCGGCGACGGGCGGGTAGATGGTGGGGACGCTGGGCCGGTTGATGCGGACGCAGAGGCCACTGCTGGTGTGGCTGAGCCCCCATCCTGTGCAGGCTTCTTGTGTGGGGAACAGCCACTGGTCGCGCAGGCGGGCGAGTTCAGGTGCGGCCGGTGGGTAGGCATACGGGGAGATTCCGGCTGCCTGGACGCGACCGTCCCAGGCGTAGCGGTACATGTCGTCGCTGGTGCGCGGCTGCGCGGTGAGCCCGGCCAGGGCGAGAGCGGCCGAACCTGTCAGGACGAGGACGGTCGCGGCGCGGGCCGGGACCTTGCGCACAGTCCATACGGCTGCGGCGAACAGGGCCCAGGCGACGGCGTATCCGCCGAGCAGGCGGCCGGGGGCGCTGTGATTGTCGCCTGCGCGGAGGGTGTCGACGACAATGGCGGTCAGGGCGGCAAGCAGGATCGCGGTGGCGGCGATTCGGATCCGGGTCCTGTGTGGGGTCGCTCGTGCGGTGGGACGCGAGGGCGGGGGCGCAACGGAGCGCCCGGGGTCGTGGCGGTGCGGGGCGGCGGTGTCGGTCATGGGCGGTCCGGCCCTCCATGGAGCATGGCGTGTGGGACGTCGGGCCCCGGGTCGGGGCGATGGAGTTCCAGGAAGGTGCGGTTGCCGGTTGTCCACCTGCTGGCGAGGATCCACGCGGTGGCGTCGGCGGCGTGCAGCAGGGCGGTGGCGCCGAGGCGGGCCCAGGGAAAGGGGCGTCCGTGTCGGCCGTGGGCGTCCTCGACGCGGACGGTGAGACGTTCGTCCACGTCCTGCGGGGCGACTTCGGCCAGCAGGCACCCGCCGGGGCGAAGCAGTTGGCGCAGGCGGGCGAGCAGGGCCGCAGGGTCGCCGCCGATGCCGACGTTGCCGTCCATCAGCAAGGCCGTCGCCCAGCGGCCCTCTCTCGGCAGTCGGTCGAAGACGGACCGCTGCAGGGCGGTTCCGCCTCGGCGGCGGGTCCGGGCGACGGCGGCCGGACTGATGTCCACTCCGAGCACGGGTATGCCTCGGGCGGCCAGGGCGGCCACGAGACGTCCCGGCCCGCAGCCGACGTCCAGGACGGGTCCGGTGCAACGGTGCAGTACGCCTGTGTCAGCGGCGTCGGGCGCGGCGCAGAAGCCCTCCACGTCCAGAGGCAGCAGCTCGGCCGCCCCCTCGGCGGGCGGTGATATGCGGCGCAGATACAGCGGGCCGCGGCCGACGCGCAGGGCACGGCCGTAGGGGTCGTCCGTCCAGGGCTCCCCCGGCTCGACGGACGCCGGCCGATCAGCGCGCTGCAGGTGGGCTTGGGGCTGGGGAGGCAGCGTGACGTGCAGGACGTTCTCTTCTGACGCGCTTCGCTCCACCAGTTCCGTCCCCGCGGTGCCGGCAGTGCGCGTTCCGTGGGAGGTGCCGCTCACCGGACGCTCTCCGCGAGCGAGGCCAGGGTGGCGGCGAACCGGGATCCGGGCGGGCAGCAGGCGGCCACCGAGGCGGCGTCGGCTGCGGTGTCCACATCGTGCAGCAGTGGCAGGTCACCGACCGTCAGTCCCGCCTCGGTCAGCCTGCGGCGCTGGACGGCCCCGGTGCGGTCGGTGGACATCGGGACGCCCCGGACGAGGGCACCGTCGCGGACGGGGTCGGTGAAGCCCAGGGCCCAGAATCCGCCGTCGGCGGCTGGGCCGAACCAGGCGTCGTGCCCGTCGCGGCCGATGCCGGCCAGCAGGTGCGGAGTGAGTTGCGGAGTGTCCATGCCGACCAGCAGCGAGGGACCGTCGCACACGGTGAAGGCGGCGGCGATCCGCTCGTCGAGGTCGCCGGACGCCTGGGGCACGACCTCGAAGCCGGGTGGCAGCCACGGACCAGGAGCTCCGTCGAGGACCAGCACCCGGCGCCGGGCGGGGACCTGGAGCATCATGTGGAGCGTGTCGGTCAGAGCGGCCTCGGCCAGGGCAGCCGCCTCCCGCGGGGCGTAGGGCGGGGTGAGGCGGGTCTTGACGCGCCCGGGCACCGGCTCCTTGGCAATGACCAGCAGAGTGACCGAACCCTCGGTCGTGGTGCGGGCCTTCATCGGACGCCTCCCGCAAGGCCGGCGCCGGCGGCCGGGGCCGCAGATGGCCGTTCGGCCAGGACGACCCGCATGTCGCGCACGGCCTGCCAGGTGCCGCGCCAGGTGCCGGTGACCTTCGAACGGCCAGTACGAGGTCGGTAGGGCACGTCGGTCTCCGCCACCCGCCAGCCGGCGTCGGCGGCGCGGACGACCATCTGCAGCGGATAGCCGGAGCGCCTGTCGGTCAGGCCCAGGGCCAGTAGCGCCTCCCGGCGGGCGGCACGCATCGGGCCCAGGTCGTGCAGGCGTACGCCGGTGCGGCGGCGGACGAGACGGGCCAGCTCCAGGTTGGCCAGCCGGGCGTGTACGGGCCAGGCACCGCGGGCTGTGGGGCGGCGACGGCCCAGGACCAGATCCGCTGCGCCGTCGAGAACAGGGCCGACGACGGTCGGCAGCAGGCCGGGGTCGAGGGAGGCGTCGCAGTCGCAGAAGCAGACCACGTCGGCCGTGGCGGCGGTGAGGCCCGCGTGGCAGGCGGCGCCGAAGCCGCGCCGCGGCTCGCTGACCACGTACGCACCCAGATCGCGGGCGATGTCCGGGGAACCGTCGGTGGAGCCGTTGTCGACGACGATCGCGCGCCAGCCGGACGGGATCCGCTCCAGCACCCACGGCAGGGCCTCGGCTTCGTCGAGGCAGGGCAGCACGACGTCCACAGAAGAGGGGGATGTCTCGATCACCTCACTCACCCTACGGACGCAAAACACGCATAAGGGATGTCGTCTCCTTACGGATCGCTGACGTCGTTCGGTGCGTCGGTCCGCGGTGGAATCCCGGTGCGAGACTCGGTCGGGTGAAACGCGTACTTGTGGTGGACGACGACCCGACCGTCTCGGAGGTCGTCGCCGGATATCTGGACCGGGCGGGCTTCGCCGTCGACGTGGCCGCCGACGGCCCGACCGCCGTGGCCCGGGCCGCCTCCCGCCAGCCCGACCTGGTGGTGCTGGACCTGATGCTGCCCGGCATGGACGGCCTGGAGGTCTGCCGCCGCATCCGTACGGTCGGCCCCCTCCCGGTGATCATGCTGACCGCGCGAGGTGAGGAGGAGGACCGCATCCTCGGCCTGGAGGTCGGCGCGGACGACTACGTGACGAAACCGTTCAGCCCCCGGGAACTGGTGTTGCGGGTGGAGTCCGTGCTCCGCCGGGCCGGTGCGTCGACGGCCCTCCGGTCCGAGGCGGCGGAGCCTTGGCTGCGGGCCGGCCCACTCGCCCTGGACCCCACGGCCCGGCGCGCCACCCGTAATGGATCCGAACTGGCCCTGACCATCCGCGAGTTCGACCTGTTGGAGTTCTTCATCCGGCACCCCGGGCAGGCCACGAGCCGGGAGCAGCTGATGCAGCGGGTCTGGGGCTGGAAGTTCGGCGACCTGTCCACCGTCACCGTGCACGTGCGGCGACTGCGCGAGAAGATCGAGGACGACCCGGCCCACCCCCGCCTCATCAGCACGGTCTGGGGCGTCGGCTACCGCTTCGACCCTCCCCGGTCACAGGAAGCCGAGGTCGGCCGTGGTCGGTGACACGCTCCTCATCGCGCTGTACGCGGCGATCGGCGCGGGGGGCTCCGGACTGCTGGGAGCGGCGGCCCTGCGGGCGTTGCGCGACCGGTCCGTCGCCGTCTCCCTGGCCGTGGTCGCCGCCGTCACCGTGGCGGCGATGCTCGCCGGAACCATGCTGGTGTCCTGGGCGATGTTCCTGTCCGATCACGACCTGTGGGTGGTGACGATGGTGTGCGCCATGGCCGCGGTCGTCTCGCTCGTCGTGACGCTCATCCTGGGCCGCAGCGTCGTGAAGGGCAGTCGGGAGCTGGCGGAGGCCACCCGCGCCCTCGGAGACGACGGCAGTTTCACCCCGCCCGCCCTGGCGCCCACCGCAGAACTCGCCCACCTCGGTCGCCAGTTGGCTGCCACCAGCGCCAAGCTCGCCGCCTCTCGGGAACGGGAACGGACCCTGGAAGCCTCCCGGCGCGAACTCGTCGCCTGGATCTCCCACGACCTGCGCACCCCGCTGGCCGGTCTGCAGGCGATGACCGAGGCCCTCGAGGACGGCATGGTCGACGATCCCCGCGACTACCACACTCGCATCCGCGCGGAGGTCGGCCGTATGAGCGCCATGGTCAGCGACCTGTTCGAACTCTCCCGCATCCAGGCCGGTGTGCTCGCTCTGTCCCCCGCCCGGATGTCGGTCTACGACCTCGTCGGCGACGCCATCGCCGGCGTCGACGCGCTGGCCAAGGAACACGGAGTCCGGCTCGTGGGCGACGGGGTGGAACCCGTGCCGGTGGAAGTCGACGGCCGCGAGATGTCCCGCGTCCTTGCCAATCTGCTGGTCAACGCGATCCGCCGGACGCCCGCCGACGGCACGGTCGCCGTCTCGGCCCGCCGTGAGGCCGACAGCGTCGTGCTGTCGGTGACGGACGGCTGCGGCGGCATCCCGCCGGAGGACCTGCCCCGCGTCTTCGACACCGGCTGGCGCGGCACTGACGCCCGCACCCCGCCGGCCGGCGCGGGGCTCGGCCTGGCCATCGTGCGCGGCATCGTGGAGGCCCACCGGGGACGCGCGGCGGTGCGCAACGTTCCGGGCGGCTGCCGGTTCGAGGTGCACCTGCCCGCAGCGGTCTGAGGACGACGAGGAAGCAGGACGGTCCGGCGGGAGAAGCCCAGGCCCTCCTGGCGCGGTCACCCGAGAACCGGACGAGCTCACCCGGCCCGCAGGGGCGCCGCCGCGAATTCCGCCATGCCTTCCGCGAAGACGACCTGCGGCTTCCAGCCCAGTTCGTCGCGCAGCCGCTGCGAGGAGGCGGTGATGTGGCGGACGTCGCCGAGCCGGTACTCCCCCGTGACGACCGGTGTCGGCCCGCCGTGCGCCTCGGCCAGCGCTGCGGCCATCTCACCCACGGTGTGCGGCTCTCCACTGCCGACGTTGTACGCCCGCAAGCCGCCCTCCGGCAGACCGTCCACACCGTCCAGCGCCGCGAGGTTGGCGCCGGCGACGTCCCGAACATGGACGAAGTCCCGCCGTTGCCCGCCGTCCTCGAAGACACGCGGGGCCTCGCCGCGCGCGAGCGCTGACCGGAACAGGGAGGCGACACCCGCGTAGGGAGTGTCCCGCGGCATGCCCGGGCCGTACACGTTGTGGTAGCGAAGGGCGGCGACGCGCCCGCCGGTCGCCCGCGCCCACGCGGCGGCCAGGTGCTCCTGCGCCAGCTTGGTGGCCGCGTACACGTTGCGTGGATCGGCCGGGGCGTCCTCGCCCACCAGGCCCGCGGCCAATGGCTCACCGCAGTGCGGACACGGGGGCTCGAAGCCTCCCGCTTCCAGGTCCGCCACCCGGCGCGGCCCGGGCCGTACGGCGCCGTGCCGCGAGCACTGGTACCGGCCCTCGCCGTACACCACCATGGAGCCGGCCAACACCATGCGGGGCACGTCGGCTTCGGCCATACCGGCAAGGAGCACGGCGGTGCCGAGGTCGTTGCAGCCGACGTAGTCCGGGGCGTCGGTGAAGTCCTTGCCGAGACCGACCATCGCGGCCTGGTGACAGACGGCGTCGACGCCCCGCAGGGCGTCGGCCACCGCCTCTCCGTCACGGACGTCGGCATGCCGCCAGTCCACCACGTCGGGGATCGGCGGGACCGTGCGGTGGGCGGCGGGCAGCAGCGCGTCGAGGACGCGCACCTCATGCCCCCCGTCGATGAGGGCTGTGACGATGTGCGAGCCGATGAAACCCGCACCGCCGGTGACCAGGATCAACATGTCACCGACCGTAATGCGGCGCACCTGGCGGCGGGTCGCTCGGTGCGAGGATGTCAGGGGTTCGTAAGCCTTCCCGGCTCCCGCGCGTCCTCGGCGGGCCGGGACGCCGCCACCGTCAGGAGGGCGAAGGCCACAGCGAAGGCGAGCATGGTCAACACGCCCCTGGGCCAGAAGATGTGGCTGTCGACGAACGAGCAGCAGGCGGCGAAGAGGACCACGGAACCCGGCAGTACCCGCACACCATGCCGCCGCCGGAGCACCACGCACGCAGCGAGCGAGGCCACGGCCAGCCCGTACACACCGGTCCGGCCCAAATCGTCCCCGGTGGCGAACAGTCGTCCGGTGGCGCCGTGGACGCCGTGGTCCACCGCAGTGCCGGCGGAGATGCCGGCCACCGCGTCCAGTCCCGAGTAGTACGCGGCGAAACACAGACATCCCGCCCAGGAGACCACCGTCAAGGCCCCGTCTGCATCACGGCGCGGCCTGCCCCACAAGGGGACTACCAACCCGAGCACGAGGAAAGGGAAGACAGGCAGCAGGACGACGTGGAGTCCGACCCAGTGACCTGCCGTCGCCGCTGTCAGATGCCGGGGATGCATCAGACCGGCAGCGGCCAACGACAGTGGAGCGGCGGTCACCAGGGCCGTCACGCGACAAGTGCGGAGGATTCGCATTCGGTGACGCTAGGCCGCCGCCCGGTGCTCCGTCGCGCTCGCCCGCTACGCGTAAGACACCCGTAAGACCGCTCGTCCGTCGACCGGACCAGGGAAGTCACCTATCAGTGCGTCGGCGGCCGCGCCCGAACCCGCGCACGGCCAGCCAGAGCGCCGTCACTGTGGCCACGGCCACCAGTGCGATCAGCCAGTTGCGCGGATAGTCCAACGGCAGCACCGACGAGTTGGCCGTCTTGCCCGGCCGTAGCAGCACGGGCAACGCCACCGTCGTCAACGCACCCGCGACCAGTAGGGCTCCTCGGACCGGACCGCGCACACCGCCGCGCACCACCAGCAGCCCGACCAGCAGCACGACCGGGGCGATCACCACATCGTGCAGGACGACCGCCCAACCCAGCCACACCAGTACATCCCCCAGGTCGCGGACGTCCTCCAGCAGAAACGCCCCGACCCCCATGAGCGCCACACCCGCCGCACCCGCCATCACGCGCAGCGCCTTCATGCCGGCACCTCCAGTCGGCCGACCCACTTGGTCTGCAGAACGCCCGGCCGATTGGGGGCGATGAGCCGCGCCGGGTAACCGTGGTCCGGGTCGAGTTCCTCGCCGTTCAGGCGCAGGGCCAGCAGGGTCAGCGGATCGCGGGCGTGCTCGGGTCCCATCTCCGACACCCGGTAACTGCCCCTCAACTGCAACGACACCACCCGCACCCGCGCATGCTCCGGCGCCCCCGCACGCTCCAGCAGATCCCTGACCCGTACGCCGGTCCAGCACGCCGACTTGCTCCAGCCCTCCACACATGCGATCGGCAGCTCAACCTCGTGCTGTGGCAGGGCGCGCAACTCGTCCAGGGTCAGGGTGTACGACTGCGGGCCGGCCACCACCAGGCGGTACTCCACGGCAGTGATCCCACCGACTCCCGCAGCGTCGGCAGTCCGGTTGACCGGCAGCGCCTGCGGGCCTTTGTCCGGGTGGCGGGGCGCGAACAGAAGGAAGTCCTTCAGCGGGGTGAAGGACTGGCCCACGGTGGTCAGTGTGACGGCCCCGACAGCAGCGCCCACCGCTGCCAACAGCGAGCGCCGGTCGGGGCCGTCCTGCGCGGGCAGGGCAAGCGTCCCGGGCGACCGACGGGCCCAGTACGCCTTGATCTCCGGCGCCTTGACCGCGATGTGCAGCAGCAGCGCCCCGATGACCAGCCAGGCCACCGCGTAGTGCACGGGCACGAACGAGAACGGCCACGGGTACCACTGGGCCGTGTTCAACAGCCCGGTCACCAGCTCGAAGACGGAGCCTGCCACCAGCACCCCGACGGACAGCCGCTCCAGGGCGTGCTTGACCGACCGCACCAGCGGCCATTCATACAACCGCGGATACACCGTCCACAGCTTCACCAGCAGCAACGGGATCGCCGCGATGCCGGAGGCGACATGAAGTCCCTGAGTGAGCCGATAACCCCACGCCGGGCGGCTCGGGACTCTGTCGGCCAGCCAGGCCGGCGGGTGTTGCATGAAGTGACTGACCAGTCCGGTGACGAAGCAGACGGCGAACGCCACCCCCAGCCACCGGCCGACGGAGGTCGCCGTGCGGGCATCGTGCAGTCTGCCCTTGAACACCGGCGGAAAGAGACCCAGTTTCATGCCCTCCATCCCACTCGGCGCCTGGCCGTCACGGAACCATCGAACTCTTACGGAACACGGACGTTCCGCCAGTGGGACGCCGGAAGCTGCCGAGTGCGATGATCTTGGTTCACGGGGCGTGGAGATCTGACAGACGAACAATGGGCGTTGCTGGAGCCGCTGTTGCCGAGGGGAAGAAGCCGGGACGGCCGCCGATATGGACCAGGCGGACACTGACGGTCCCGTTCTCGCACAGCCACGGCGAACAGACATGTAGCGCTGAGTGGTGCTCAGGGCTGGATCCAGCGCGAGGATCGGCGGTTCAGCGGTCCCGCCGAAGGCGTTGATCCGCCGGTCCGTCGCGGCGCTGAGTCGGGTACGCCGTCACATCCGCCCCGAAAATAGTAGCCATAGCTATAGTAGCCATGTAATGTGTTGGCCATGAGCAAGGGTTCACCGGGTCCCACGCCTGGTTTCCTGGTGTGGCGGCTCGCCAACAAGTGGCGCGTCGCGGTCGATCGCGCGGTGGCTCCGCTGGGCCTCACCCACGCGCAGTACTCGCTGGTCGCGTCGCTGCACGGCATGCAACGCGCCGGCGAGCGGCCCAGTCAGCGCCGACTCGCCGACCACACCGGCCTGGAGGCGCTGTACGTCTCGAAGCTGGCACGCGCCCTGGAGTCGGCCGGCCTGATCGAGCGCACACGCGACCCGCGCGACCCGCGCGCCGTACAGCTTTCCCTCACCGAGCAGGGCCAGGCCGTCACGCGGCAGGCCATCACGGTGGTCCAGGAACTGCTTCAGCAGTTGCTGGAGCCGCTCGGCGGCCTCGACGCCCCGCGGGCGCGCGCGTTCACCGACGAGCTGACGACCCTGCTCGACGCACCTCTCGTTCCATCCGTACCGATCGACGAGAACACTCAGGGGACAACACCATGACCACCACCGCACCCCTCGCCGACGCCCGCGCCCTCGGCCTGGCCCACTACGCCGCCCGCGGCGTCCTGGAGCACGTCCTGGCCCGGCACGGCATCACGTTCCAGCAACAGATCGCCCTGCGCACCGCCATCACCGCCGACGCCCCGCAGACGCCGGACGATCTCGTCGCCCAGATCCGGGGCTCCCTCAAGGCCGATCCGGCCGACATCCGCGCCACGCTCGACGAACTGCTGGCCAAGCAGCTGCTCGTCTCGGACGGCACGCACCTTCACCCCACGGACGCAGGGCGCGAGCTGACCGCCGCCGCCGGCGCGGAGACCGCCCCCATCTCGGCCCGCATCTGGGGCGGGATACCCGCCGAGGACCTCGCCGCCGCCGGCCGCGTCCTCGCCCTGGTCACCGAACGTGCCAACGCGGAGCTCGCGGCGCTGACCTGATGTACCTCCCACGTGCGACATCTGTTCCCGTGCCTGCCCTTGGCATGGGCCCAGCGTGCGACCGGGACCGCGGTCAGGCAGTGGCGCCGCCGCCCACGATCAGGTCGCTGCCGACCACGGAGGCGGTAATGGAGCCGGTGGCCGCTGCGACCGCGGTGGCCGTGCGGACGAAGGCGGCGACGGCCGGTGAGCGGTGGCCTTCGCTCTGAGGGCGCTCGCCGTCGCACACGCCTGCCGGGGCGGTGGTCGGTGAAAGCCGCCTCGGTCGGCGGGTGTTTTGTCGGGGAGCGTTCTGCCGGCCAGCTCGGCCAGGTGCAGGTGCCGGCGGAGTGCCAGCGGATCGTCCGCTGCCAGGGCGATCAGGCGGGGTTCGGTCAGCAGCGGTTCGATGTCCCGATCCCCGTCGTCGAAGGGAGTGGCCAGTAGCGCGATGTCCGCCCGTCCGTCGCGCAGTGCCGGCAGTTGCTCGCCCCGTCCGCCCAGCACGAGTTCCACCGGGAACGCGGCCGCCTCACGCTGGTATTCGGCGAGAATCTGTGGCAGCAGTCCCCCGTCGTAGTCGGCCTTCAGTGCCAGTCGCAGAACGGGCTCGGGCTGACCGCCCCGCCGGGCGCACCGGGTGGCCGCAGCGACCGCGTCGAGCGCGGTCCGTGCGTCACGGAGCAGGACCTCTCCGGCGGGGTCAGAGAGACCTGGCGCGTGGTGCGCTCCAGCAGCCGCACGCCGAGCTGCCCTCCGTGTCCCGGATGGCCCGGTGCGCGGTGCTGACGGTGAGGTGTGCGGCGGCTTTGGGGACCTTCGCCTCCAAGGCGTCCAGGACGTGCCGCATCTGAGCCGTCACGGCGTCGGCGTCGGGCTGTTCGAAGACCGTTCGCAGCAGGGTGGCCACCCAGGGCTGGGCGGACTTGGGGACCTGGCTCAGCAGGTTCAAGCTCGTGCAGGACGCGGGACGTCAGTGTCGTCATGACGCGAGTCCATCAGTTGCCCTCCTCGCGATCCACCGTGACTCCGAAACCTGCCTGCACAACCCCTCGGACGCGCTCACCCGGCTCGATGAGGCCGGGGTACTCCATCGCCGCTGGAACGACCAGTGGCAGCGGTGCGGATACGGGTACTGGGCCGTTCGACGCCACGGCCCCGCCTGCAACGGGGCTTCTACGCGATCAAAGCCCGTGGAACTGCACAGCATGAAGGTCCTCGACCTCTTCTACCGCTTCGCCACCTCGGCCTGGGGCCAAGGCCTCGCCAGCAAGCCCGCAGCGGCAGTAACCGCCTGGGCATCCCCCACCTTCCAACCTCCCACTGATCGCCCGCGTCGGGCCAGTCAACATCGCCTCGCTGCGCGGGGCGAGCTTCCACAGCCTCTTGCCGTCGCCCTGGTCGGGTGGTCGAAGCCGCCGGAGAGTTGCTGTGCACGGTGATCGTCTCGCTCCGCTACGTATGGAAGTGGCGTACAACCTGGGCTGCGACGGCGCGCGCTGCGCGGGAGGGCTGGCGGCGGCGGTGGCGTGCCAGGTGGACAGGGACATTGGGGAGTGAGGGGCCCGGTACTGCCGTGAGGCGGCCATCGCGTAGTGATTCGGCTACGTTGGCATGGGGAAGGACGGTCAGGCCGAGTCCGGCTGTGACACAGGCGCGGGTGGCTTCGATTCCGCCGAATCGCGTCAGCCGGGGCTGGGCACCAGCGACCGCCTGTAGACGTTCAGCGAGCCAGTCGCTGTAGGAACAGCCTTCCTCGTGGAGGAAGAAGTTCTCCCGCGCCAGTTCATCCCAGGTCGTCGGCTGTTCGCGGCCGGCGAGAGGATGGTCGGGGGCGCAAAGCAGGACCAGGGGCTGGCTGGTGATGCGCTCAGCCGTGACGTCCGGGTAGTCCACCTGTTCCTCCAGCAGGAGAGCGCAGTCCAGTCTTCCTGCTCGCAGTCCTTCAACGGCGGCGGCGGTGCTGCACGCCTGAAGGTGCACTTCCACATCGGGGTGGAGGCGGCGCAGCGCGGCGATCACGCCTGGCAGATGGGCAGAGCACAATGTCTCGCCCGCGCCCACCACTACCGTCCCGTTGACCGGACCATCCTCGGCGGCCGCCGCGAACAACCGTGACTCGGCCTCCAGGACTTCTTCGGCCAGGGTAAGCAACCGTCGCCCGGCCTCGGTGAGCAGCGCGCCTCTGGCCAGTCGATCGAAGAGCCGGGTGCGCAGTGTGTTCTCAAGGGCTCTGATCTGCACGGTGACCGTGGACTGCGCAAGCTGAAGCTCAGCAGCGGCCCCGGTGAAGCTTCCTGTCCTGGCGAGTGCGGTGAAGGTCTGGAGCAGCCGGGTATCCATGACCGAACCCTAGCAAGCCATCGCAAACATCGATCGATTTCATTAATCATCATCGTTTGCATTAATGCCGCAAGGGCGGGAGTGTAAGGGCATGACTCGCTCAACGGTTACCGATGTCCTTCGCTACGCCGCGTTCACCTCCCACCCCGACGGGGGAAATCCGGCCGGCGTCGTACTCGACGCCGCACAACTCGACGAGCAGCAGATGCTGGCGATCGCCGCCGAGGTCGGGTACTCCGAGACAGCATTCGTCACCTCTCGCGACGAGCAGCACCGTCGGTTCACGCTCCGCTACTTCAGCCCCCTCGCCGAGGTCGCCTTCTGTGGGCACGCCACCGTTGCCGCATCGGTGGCGCTTGCCGAACACATAGGCCCCGGTCCTCTGGTCTTCGAAACGCCTGCTGGCGAGATCAAGGTAGAGACCGTGGCCGATGGGCATGGTGCTGTACGGGCGACACTCACCAGCGTCCCCACCTGGTCCCGTCCGGCACAGGCCGCCGAGGTGGACGCCACGCTGTCAGCCCTGGGGTGGGAAAGAGCCGACCTCCACCCGGCGCTTCCGCCGCACGTTGCCTTCGCCGGCAACGAACACTTGGTGCTCGCTGCCGGCTCCCGTGACCGACTGACCGACCTCGACTACGACTTCGAGGCCCTCGCTGGTGTCATGCAGGTCTACGGCTGGACGACGGTGCACCTGGTCTGGCGGGAGCGCGACGACCGCTTCCACGCGCGTGACCCGTTCCCCGTCGGCGGCGTCGTCGAAGACCCAGCCACCGGAGCAGCAGCAGCCGCGTTCGGAGGCTACTTGCGTACGCTCGGCCTGTTGCCCCCAGCGGGTGTGATCGCCATCCGTCAAGGCGAGGACATGGGACGGCCAAGCGACCTGATCATCGAGGTAGGCCCAGACGACGCTCGCGTACGGGTCACCGGCCACGCCGTGCCGATCGCCGGATGATCAGGACCGGACGCCATGCGGATTTGGGTGGGCCGACCCATAACGAGACGGCCCCTATCCCGTTCTCCACGCATCTATGGCCGACCGGGTGCGAGCGCGTATCACCCCCTCTCCAGGCCGCCACCGACTGCCCTGCCCAGTTCCTCCCGGAGGTCGGGGGTGTCGGACGACTCTCTGGATGAGCATCAAGCCGGGGCTTGGCGACGCTCACGACTGCTGATCGCGGTGGGCAGTCTGATCCTGCCTCGTGCACGACGACACGGTGAGCACGAGGTGGAGGCAGCCAGTGCTTGTCGTCGACACCGACGTTGTTCGGGTGCAACGCCCAGTTGAAGGCCGGTGAACTGACGTGTCCCTCGTGCAGGGGCGTGCTCGCGCCGTGGGGACACGACCGGTCGCGGGAGATCCGTGAGGATCTCAGGTCCCGGCACTTCGTTCGTCCTCGTCGTTCGCGCTATATCGGCTGCCGGGTCACGTACGTACTGCCGCCGGAGGTGTTGTGGGCGCGGTGGGAAGGTGTCGTTGTCGGACGGGAAGACGCCGGCGAGCGCGAACGGTGCTGCCGAGCCCGTCCTCACTCGCCCTGGGTCACGTGGGCCGTCGGTGCGCAGGCGGTACCAACGGCACAGATAAGCGATCCCGGTGCGATGGCTGTCGACCAAGGGCGGGCGGCAGCCGGCCGAGATCAGCCAGGCGGGCACCGGCGAGCGACGACCGGAAGCATCGACGACGAGACTCGTGCAGCAATCATCAGCAACCGAAGAATCACCGGCCTGTCGGCCGGTGTGATCGCCGCCTGACGGCGGCCCGACGACCTGAAATGGGCGGCATTCCGGCACCACGACGGCCGCTGCCGTGCACCTGGCGCACCGCTGGGAGAACGTGTGCAATGAAGCGGGCGGCCCCGCGGGCTCAGCGACGACAACGGCGTACCCGCCTTCGCCTGGCCGCCCGCTCGCAAGAGAATCCTGCAGCTCGGTAGGCCATTGCCGGTTACGGCACACCAGCCCCGCACCACCGGGAACCCGAACAGGTCAAACCAGCTCACCTCGCGAGCGGCCCCCGCCATCGTGCGGCTACCTACCGTGACCGTTTGCTTTGCGCAGGGCGCTGCTCAGGCATGCCTCGATGAACCAGATGAGGTTGTAGTCCTTGTCCTTGGTGCCGGTGACCTCGCCGGTTTCCGTGCTGCTGGCCATAGTGATCCTCTCCCTCTCCTTCATCAGCGAGGACGATGCCTGTCGCTCAGGGTGGACGGGGCTGAAGATCGCCCGGCGGCCGCCGTCACTATGACCTGGGCGGCCTGCCGGGCGGCTGCGACTACCCAACCCGCCTGCCGACCACGACTCATGCGCAGCCCCAGCATCCGAGGCATTCGGCTGCCGACGGCGACTGGGGCGGCACATGAGTCTGTGGCCCGAAGATCGCCCGCCGTCAACATCACCAGGGCGGTCTGCCAAACAGCAGGCCGCGGGGACGGCAGTCGCACAGCGACGACGCTCAGGGCAGGACCGTTGTACGCCCTGGCGCCGAGACCACTTGCGGCAGAAGAACGTTCGGTCCGCAATGAACAGAGGCACGCCCTGCTGGTGCCCCGCGTCACCGGCTTGGCGAACCTCCAGGCGGGAGCGATCGGGAGGTGAGGACATTGACGATGGACTGGGACGCCTTTCTGGCCGCGGTCCAGGAGCGCGGCGAATACTCCTCACCACAGGAGGCCGAACGGTCCGCCCGCGTCGTGCTCGCACTCCTGGGCGCCCACCTGGTCGGCCAGGTGCGGGACGAGTTGGCTGACCGGCTTCCGGAAACGCCGGCCCGGGTGCTGCTGAACCCGCTGCAAGCCCACGAGCCGCTCCCGCCGGAGCGGTTCATCCGGGCGACTGCAGCCTGGATCGAAGGAGCCACCGAGCAGACCGCAACATGGGACATCAGTGCCGTGCTCAGTGTGGTCGCCGAGATCGCCGGGGACGACCTCCTCGATCGCATGCTGCTCCAGCTCCCACCCGGCTACGATCTCCTCTTCGGCCACCCAAAGCCAGCCTGATCCAGCAGCCGCAGGTGGAGTGTGCAGCGGCACGGTTGGCGGCTCCCGGCTGGCTCGCATGCCCGGTACCGGGGCTCGGGCCACGGAGGTTCCGAGCCGCGCGTGCGCGTGGTACCCCGGCCGCTGGCGGCCGGGCCGGTAGGGCTGGACGCCGTGGGTGGGGCGGGCTGCAGAGGCGGCGGCGACAGGCCGGCGGGCTTGCGCAGCGCACCAGCGACAACGGCGGTCGGTCACTGGGCACCGGCCCAGCCGGGTGGGATGGTCACTGCAAGAGCGCAGCATCGCAAGAGCTCCCCGAGCCGGTCGCGGACGGACAGCGCCGTACCGGAGGAGGTGCGTGAGACAGGTCGACAACCGGGGCGGGCGGTCTTCGATCAGCGGAATGAAGTCCCCGCCCTCCGTATGCTCCGGTGGCGTCGCGCACCGCGATGCACTGACAAGGACGGCAGTGCCACCGTCCGGAGAGGCTTCTACCTCTCAGAGGGCGGTATGTGACGTGATGCCATGTTTGTCGTCGCTGGAACGTGTGGCTCAGGCGTATCGGGGCTGATCGGGGAGCCCTGTCGTGCTGGAGTGTTCTTCGTGAGTGACCGCCAGCCCTACAAGAGCGA